>JAESQS010000267.1 GCA_016765035.1 Kordiimonadaceae bacterium | reverse complement strand
GAAGGTGTTTTTTCTGCGGGCATTTCTGGCCTTTTCTCACTGTATCGCCACAAAAGCGGCAATTTTTGCACGGAGAAACAAGGCTTAAATGCCGCGTCCTCCCGAAATCCTAGTACCAGTTGTAAAATTGGCATTCAATTCTTTTGTAACGCATACCGGTTACGTGGCGTTCATCCGAAGTTCATGCCTATCCGCTATTTGTTAAACATGGAATGCGGCCAAAGGGTTAACATAATTTCCATAAAGTACCCACTGTTGACCCGCGGAGGTGTTCGTATTACAGATACCCGTGTAATTAGCCTGTGGAGAACCCGTAGGACAGCGAGTTGTGCTGTATTTAGTTCAAATTGAACAGTTTTGTTGTGATGTATAGTGGCCTATGATAGCGTGCCGCAAATTTTGTAAACAAAGCTGTTATGGCAAGTGGATTGAAAAAAAGCCTTATACTTATCAATAGGTTAAGTGAAACCTAGGCAAGGCGATTTTTGGGGAGTGAGTATGAGCGGTTCTGTGAGTAAGGATAAGAATTCTGAGAATGTCCTTGAACTCCCTAACAGCCTGAAGGCCGATCTGGGCGACACGCTGGAAAATGTAGGTGCTAGTTTTTTGAAGCAGGGTCAGGCGCTTGAGCGGCTAGCCCAAACCTATGATGAAGAAGCGTTTCGTGAAGCTATCATGCTGGCTCTTAACACCGTTGGGCATGTCATTGTTATTGGCATGGGGAAATCCGGCCATGTAGCGCGCAAGATATCCGCAACACTTGCTTCCACTGGTACACCGTCTTTCTTTTTGCATCCTGCGGAAGCTTCCCATGGTGATTTGGGTATGGTTACGCCGGGCGATACGCTTTTGCTGATTTCCTATTCCGGCGAAACACAAGAAATTACACAGTTGCTGCCGTCGCTGAAATCATTCGGTAACCGGGTTATTGCCATTACGGGGGTAAAATCCTCTACGCTTGGCCGTGCCTCTGATGTGGTGCTTGAAATTCCGATCACCGAAGAAGTGTGCCCCAATAATTTAGTGCCAACAACGTCTATCGTTGTGACTGTTGCCATTGGTGATGCACTGGCTATTTCGCTTATGGGATTGCGCGATTTCCACGCAAAAGATTTTGCCCGGTATCATCCGGGTGGTTCACTAGGCAGGCGGTTGCTGACCCATGTTGAAGATGTGATGCTCACGGCGAATGTGCCAGTTGTGCAGCCTGACATGGTATTGCTTGAGCTTGCTGCTGAAATGGCAGGCGCGGCGGCTGGTGTTGCTGTGGTTCTTGATAGTCAGAATAAACCAACTGGTGTTGTGACAAAAGGGCAACTTGGTGTGGCCTTGCGCGTAACACGCAGGGTTCGTGAAGTCACAGCCCAGCAATGTATGAGCAAAGACTTTTCCATCATCGAACAAAGCGAGATCGTTGATGAGGCTGAGAATATGATGCGCAGCCACGAAGTTAAGTTTCTTGTTGCTGTCGACGCTGATGGCGGATACTCAGGCATCTACAAACACGAAGATGTCTAGTTGATAGTTCGGCCTGCCGGACGCGGTTGATGGTGCACAAAAATGCGGGCGAGATCAGCAATATCTATCCAGCGAGACGTAATTTTCGCAATATTTTTGCGGGAAATGAACGCGCGATTCAAAAGCTATACTTTCGGTAATATCTGGATTCTGGTTGAGCCTGTTCTCATGATGTCGGTATTTGTGAGCCTGCTTAGTCTTCGCGGCATGGGCAGCTATGGCTATAGTGATCCTGCTGTCTTCATTCTTGCAGGGTATGTTCCGTTCAGGTTGCTTTGGCAGGCGACTATGAAAAAAAATATGTCTGCACTGGGGGGCGCCATGGGTCTGCTTGGTTTCCGTCAGGTTCGGCTTTTTGATGTATTTTTAGCCCGGACTGTTGTGGAAGGTGGCGTTTTCCTCGTTACGGCTCTTTTGTTGGTTCTTGGCCTTTATTGGTTGGGCATAGATGCTATGCCCCATAACCCTCTTGGGACTTTGCGGCATTTGGCAGAGCTTTGGCTGTTTGCGGCCTCTTTTGGCATATTGGCCTGTGTGTTGGCACAAATCGCACAGGAAATTGAGCAAGTTATTTCAATGCTAACCATGCCTTTATTGTTTGTATCTGGCGTGATCTTCCCTATGAGTGCCATCCCGTATCAATATCATTCTATATTTGCGGTTAACCCGCTGGTTCATGGGATTGAATTAATCCGCGAAAATTGGTTGCCGATGTATGTTAGCCCCATTGCTGACGAGAAATATTTGCTGGCTTGGATTGTGATAACACTGGCTCTGGCCGTTACCGGCTACCGGCTACGCTGGCAACGAATGATCGCAGCATGATCAAAGTTAAAAATGTATCGAAATATTTCCCAACGCGCTTTGGGCCGAAATATGTTCTTAAAAACCTGGACTTTCAAATCCCGGATGACAGGGATGTTGCCATATTGGGCATTAATGGCTCGGGGAAATCAACATTACTTCGGATGCTGGGCGGCATAGACTTTCCGTCTTATGGCCGTATTGTGTCGGACCGTTTCATTAGCTGGCCCTTGGCACTGTCTAGCGGGTTTCAGCGCCATATGTCGGGCCGGGAAAATGTGCGCTTTGTGTGCCGTATTCACGGTGTGCGGGACACGGCAGACATTGAAGAATATGTTAAAGACTTTTCCGAACTTGGGAAAAGCTTCGAACTGCCGGTGGGCGATTATTCATCGGGTATGCGTGCTAAATATTCTTTTGCGGTTTCAATGGGCTTTGATTTTGATACATATTTGATCGATGAAATTACCGCTGTGGGGGATGTGGCCTTCCGGCGGAAGTGCAAAACTGCCCTGCAAGAGAAGCGCGGAACAGCGAATGTTATCATGGTCAGCCACGAAGAGGCCATATTGAAAGAACAGTGTAATGCCGCTATTTTACTTGCATATGGCAGAGCTGAATTCTACGAAAGTATTGATCGAGCCCTTTACCGCTATAGAAATTTGTAATTGAAAGCCTAAATAACGCTTCATGGATAAGATATTAGTAAAACTGAAAAAGGCAGTAGCCCTGCGGGGGAAGTCCAGCAGTAACGGCCCTGCTATTAGGGATGTGCGAACGGACACCATAACATTCAGCAGTTATCGCTGGGTTTTGGCGGCTGTTCTGCTTGTCGCGCTGTATTATGTATTTTGGGCTTCTGACCGATACTCAACAGTGTCTTTACTTTATGTGAAGTCTTCGGAAACAGGTGCTGCAATGTCACCTGTGCAGTTTTTTGGTGGCAATCAGGGGGAAGGCAGAGATGGTGCTCTTCTTATGGTATACACTCAGTCCCGTGATATGCTGTTCACCATTGAAAAGGCCATTCGCTTCAATGAGCATTTTTCATCAGGTGATGCTGATCTTTTTTCTAGGATGCCAGAAAACCCCTCTGCAGAAGAGCGTCTGAAGTTTTTCAAGAAGCATTTAACTGTTTCAATGAATCCAGATTCAGGCATCATTAGCATTCGCACACAAGCATTTACGCCTGAATTTTCGCTCAAGTTTATTGAGGCAGTCATCAAGGCCTCTGAGGCATTTATCAATGGTATCGGCCATGATATTGCCAAGAAAGAAATCCTTTTTGTTGAAAAGGAAATGGACCGCGCGCGCGAAAAGCTAAATGATTCCCGCATGAAGCTGCTGCAGTTTCAGAATGCCAATGGCATTTTAAGTGCTGAGGCGGCCGGGGCTTCTTTGCAAGAGCTTGTTAGCCACATGGAAGCTGATTTGGTACGCCTCAAAACAGATGAAAAGCTGCTAGCTGGATATTTAAACGAGGGCGCAGCAGAGCTTGTTACTGCACGGGCTCGTGTTGGTGTGCTTGAAAAACAGTTGGTGATAGAAAAGGCTAAATTAGCCAGTACGGAAGGCCGGTCTTTCAATGACGTTGGTGCCGAGTATCAGGCGCTTGAAATGGAAATGACCTTTGCCACAGACGTGTATAAAACGGCGCTGGTCGCACTAGAGCGGGCGCGGGTTGAAAGCTATCATAAGCTAAAGCATCTGGTTGTGGTGCAGTCTCCAACATTGCCAGACGAAGCGCTTTATCCACGTAAACTTTATAATTTATTGACGCTCTTCATTGGCTTGTCGCTTGCCTATGGAATTGTAACCATGATTTTAGCCACTATTCGGGAGCACCGAGATGTTTAATTCAGGCTTCAAAAAAACATTGGCATCCTTGCTGTTTATTATCTCTGTGATAGGGGCCGAAAGTGTGACCTGGGGCAGTGCGTATGCGCAGGATGCCACTGCGCAGGAAGGTGCTATTCCGCCGAATGTGGCTGTTGAAACATTTGTGGAAACAATTGAAGAAAAAACCGCCTTCGGAAACTGGATTTTTGGGGGTGATTTTGCAAACCAGTCTTTCATAGGCTTTAACCCGGATTACGCTGTGGCTGTGGGGGATACAATCAGTCTTAAGCTCTGGGGCGGTTTTGACTTTGCCGGCAGCCTTACAGTTGATCCACAAGGTAATATTTTTGTACCAAAAGTGGGCCCGGTGGCCGTGCTTGGCGTGAAAAATAGCGATATTAATGCCTTCGTGGGCCAGTCAGTTAAAACTGTTTTCCGTGAAAATGTTGGTGTATATGCAAGCTTAGGCGGCGCGGAACCTGTTAAAATATTTGTAACAGGTTTTGTCCGTAAGCCGGGCTTGTTTGCAGGGCATTCATCAGATTCCTTGTTATATTTTCTTGACCAAGCAGGCGGCATTGATTCTGCGCGCGGGTCTTTTTTGAATGTGCGGTTGTTACGGGGGGGGCAAGAGCATCGCTCTGTCAATCTCTATGATTTTATCCTGTCGGGTATATTGCCTAGTTTCCAGCTAAGGGATGGGGATACTATTATTGTCGGCCATGTTGGGCCGCAGGTTGGTGTGTACGGCGTTGTGCAAAATGAAAACCTGTTTGAATTCAGCGGTGGATCAGCCCTTATTGCCGATTTGTTAAAAATGGCGCGGCCTTATGCCCATGCAACACATCTTCGCATTAGCCGGAACAATAAACCGAAAACCGAAGTTGAATATATTCCTATCTCAAAAGCTGCAACGATTGCTGTTTTCCCCGGCGATGTTATTGATGTGATGTCTGATAAAACTCAAGGCAGCATCAGCGTTCGCGTTGAAGGGGAGCATAATAGCGCACAGGAATTTGTGCTGCCGTATGGTGCACGGCTCGGGGATTTACTCCGGAAAGTGGATTTTGGCGTAAATGCTGAACGCAGCGCAGTGACCCTTTTACGGACAAGTGTGAAATTGCGGCAGAAAGAAATGTTGCAGGCCCAGTTGCGGGCGCTTGAAAGCAGTGTGCTGACGGCGCGGTCAAGCACCACCAAAGAAGCTGAATTGCGGGAGCGGGAAGCCAATTTGATTTTACGCTGGGTAGCGCGCGCTGATAAAATTGAACCTCTCGGAGAGGTGTCCCTTGCAGGGGCCACGTCACGAGATGAAATATTACTTGAATCAGGCGATATCATTCGCATTCCGCGGGTTAGCAATTTGATAATGGTGCACGGTGATGTTTTGTTTCCGCGGGCTATGGCGTATCAGGAAGGGCTAACAATAGCCGGGTATATTGATTTGTCCGGTGGCTTTACTCAGAGCAAATCCCGTTCCAATATTTTAATACTGCGGCAGGATGGCACTTTTAAAAAAGTGAAGCATAGCGACCTAAAGAGCCGTAGACATAAGTTAAAGGCGGGCGACGAGATATTTGTATTACCGCGTGTCGCAACCAAACATGTTCAGATTGCTTCAGATATTATCAATATCTTCTATCAGCTTGCCTTGTCTGCTGGTGTGGTCTTAAGTATCTGATTAGGGCGTCGGATGGCTCATATCTACCGGAAATTTTGGCTTGACCCTGTTGGCTATTGCCTCGATTCTAAGCATGGCTTTTTGCGGTCCATAGGGCAGACTGCCTATGAACGCCAAACCCGGCGTTATGAAGACTGTGGTGCCCGGCATTCGGACAAAAAAATTACCGTTATCATGACGGTTTTTAACACGGGAAAATTGGTGCAGGCGGCGATTGAATCGGTTCTTGCCCAGACACATCAGAATTTTGACTTAATGGTTATTGATGATGCCAGCACTGATGACACGCTGGATATTGTCACCGCGATTGCGGCCACTGATGCCCGTATCAAGGTTTTTCATTCCCCGAAGAACCATGGGACTTACTGGTCAAAAAACTGGTGTCTGGCGCAGGCAACAACTGACTTTGTCGCCTTTCATGATAGCGATGATGTTTCTGCACCTAGCAGATTACAAACCCAGTTGGGTGCTCTAGTTAGTCATAAAAATACAGTATCTACCACTTGCCGCTGGCGCCGCGTAGACGAACAAGGCTCGTTACTGACGATAAATGGCATGGCTGCAAGAACGGCTATTATTAGCTTGATGATCCGCCGCGCTGTTGTAGTTGGGCGCATTGGGTTTTTCGACACTGTTCGCATTGCGGCTGACCTAGATTTTGTATCGCGCATACAGCAGGTGTTTGGTCGTCGCGGGCACAAAAGTATGCGGCAGACACTCTATACCGGCCTGCTGCGGGATGGGTCTTTAACGCGTAGCGGCGAAGGCGGGTATGATTGGCAAGTAGACGGCACCGAGGTTAGCAAACAATTGAACAGCGGTGCTCGGGCAGACTATCATGCTGCGTCGGCACGTTGGTTGGCGGATAACCGGGCAAGCCCTGATTTGCTTTATATGGAATTTCCGCTCGAAAAACGGCAGTTTCCTGCGGCAGAGGCGATTTGCCGTGGGTGCGATGACATGGATGTGGCGCAGGTGCGCGAAATGAGCGCGACAGGCACCTAGCTTTGAAGAAAGAGTTTAATGTGGCTGAGAAAAGCACACTGGATCATCTGATCCACCGGCTAAAAGAATGGCGTTGGCCCGAAGCCCTTTGCGGGCTTTTACCTGATGTTATGCTTGTGATGGATGAAGATATTACAGCAGCGGTAAACAGCGCTTACGGCCCTTTCAAGTGTCATTTTTCCACACCGAATGCTTATGCCACGGACTTGGCAAAGCTGGATGGTATTACAAAGCTGGTGTTTTTCTGCCGCCAACAGGAAAT
>JAESQS010000266.1 GCA_016765035.1 Kordiimonadaceae bacterium | reverse complement strand
GCCATGCCAATGATGGATGGTATTTCGCTTGCGTTAAAAGTCCGTGCGACACGGCCTCATACGCCCATTTTGCTGATGACGGGCTATTCTGACGAACGTCAACGGGCCCATAATCTGTCCTTGCTTATTGAAGGGCTGCTTACCAAACCCTTCAATATGGACCAACTGCTTGCTGCAGTGAATAAAGCACTGGGCGACAGCCGCAGTAATAATGAAGCGCAATCTTTCGCTGGTTAAAGCGGATCAGATTTTTAATTGCATCACCGGTTCACGCCTAAAAATCTATAGATTTAGGCTTAATATTTCAGCGGGAAAGCCAATTTGGCACGGTATCCAGTGCTATTAACTCTTCAATGGTTTGACGTTTGCGTACCACAGCATATTGGTCCCCATTGACCATAACTTCTGCAATGAGAGGCCTGCTGTTATAGGTTGAAGACATGGAGGCACTGTAAGCGCCTGCTGACTTAAGGGCTATTAAATCACCTGCTGCAAGGGCGGTGGTTTTCCGGTTTTTTGCAAATACATCGCTGCTTTCACAAATTGGCCCGACAAAGTCCACAGTCACACTTGCCTCTGCGGTATTTTCTTCCACAGGGATAATCTCGTGATGCGCGTCATACATGGCAGGGCGCACCAAGTCATTCATGGCGGCGTCAATGATATAAAAATGTTTGCTGTCATTGGTTTTTTCATAAATAACTTCAGACACTAAAACGCCTGCATTGCCAGCAATAAGCCTGCCGGGTTCCACAATGATGCTGCAATCAAGGTCACCCAGCACATTTGCGACCATTTTTCCGTATGAACCGGGGCTTGGCGGTGCTTCAGCGCCTGCTACGTAGGGAATGCCTAGTCCGCCACCAAGGTCAATATGGCGAATGTCATGGCCGTCTGCGTGCAAAGCTTTCACAAGGGTTACTACTTTGGAAAAGGCAATTTTAAAAGGCTCTAGGTCTGTAAGCTGCGAGCCAATATGAAGATCAACACCAACAGCGGTTACATGAGGCAGTGCACCAATACGAGCATAAATATCGCCTGTTCGGTGCCACGGAATACCAAATTTATTCTCTGATTTTCCAGTGGAAATTTTCTCGTGGGTTTTAGCATCCACATCTGGATTTACCCGGACTGAGATAGGGGCGATTAAGCCCATTTCACCCGCAATGATATTAATCAGTTCAAGCTCTGCTTCGCTTTCAATATTGAACTGCTTAATGCCGGCTTTCAGGCTGGCTACTATTTCTTGGCGGGTTTTACCAACACCAGATAAGACAATTTTTTGTGCTGGAATGCCTGCTGCTAGCGCGCGCTTAAGCTCACCAACGCTCACCACATCTGCGCCAGCGCCCTCAAGAGCAAGCGTAGTGAGTACTGCCTGATTGCTATTGGCTTTCATAGCGTAACAAATTAGCGTGTCCAGCCCTTCAAAGGCTTTGGCAAACACGCGGTAGTGTCGCTGGAAAGTAGCAGTTGAATAGACATAAACTGGGGTGCCAACCTCAGCAGCTATTTGCTCAAGGGAAACGTCCTCCGCAAATAATTTGCCATTTCGATATTGAAAATGATCCATGAGGTTATTCCCGTAGATTAAAGGTTAGTGTTTTGGGTTGTCGGCGGGTTCACGTCGCCTTTTCTGCCGCAAGCAGACAGGCTAACAGCCGAAATAATCAGCAATGTCATAATGAGCAATTGTTTCATTTTAAGGCCTTTCGTGCGGTGGCAACTGCCTGTTTCACATTTGCCGGGGCCGTGCCGCCAAAAGAGGTGCGGCTGTTCACAGAAGCATCCACTGTTAACACATCAAAAATATCAGCTGTGATGCGCGGCTCAATGGCCTGCATGGCTTCCAGCGGTAAGTCGCATAAGTCCACACCGCGGGTTTCAGCCTCTTTTACCACAGTGCCGGTGACATGGTGCGCATCGCGGAACGGCAAGTTTAAAACACGGACTAGCCAATCAGCAAGATCAGTTGCCGTTGAAAAACCCTGCCCAGCAGCTTCGCGCATGGCGGCGGTGTTTGGTTTCAAGTCTTCAATCATGCCAGTCATGGCGGCAAGGCAAAGCGCGAGGTCGTCAACCGCTTTAAAAACGGGCTCTTTGTCTTCCTGCATATCTTTCGAGTAGGCGAGCGGTAAGCCTTTCATCACAATCATCAGGCCATTTTGCGCCCCCATGATGCGGCCTACTTTGGCTCGGACAAGTTCTGCCGCATCTGGATTGCGCTTTTGCGGCATGATGGAAGAGCCAGTTGAAAAACTGTCTGACAGCTCAAGAAACTTAAACGCTGATGTGGCCCACAGCACAATTTCGTCTGCAAGGCGCGACAGGTGCACGGCCCCTATCGTCATGGCAGAGAGAAGCTCCATGGCAAAGTCGCGTGCTGAAACAGCATCAAGCGAATTGGCCATTGGTTTGTCAAAGCCAAGTTCCGCTGATGTTTGCTCGCGGTCTAGCGGGAAACTGGTGCCGGCAAGGGCGGCAGCACCCAGTGGGTTTTCATTTAGCCGTTTGCGGCAATCTGCAAGGCGGCTTCTGTCCCTGTTGAACATCTCATAATATGCCATCAGGTGATGGCCGAGGGTCACAGGCTGCGCTGTTTGCAAATGTGTGAAGCCGGGCATTACTGATGCGGCGTGCTTGTCCGCCTGCTCGGTGATTGCGGATAGCAAGCCAGCATAGGCGGTATCCAACTGGTCAACGGCACTGCGGCACCACAGGCGGAAGTCTGTAGCAACCTGATCGTTGCGGGACCGGCCTGTATGTAACCGCGCGCCAGCATCCCCTACAAGCTCGCGCAGGCGCGATTCTACATGCATGTCGATGTCTTCTAGCGCAGGGTCAAAGACCATTTTCCCGGCTTCAATCTCTGCCTGGACCTGGTCTAGGCCAGAATGGATAGCATCGCGGTCTTCACCTGTGATGATGCCCTTTGCAGCAAGCATGTTTGAATGCGCCTTGGAGCCGGCAATATCTTCGCGGTACAAGCGCTTGTCAAAGTCTATTGAAGCATTGATTTCCTGCATGATAGCAGAAGGTCCGGCACCGAAACGGCCACCCCACATACTTTGGCCATCACCAGAAGTATGCTTCTTCTCAGAAATTTGATCAGTCACTTGCTTGCCTTTCGCTGCGACATCCCTATTTTAGTCGCAGTTCACCTAATTACATGTTGGAGACAAGAATGCCAAAAAGGGCTTTCATACTGCCTATATTCGCCGTTTTAATGTTGGGCTTTATAGCCTACCGGCAGTTTATTGTTCCAGCAACGCTTGATACAGCGTTAGGCCCGTATTTAAAAGGCGAAATGGCGAAATTGTCTTTGCCCAAGCAGGAACAAAAGCTTTCCGACCATATTATCATCCGCGAAGATGGCTCTTCCATTGCTCTCAGTGAGCTTAGAGGCAAAGCGATGCTCATTAATTTATGGGCTCCTTGGTGCGCGCCGTGCCGTGCTGAAATGCCTGAGCTTGCCAACCTGCAAAAACTACTTGGTGATGATGATTTTGAAGTGGTTGCCATCAATGTAAACCGGGGTGGCATTGGCGAAGCGCGCGCAACGCTGAAGGAATGGGATATTGAAGGGTTGGGCTTATATGCGGACCCAACCATGAAAATTGCCATTGATTTGGCAAATGGTGCCTTGCCCACCAGCTTGATTGTCGGCAAGGACGGATTGGTTAAAGCTATGTATCTAGGCCCGTTAAAGTGGGATGGGCCTGAAGCCATTGGCCTGTTTGTAGCCCTTAAGAACGGCGAAATTTAAGGCGTTCTTGGCTCTGTATATTGTATAGTAAGCGTCGTTTTTCCGCTGTCTTCCACTGTCACAACATAAACATGGTCATATTGGTGCTCTGCCAGTTCAGGGAGCGGCTTGCCTGTTAGTTCAGCCGCGAGCATGGGGGTGGTGTGGCTGTGGGCGACCATTAAAATTGTACCGCCTAGGTCTTTTAGTCTTTTAGCGAGGGCAGGCATATCTTCAGGGGAGCATTTGCCGCATGGGCTGATGTCGAGGTTTTCTTGCGCCGCCACAAGGGCGGCTGTCATGCGGGTACGCTTGTAATTTGTCGAATATACTTTTGTAAAAGGCACATCCTTTAATAAGGCAGCCAAGGCTCCTGCGCGTGCTACACCGCCGGGAGTTAAGGAGGGGTTTTTTGTACCATCATGCTGTTTTTCTGTGTGGCGAACCAGATAGATAACAGTTGCTTCGGCATAGGCTGGAAATGCAAAGCCACAAGCCAAAATAGCAGCGAATAAAAAATGTCTCATGAGGGTCCCCTAGTGTTGGATTGTGCAGGTTCATGCTGGCGTGCGAGCATTATGCCCCGGCGCAGGCAGGCGGGCAAATTAAACTGGCTATAGCACCCGGTGATTTGTGCTGTTGGCGTGGTGCCTCTGGCGCTGTCGCGGTTCGGGGAAATTCCGCCCACGTGCTACGGACCTGCTTCTAACTGAAGCGGATAAGCTCTAGGTATATTCGGTTTCTTATGCATCATCGGCCCACTCCCTCTACCCAATCACCCGCTTGAACATACTGTGGGGTGGTTGGGTAGAGGGAGTGGGCGGATATGTAACTAACTAAGACAATACGCTCTGGATGCCTGATACGTCAGCCTAAATGCGTGATGCCTTCATCGAGTTGGTCTGCGGATACAATCTCCGTTTCTGTGACTGCCTCAGTAAACCATTTGTCCATTGCAGGGTAGTTTCTGACAGCGTTGATATAGTCTGAAGAGACGCTATTAACGGCAATGCCGTAAGTTGTAAGCCGCGTTGTTATGGTGGCAAACATCATGTCGACAGCAGAAAATTCGCCGAATAGAAACGCGCCGCCAGCTCCATGTTTCTCACGGCATTCTGTCCATATACCGACGATGCGGCGTACGTCGGTTTTTATGCCATCACTTAAAGTAAGGTTTTGCCAGTTATCGACTAAATTCATCGGCATATGAGCGCGAATTTCTGTGAAGCCACTATGCATTTCGTTGAAAACACTACGAGCAAGCGCATAGGCTGCTTTATCAGCAGGCCACCAGAATTTTTCTGGGACCAAGCGCGCGCAATAGTCAATGATGGCGGCTGAATCCCATACTGCAATGTCACCATCTAGCAGTGTGGGAACCCGTTTGGCGGGGCTATATTTCACAATCTCTTCATAAAAAGAGGGTGTGTCTAACCGCAGCTTTATTTCGTTGTAGGGCAGACCAGTATGGTCAATCGCTAGCCAACCGCGCAGGGACCAACTGGAGTATCTTTTGTTGCCAATAATAATTTTTATCTCAGGCATGATTCTCTTCCTTTTCCTCACTTGGTAAAGCTTAGCGTGGAAAACTGCTCGGTGGAAAACAAACATTTCTAAGGGGATAGGCAAATAAATGCAGATTATTCTTGCTATTAAGAATGATTATTAGTTAGGATTGTGTCTCCACACAGACCTTTTACATCTAAACACTCAATGGGAAAACAGATAAGCTGCAAGTGCAAACAACATACTAAGGCCCGGACTATGTTCGGTAAAGTTGGCCGTATTTCCATTATAGCGCCGCATGGACCGTGTGCAGACCGCTTGCTGAATGATGTGTTGGACCTCATTAGTAGATTTGAAGATACGGTGAGGCGTGACCAAACGGGTAGCGAACTGTTGCACTTGTGCGGGGCTGATGTGGGTCGTTATGTGCCTGTGTCGCATTGGTTTTGGCACTTGTTGCAGTTGGCTAATGATATTTCCTACCGAACAGATGGGCTGTTTGATGTTGCTGCTGCGGGGACAGGGGGCATCGCCCGTTGGGCGGATATTGATTTGTCGCAACTGGGCGCAGTGCGCCTTCGGCGTAAAATGTTTTTGTCCCTTGGGGGGATTGTGAAGGGCTTCGCTGTAGATTTGGCAGTAAAAGCCTTGCAAGAAACCGGTGTTGCTGCCGGATTGGTTGATATTGGAGGGTGTATTCGGTCCTTTGGGTCAAGTGAATGGCGCATTGAATTTATCCCGCCACAACAAAGATTTAAACAGAGCGATAGAGAGCAGGAAGCCACTGCTGATAGGGCTGGTGTGCCGGTGCCATTGCAAAATAGTTCTTTGGCAGGGTGCGGCAGTTATTTTGGTGGCGCTAGGTTGATGGATATCGAAAAAGGCGTAACCATGTCAGCCCTTGAATGGGGAGATACGAATTTATTAGTGCGCGCCCAGTCTTGTGCTGTGGCAGATGCTTTGTCCAAAGTGGCGGCTATCAGGCCTGAAAGCAGCAAAAAAATACTGGCACAGTTTGGGGCTGAAGCAACAGTGTTAACAGCCTTTGGCGTTGAACGCTTGAAGTACGCGTCATAAAAAAAGCCTCGCAGGAAGCAAGGCTTTTTCAGAGATGTTATGAGTAATGTTACCGGGTTGGGACAGGGTCGCCTTCACCACGGTAATCATAGAAGCCTCGGCCAGTTTTGCGGCCAAGCCATCCGGCCTCGACATATTTAACCAATAGGGGGCAGGGGCGGTACTTACTGTCGCCAAGGCCTTCGTAGAGAACCTGCATGATGGATAAGCATGTGTCCAATCCAATGAAGTCAGCTAGCGTAAGGGGGCCCATAGGGTGGTTGGCACCCAGGCGCAGCGCTTTATCAATACAGGCTACTGATCCAACACCTTCATACAGCGTATAGATGGCTTCATTGATCATAGGCATCAAAATACGGTTGACGATGAAGGCTGGAAAATCTTCAGAAATCGCAGTGGTTTTATTCAGCTTAGCTGTGTAGGCGGCAAAGCGCTCATAGGTTTCGTTAGACGTTGCGATGCCGCGGATCAGTTCCACCAGTTTCATCACAGGCACAGGGTTCATGAAGTGTACACCCATGAATTTCTCAGGCCGGTCTGTGCTGGCAGCAAGCCGTGTAATGGAAATGGATGACGTGTTAGAGGCAAGCATTGCGGAAGGCTTCAAGTGTTTGCACACATCTTTGAAGATAGCCGTTTTTATTTTTTCGTTTTCAGTGGCGGCTTCAATAACCAAATCACAGTTCGCATGTGCTTTTGTACTGTCTGCCAGCGTGATGCGGCCAAGGGCGGCATCCATTTCGTCAACGGTGAGCTTCCCTCTGGAAACCTGACGCTCCAAGTTTTTCTTGACGATAGAAAGGCCAGCTTCGCACCGGTCAATGGATACGTCGCTTAGGACTACCTTCATGCCAGCAGAGGCGCTTATTTGGGCAATGCCGCAACCCATTTGGCCGGCACCAATAATTCCAACAGTATCAACCATTTTAAACCTTTAAACTTATGAGTTGTCTTTTGCACACTATACAACAAAGAACGCCGGTTAGGGCGCTCTTTGTTTAGGGAAGTTTTAAAGCGCTTTTTCCAGTTCTGGTATAGCGTCAAACAAGTCAGCCACAAGGCCGTAATCAGCCACTTGGAAGATAGGGGCGTCTTCGTCTTTATTGATGGCTACAATGACTTTACTGTCTTTCATGCCTGCCAAATGCTGGATGGCACCAGAAATGCCAACAGCAATATAAAGCTCAGGCGCAACAATTTTGCCTGTTTGGCCCACTTGGTAATCATTGGGTACAAAACCAGCGTCTACAGCAGCGCGGGAAGCACCAACAGCAGCGCCCAGTTTGTCAGCAACAGCTTCGATGATGGCGAAGTTTTCACCAGATCCCATGCCGCGCCCACCAGAGATGATGATTTTAGCGGATGTTAGCTCAGGCCGGTCAGACTTGGAAAGTTCAGCACTGACAAACGTAGACACACCAACAGTATCAGTTGCTGCAATAGTCGCTATTTCAGCAGAACCACCTTCGGCAGCAGCTTTATCAAAACCAGTTCCGCGAACCGTGATGACCTTTGTTGCATCAGAAGATTGCACTGTTGCAATGGCATTACCTGCATAGATTGGGCGCTTGAATGTGTCAGGGCTGACCACTTCAATAATGTCAGAGATTTGCGCTACATCAAGGCTGGCAG
>JAESQS010000265.1 GCA_016765035.1 Kordiimonadaceae bacterium | reverse complement strand
TGCGTACCGATGACAATATCTAAATGCCCACTGGCAATTTCCTCTACGACCCGCGCGGTTTGCGCGGTGGTTGTCATCGTGTCACTGGTCATCACTGAGGTTCGCGCATTCGGGAAGCGGTTTGTCACTTCTTCAAACATGCGCTCCACACCGGGACCACAAGCCACAAGCGCCTCTTCGGTTTTACACTCAGGGCAGGCACTAGGCACTGGCTCTGTATGGCCGCAGTGGTGGCACTGGAGTTCCCGCCGGAACCTATGCTCCACAAGCCAAGCCGAACAGCTCGCGCATTCAATACGAAACCCACAAGTGCGGCACAGCGTTAACGGTGCATAGCCACGCCTGTTCAGGAACAGCATCACTTGCTCACCGGCAGCCAGTGTCTTTTCAATCTCCGACACCAGCTTGGGCGACAACCATGTGCCCGGCTCTGGTGGTTCTGCCCTCATATCAATGGCGTGCATATCCGGCAGTAAGGCACCGCCAAACCTATCACGCATTTTCAGTGTTTTATATTTGCCTTCATCTGCATTCACTAATGTTTCTAGCGACGGCGTGGCACTTGCCAGCACAATGGGGCAATCTGCCAATTTGGCCCGCACAATCGCCATATCCCGTGCATGATACAAAACCCCTTCTTCCTGCTTGAAAGAGGGGTCATGCTCCTCATCCACAGTGATGAAGGCCAGATCACGGAACGGCAAAAACAGGGCAGACCGCGCACCAACAACCACGCGCGCTTCGCCCGTTGCCACCGCAAGCCACGCCCGCCTTCTCCCCGCTAGGCCAATTTCTGAGTGCCAAACAACCGGCGCAACGCCAAAACGTTTTTCAAAACGGTCCAGCCACTGGGAGGTAAGCGCAATCTCTGGCACCAAAACCAACACTTGCGCGCCTTCTTGCGAAAGGGCTTCAACAAGCCCTTCCAAATAGACTTCGGTTTTGCCCGACCCCGTAACCCCGTCTAGCAGAAAGGGCGCAAAGCCGCCTTCCAACACTTTATCCCGTATTGCACCCGCCGCCGCAGTTTGCTCGTCAGGCAGCACAGGGCCAGCCACTGAAAGATTTGGGGCTTTAAAAGGCAGGTCCACTGAAAGCTCTAGCGCCTCAATGGCACCCGTCTTCTCGAAGCCGCGCACCACAGACGTACTGACCGCAGCCAGTTCAGCAATATCAGAGGCTGTACGAGGCTCTCCGTCCGCCAGCACAGCCAATATATTTTCCCGCGCAGGGGTTAGGCGCACCCCATCGGGCACTGCATCTTTCCCTATAAAGTGCCGCGCTGTCGGCACAGGTTTTAATGCAGCAGGTGACGACAGGCACATGCGCAGCACAGCGCCTTGGTTTGCCAGCGTGTAAGCGGACACCCAATCAACAAACCGGCGCAGGTCTTCCCCCATGGGTGGCACATCAAGGGTGCTGGCAATAGGTTTCAGCTTTTTAAAGGCAACTATTTTACCCAACTTTACTGTTGGGCCATCCCACACCACGCCGTTTGCAATGCGGCCCGAAAGCGGTACTTCCACAAAAGTACCGGGCACCGGCACTGGCTCTCCGTCTCGCAACCGGTAATCAAGCGGCCCGGCAAGAGGCAAGGGCAACAGCACTTTTACACGCTGGCCGTCTTCCTTTTCTTCAATGCCTAAGCCAAGAGTGGGCTGGTTCATATACGGTCCGCTACACAAAGGATGCTAAAAAATGCGTTTTCAATTGCCTCTATTGTCTATAGGAATTGCAAACAGAGGCAATCTTTAATAAACATACATATGATCGCGGTTTCTGCTGCTGGCTATCGCATACGGCAAGTCAGCTAGGTTAACGCCAAAATAGGACAGCTCAGAGCGCTATACACCGCCGAGCATACGGAGCAGTAAAATGAAGTTCTTCTTAGATACCGCCAATATTGATGAGATTCGCGAAGCAAATGCCACAGGCTTGCTTGACGGCGTGACAACAAACCCGTCTCTTATTAAAAAAGCAGGCCGTGATTTTTTTGAAGTGATTGCAGAAATTGCCAACGAAGTTGATGGCCCTGTATCTGCTGAAACAGTGTCTCACGACCATGAGACTATGTTGAAAGAAGGCTTCAAATGCGCCGAAATTGCAGACAATATCGCCGTTAAAGTGCCGCTTACACTGAATGGCCTGAAAACCTGCAAGGCTCTGCGCGCCGAAGGCATTATGGTGAATGTAACACTTTGCTTTTCAGCCAACCAAGCCCTGCTAGCCGCCAAAGCGGGCGCAAGCTTTATATCTCCCTTTGTTGGCCGCCATGATGATGTTGGTTTTGACGGCATGGAGCTTATTTCTGATATTCGCACCATTTATGATAATTATGATTTCGGCACCGAAATTCTCGTAGCTTCCGTGCGCCACCCCACACATGTTTTGGATAGCGCTCTCATTGGTGCTGATGTGGCCACATTCCCGTGGGATGTGATGAAAAAGCTTTTCAATCACCCGCTTACAACTAATGGCCTTGCGGGCTTTGACAAAGACTGGGCAGCAACAGGCTTCTCAATCCTTTAAGAATATACCAATCAATATGGGCGCGCTTTGGCCACATTGGCACGCAGCGCGCCCTTTATCTGATGCTAAAATAATGCCCTATGTCCGACACTGCCTTTAAAAAGCTACAAGCCCAGAACCCTTGGCCCGACACCAAAGGCGTAACGCCGTGGAATTTCACCCTTGGCGGCGGCGGGCGGCACCTTGTGGACACGTTGATCAATGTGTCTGAATGCCGCTACATGCTGGAAATTGGTTGTTTTCTTGGCGCATCGGCCCGCCG
Organism: Kordiimonadaceae bacterium; assembly: GCA_016765035.1. Lineage (GTDB taxonomy): Bacteria > Pseudomonadota > Alphaproteobacteria > Sphingomonadales > Kordiimonadaceae > Kordiimonas. The sequence continues at coordinate 2,835 of JAESQS010000265.1, read as the reverse complement.
TTGGCTTACCCTTAAAAGCGATTTAAAGCTGGTTGGGCTAGATACATGGGATGACAGGCTTATTGAGCAATGTAAAAAATATGTAGGCAGGCCTGGCCTAACACGCGCCTACCCAGACATAAAAACACAAGAACGTTTTGCCTCAGACATAGAACGTCAAGGCCCCTTTCCCACAGCCATGGCGAACTTAACAGAGTTTAAAGACCGTTTTGTGCCAGTGCGCGGCTTTTCCCCGGGTGCCCTGCCTGACCTTAAAAAGGCGGGCTTCATACCAGATATTGTCTATATAGACGCTGGTAAAAAAGCAGAAGATTTAGAGGTATGCCACCAGCTTTGGCCCAATGCCATTATCACAGGGGATGACTGGCACTGGAACCGCACCAAAGGCTTCCCCATGCGTAAAATAGTGACTGGCTTTGCGGAAAAAAACAATTTTCGCGTAGAAGCCGACCACGCAACATGGGTACTTTATAAATAAGCCCAATGGATAAGCCTGTTTTTATATCGCTGTGCATTCTGCAAGCCCAATGAACCCAGCAACAATATTTACTAGCTATAGCAAAGCAAACTGGTCTAGGTTTCTGCTTATTTATATCTGTTAGGAGTAAGATTGTTGCAAAGTTTCGCAACTAGCACCGCATTCCCCGGAAATTTCGGGCGCATAGCCACTTTTTATCTTTTTATTATAGCAGCTTCGCTAGGTTGCGGACACCCAACCCAAGCCGACGAACCACAAGTAGGCAATACTCAGACTAAAGAAGTAGAGGATGCGCCTCTTCATGTTGGTCTCAGCGATACTTTTGGTCTTCAGCAGGAATGGAACGCCATCCTGAAAGAAGCTGGCATCAAAGTGCAACACAAAGAAATTTCCCATGTTCGCAGGCGGCGCATGTTTGTAGAAGGCTTCCTGCAAATCGATTGCTGTATGCCGCCTGAATGGCGCAACACGCCAGAAGAACAAGCCGTGCAGCTATTCAGTGATATTTTCTTCACAAGTGAAGAAGTCTATGTGTTTGGCAAAGGGAAAACAGTCCCAATTAACGCACCAGAAGACCTGCGTAATCTGCGGGTCGCTGTCATTCAGGGCTTTACATATAACAATTCTGAACATTTTGGTTCAACCCTGCCCAGTATAAACATCACTAACTTGTTTAACTTGATCGAAAAAGGCAGAGCTCATGTTGGTATCGTGAGCAAAGCAGATTACACACAACAAATGACCCTACACCCCCGCGACCTGGAGATGGGCGGTGTAAATGCCGTTGAAGACTTTCGCATTCGCTTGCACAAAAGCAAAGCACACCTATTACCGCGCCTCAATGCTGCCATTGCCAATCTCATGGCACAGGGAAAGTTGGGGCACCCCCTCACTGCAAGCCATGCCGCCACGAGCAGCAAGACAAGCAGGAACTAAAACAGGATACGGCCATAAGCATATCCGTCTTAGTTAGTTACATATCCACCCACTCCTTAGCTTATACTCTGGCCCAACCAGCCTACAGTGCCTTCTGACGGTTGGTTTGCTTGGCGGGTGGGGGTATCTGATGCAAATTCAAAACCGGATACGGCCTAGAGGCCCGCGCTGATCTTTCATCGTTGTTTTTCGCGGCCAATTATGCGAACCGTTGATGATGCAAACTATCCCCATTTTAAATCTAGCGCTGTCGCTGCTGCCTGCTGCCGCTGTTCTGCTTGTGACGCAACGCTGGGCCAGTAACGGCAAAGAAACCCTCTATGGTTTTGGCCGCATGTTATTGCAGCTATCGTTAATCGGCTATTTCCTGATTTACATATTCGAGGCAGACACAGGCTGGCCAGTGATCGCTGTGCTGATGGTTATGATACTAGTCGCCAGTTGGATATCCTTGCGCGCAGTCAGCGTGCCTCGCAAAACACTCTACCCACTTGCGCTGGTGTCTGTCAGTCTTGGGGGCGGCATCACCCTGCTGATTATCTCACAAGGTGTATTAGCGCTGGACCCATGGTATGCGCCGCGTTTCCTTATCCCATTGGCTGGCATGGTGTTTTCAAGCTCCATGACCAGTATCAGCCTAGCGTCTGAACGGCTGGAAGCAGAGCTTGCCCGTGGCGACAGCTACACCGAGGCGCGAAGGAAAGCCTTAAAAGCGGCGCTTATTCCCATCACCAATGCCCTATTTGCCGTTGGCCTCGTGTCACTGCCCGGCATGATGACAGGGCAAATTCTCTCCGGTGTGTCACCGGTTATTGCCGCACGCTACCAGATAATGGTCATGGCCATGCTCTATGGTGCTGCGGGCCTTTCCGCTGCCTGCTTCCTGACACTGCTGAAATCACGGCTTATACTTCTAAACCCTGCCCAAAAATAAGGGGTTATGGATACCCTAGGCAAGGGACGTAAATACTCACTTAGCTAGTGCATACCCGCCTTAATGAGTTACATCACCGGATACGCTTAGTGCCACACGCCAAAAGGGGCGGTTCATACCGCCCCCGAACCAGTGCCCCTGATCAATGCAGTCCAGCATACCGATGTGCCCAAATATGCTTATTGCAACCTTCTTGGTTCAGGCCTGCATATCTGCAAACATTTCATCCAGAATGGTGTATCCGCCACCCCAACCATGGTCCATATTGGCCATTGCCCCTTCAAAGCAGGCAATTTCAGCGGCGCTAGCATCCATAGGCACCTGCGACAGGCGTACTTTAGTTTTGCCCCCATGGTCTTCAAAAATGACCGTCGTCAACAGCAACCGGGGCCAATCCGCCATCATGGGGTTTGGCGCATCATTCCAATTACCATCAGTAGAGGAATGCATGTGCCACACCATTTTTTCTGGCTCATGGACTTTGGTA
>JAESQS010000264.1 GCA_016765035.1 Kordiimonadaceae bacterium | reverse complement strand
TGTCCCAACCACCTGCTAGGATATACTGAGGGGTGGTTGGGCCAGAGAGTAAGCGGGGCGTGGGCCGGTGATGTAACTACTTAAAACGGATATGCCCTAAAGCCAATCATTTCACAGATTCAGAAACTTTCCCAGAGGGGCCATTTCCATTTTTAGGGCCTTTTTTGGGGCCCTTTTTCGGGCCACTACTTGGGCCTGTTTTGTTGCTCTGTGGTGGCTTGGGCGCATTGGCAGTAATTTCAAACACCAGTTTGTCTTTTTTCACTTTAACGACAATCTCGCCGCCTTTTTCCAGCTTGCCAAACAAAAGCTCATCAGCCAGAGGCTTCTTAATATGCTCTTGTATGACACGAGACAAAGGCCGCGCACCATTATGTTTGTCATAGCCTTTTTCTGCCAGCCATTTTTTCGCTTCCGCATCCAGTGAAATATCCACATTCCGATCGGTAAGTTGAATTTCAAGCTGCAAAATGAATTTTTCAACAACCATCTCAACCACTTCTGGCGGCAAGAAGCCAAACGCAACAGTTGCATCCAGACGGTTTCTAAACTCAGGGCTGAACATTTGTTTAATGGCTTCGTCACTGGCCGTATCATCGGTTTCTCGGCCAAATCCAATGGCTGACTTACTAAGATCACGCGCGCCAGCATTTGTGGTCATGATGATGATAACATTACGGAAATCGATCTTCTTGCCGTTATGATCAGTGAGCGTGCCATTATCCATCACCTGCAATAGAATATTGAACAGATCCGGGTGGGCTTTTTCAATTTCATCAAGCAGAAGTACACAGTGTGGGTGTTGGTCAACAGCGTCGGTTAGCAAACCACCCTGATCAAAACCAACATACCCCGGAGGCGCACCAATCAGCCGCGAAATCGAATGCCGTTCCATATATTCAGACATATCAAACCGGTGCAACTCAAGACCCAGCAAATGCGCTAATTGGCGAGCAGCCTCAGTTTTACCAACGCCCGTTGGACCACTGAACAGATAAGAACCAATAGGCTTGTTTGGCTCGCGCAACCCTGCCCGAGACAATTTAACAGCAGAGGATAAAGCCTCCAAAGCCTTGTCTTGGCCAAAAACCACCCGTTTCAAGTCTTCTTCCAGCTTGATCATCACGCGGCTTTCATCACGCGTAACTGATTTTGGCGGGATGCGGGCAATCGTTGCGACCACAGTCTCAACATCTTTCACGCTGATGGTTTTTTTGCGTTTGGAAGGCGGCAACAACATTTGTGCAGCACCGCTTTCATCAATCACATCAATCGCCTTGTCTGGCAATTTACGGTCCGTAATATAACGGTCAGAAAGCTCTACAGCAGTGCGAATTGCTTCTGCCGTATAGCGCACTTTATGGTGGTCCTCAAAATAAGGCTTCAAGCCTTTGAGTATTTTAACTGTATCTTCAACGCTGGGTTCATTCACATCAATTTTCTGGAAGCGCCGCAACAAGGCACGGTCTTTTTCGAAATGACTGCGGAACTCTTTGTAGGTAGTGGACCCCATGCAGCGAATGCTGCCACTGGCCAGCGCTGGTTTCAATAGATTAGATGCATCCATAGCACCACCAGATGTAGCACCTGCCCCAATAACCGTGTGGATTTCATCAATGAACAACACAGCGCCTTCGGTCTCTTCCAGCTCTTTCACAACATTCTTAAGGCGTTCTTCGAAATCACCCCGGAAGCGCGTACCAGCAAGCAGGGCGCCAAGGTCCAATGAGAAGATAATCGCATCATTCAGTACTTCAGGCACATCTTTTTCAACGATGCGCCGGGCAAGGCCTTCAGCAATGGCGGTTTTGCCCACACCGGGGTCTCCCACCAACAGCGGATTATTTTTAGAGCGGCGACATAAGATTTGTACAGCCCGTTCAAGTTCAGCGTTTCGGCCAATCAACGGATCAATTTTGCCTTTTCTGGCTTTTTCATTCAGGTCTACACAGTAAGCACCAAGAGCGGTTTCTTCCTTGGCACTTTCTGGGCTAATATTTTCCTCAGCCCCACCAACATTCTCACCGTCCCCTTCAACGCCTTTGATAGGGCGGTTTTCATTTTGATTGGCGACTTTGGCAATGCCGTGCGAAATATAACTGACGGCATCCAGCCGTGTCATATCTTGGCTTTGCAAAAAGAATACTGCGTGGCTTTCTCGCTCTGAGAACAAAGCAACAAGCAGGTTCGCGCCTGTCATTTCTTCCCTGCCAGAAGACTGCACATGCAGCAAGGCACGCTGCACCACCCGCTGAAAACCCGCAGTAGGCGTGGCTTCAACACCATCCTCTTCCACTTTCAGGTTTTCCAAATCGCCGTCCAGATAGTCAGAAAGCTGCGTATTTAGCATATCAACATCTACATCACACGCCCTCAGCACAGCTAAGGCTTCAGGGTCATGCAGCAGAGACATAAGCAGATGCTCTAACGTTGCATACTCATGTTTACGCTCGTTTGCTTCCTTCAGGGCACGATGAAGGGTTTCTTCTAAGTGAGGGGAAAAACTAGGCACTATACGGTATCCTCCATTCTACAGGTTACTCAAGACTTTCTTATTCTTTCTCTAAGGTGCACTGCAGCGGATGGTCATGCTGCTTGGCGTATGTTAGCACCTGGTTCACTTTGGTTTCTGCAACTTCATACGTAAAGACACCGCAGATACCCACACCTCGTTGGTGGACAGCCAGCATAACATCTGTGGCATCTTCCATCGCCAAACGAAAAAACCGCTGCAAAATATGAACTACAAACTCCATGGGAGTATAATCATCATTCAGCAACAGTACTTTATACATTGATGGCTTTTTGGTTTTGGGTTCAGTCCGCGTTAAAACGCCAGCACCAACGCCACCTTCATCACCATCATTACCATCGTCATTATCGCTATCGGGCATATATTCTCCAAGATCTCTACCCCTATTATCTAGTGTCTCGATCCTGCACGAAAAGGGTAAAAATGCAGTGAAGGAAAAAAACATCATACTATAAATCGGCAGGCGCCTCTACTCCAACTTCGCCCAAAGCCTTAATTAACGCCTGTTTTAGACGCGTTAATCCCTCTTCAGTTGAGGCCTCACAGCGGGCAACCAAAACCGCCTGCGTGTTCGATGCACGCAGCAGCCACCAGCCATCTTTTGTCTGCACACGCACGCCGTCAACAGTTGACATCTCCGCACCTGCCGCTTGCAAAGTTGCCTTAACTTCTTCTACGACAACAAACTTTCGTGTCTCATCACAATCAAAGCGCAGCTCAGGTGTATTGATGGCCTGAGGCAAATCATCTTTCAAAGAATCTAGACTACCCCCTTGCGATGTGATGGCATTCAAGAACCGAATGCCGGCATAAAGCGCATCATCATGGCCGTAAAATTTATGTTTATAAAAAATGTGGCCAGACATCTCTCCAGCCAATGGTGCATCCAATTCCACCATTTTTGCCTTGATAAGCGAATGGCCTGTTTTCCACATAATTGGTTTGCCACCAAGCTCGGCCACCCTGTCAAACAAGGATTGGCTGGCTTTTACATCTGCAATGATGGGCGCGCCGGGCAGCTCTTTCAATAGCTCCCCAGCCATAATTGCCAGCATCTGGTCCCCCCAAACAACTCTGCCTTGGCTGTCCACAGCGCCAATTCTGTCGCCGTCGCCGTCAAACGCCAGCCCCAAATCGCACCCTTCTGAAGCAACCACATCTTTCAATTGCTGTAGGTTTTCTTCTACTGTTGGGTCTGCGTGATGGTTTGGGAATGTGCCATCCACTTCCGCGTTGATCACAATATGCTCGCCCGGTAAGCGTTTCACCAGTGCTTCGAGC
>JAESQS010000263.1 GCA_016765035.1 Kordiimonadaceae bacterium | reverse complement strand
TACTTGCAGATATTTAGCACGATTTGCCATTCCCATAAGATTTTTCCCAAGAGGCTATCGCTAGACCGTTTGTGCAGATAGAGAGTAAACTCAGCCAAACAGTCTGCCATTCCCACCAACTCCGGAGTACCAACAAATGACCAGCGAAACTATGCGATATGCCGCTATAATGTTGGCCGCCGGAATTGGCATTCCGGTGTTGGCCGGGCTCAATTCTGCTTTGGGCGTGCGGCTTGGCAATCCGGCGGCGGCGACGATGTGCCTGTTTGCGGTGGCTTCTTTATCGGCACTTGTCGTGTTTCTCCTTTCCGGCGCGCATGGTTTTGGCAATATCAGAACGGCCTCGCCGCATCTGTTTCTGGCCGGGTTTCTGGTAGCGTTTTATGTGCTGTCGATCACCTGGATCGCGCCGAAGTTTGGCGTCGGCAACGCGGTGTTCTTTGTGCTGGTCGGGCAAATAATCTCGGCCGCGCTGATCGACCACTTCGGCCTGTTCGGGGCGCAGGTAACGCCTATAACCATGGCGCGGGTCAGCGGGATTGGGTTGATGCTCGCCGGGATATTTTTGACCCAAAAAGTCTAAATTCAAGCGGCGAGCACGTTTTTACTTATCCGGTTGCCGGCTTATAAACTGCGGAGACGGCTTGGGCTGCCTGCATCGCATCCATCGCGTCGGCAGCTGTCATAATGCTGGTCGTTGACCCGCTGGAAAAGGCACCCGACGCTCCGATTGCCAAAGAGCATGAAGCCATGGCCTTATCATCCGGCGCCTCGATAATAGCCACGACATCCGAAGTTCCGAAGCAGAAATACATGCTTAAGAGCTTACCGCCTGCCGCTTCGATGACAGTGCGCGCGGGCCCTTCGCGGTTTTGTGGATTATTTACCAAAGCCTTGATTGCTTGGGCTGTGTAGCTAGCCTGGAACATATAAAGTGACATACTAATTACTCCCTTGTACATTTTTTTGACAAATTTTCGGCCTTTAATATCTGGCCGAAAACCCATTCTACTCCAAGTTGGCCCAGATTCCCAAATTGGGTGGGATCAAGGGGTATTTTTCGGCTTTGAGGGGATCTCCATTTTCAACAGGCGCATCTGTGTTATGTTGGCATTCTCGTTAACAACAATTGGTTTTGTGATGGATACTATTGCCATTAGTGCGCGGATCTCTGGGCGGGTGCAGGGTGTGGCGTTTCGCGTCTGGACCCGATCCGAGGCCAAGCGCCGCGGGCTTTGCGGCTGGGTGCGCAATGAACCTGACGGCGCGGTGCTTGCGTTTATTATGGGCCCTGCTGTGGACGTTGACGAAATGGTGCGTGCGCTGAAGAAAGGTCCGCTCGCGGCCCGCGTGACAGAGGTTCTGTGGGAAAATGCAGAAGTTGACCCTGAAATCACCAAGTTTCGGATCACCGGCTAGGCGATCTTGGACATATCCGACGTGACGTTAGGCGTTTATCGGAATTAACAATTTGAATCCGACCCGATGGCGCGGTACAGATTTCAGGAAGCTTTAGCCGAGGAATTTCCATGACTCATCCGTTGATTACGCAAGACCACATCGATACCTACCAAAAAGACGGCGTTGTCTTGGTTAAGGGTCTGTTTAAGGATTTTATTGAGCCTTTGCGTAAAGGAATTGCCGAAAATATTGCCGCACCCAGTGAATTCGGAACGCAGCCAAACCTCAAAGAAGGGGCTGCCGGTGCCTTTTTTGACGATTACTGCAACTGGAACCGCATTCCTGAGTTCTCCGAGGTTATTCACAACTCCCCTGCGGCCGAAGTCGCTGCCGACCTCATGCAGTCAAAAACGGTTCAAGTATTCCACGATCATGTTTTGGTGAAAGAGCCGGGCACGGCGGCGGCCACGCCTTGGCATCAGGACGGACCGTATTATTTTGTCGAAGGGCAACAAAACGTGTCGTTTTGGACGCCTTTGGATACGGTGAAGGACGCAACTCTGCGGATGGTTCCGGGCTCCCATTTGTGGGAAAAACCGGTTCTTCCGATGCGCTGGCTCTCGGAACAGGATTTTTACGCTGGCGAAGATATTTACATGCCGGTCCCCGATCCGGACGCGGATGGCATGCCTGTTGTCGAATGGGCGATGGAGCCCGGCGACGCGGTTGCGTTCAATTTCGGTGTGCTGCACGGAACCCGCGGCGAGACTTTAGAAAACCGCAGAAGGGCATTTTCCCTTCGGCTTATTGGCGATGACGCGCGATATGTCGAGCGCGCAGGCCCCACATCACCGCCCTACCCCGGCCATAACATGGTGGCTGGACAAAAACTGCGCGAAGACTGGTTTCCAACAATCTTCACGCGGTAATTGGTTCGGTTCTAGGCGGTTTTTACAGTACCACCAGCGGCTTCGACATGGTTTTTAAATTCCTTCTGGACGCCGGAAATTACTTTGTTGAATTGCGGCCCCAGGGCCACTTTCTCCATTATTACGCCAAACGGCCAATAGCGGGTTTCCATGTCGATAAACGTGGTCGCGATTGTGCGGTTGTCACCCGCCTTTTCTAGACGCCACCCGCCGCTTGCTTCTTTCACAAACGATGGCAACCCTTCGAGGGACAGACGATAACTTTCGCCCTCACTCCACTCCAGCACATTTTCGACCAGCTTGCCAAAACCTTTAACGTCACAGGTCCGCCCTGCGCCGATTCCGCGCTGTTTATCGGTGTGAAAATGGGCGGAATTCACGGTCTTGGTCCAGTCCTGAATGCCCGTCAGATCACTGATTTGATCCCACACGGTTTCAATAGGCTCGGAAATTTCAATTTTGTGTTCGATATGCATTGTACTCTCCATTTTGGGTTATTTATTGGGTGCATTTATTCCGGTAAATATCACCGCGAGCGTCGCGCGGATCCAGTAAGCCCGATACTCGGGGTCAAGCGTTGAAACTTTGAAATATGGTTTATGAGTATGGGCAAAGCGGGCTTGACTGATCAGCCTGTCCAACAGGATGCCCGCAACAATATCGGCGTCCACGTCGTCTTTGACAAACCCCTGCGCTTTGGCATCGCGAATATATTTTGAGAGCAGGAAATTGACCTCGACCAGTTCTCTGTAAACACTTGCGTCGTCATCTGGTGAAAGCTGTTCAAATTCTCGCAGTGCGATGAGCAAAACCTCGCGGTTGGCGAGATAGGATTCCAGCAGCCCGTCAAAGAATACTTCCAAGCGTAATTCGAATTCCTGTTGAGTTTTCAAATCCGCCGCGAGCGTTCTTTTGGCATGGGTCACCTGAAGTTGCGCAAAGCCGTCAAGTATTTCGCGGTAAAGCTTTTCTTTTGATCCAAAGTGATAGGTGATCGCATTGGCACTGGCCCCAGCCCGCGAACAGATCTCGCGAACCGAAGCGCCTCGAAAACCGTGCGCGAAAAACTCCGAAGTTGCTACTTCGAGGATCTTTTGGCGCGTGTTTATGTTTGTTGTTTGTGACATCTGT
>JAESQS010000262.1 GCA_016765035.1 Kordiimonadaceae bacterium | reverse complement strand
TCACCATGTCAATCAGCGCTTCACGGATATGAATGGGAGTGATGCCTTCTGGGAATTTTGTAAGGGCAATATCAATGGCTTTGACAACAAAGCGTGTGGAGATGCCCGACAGGCCTTCGTCGGTGGCATCATCGCGCAGTTCTTCCAAATCAACACGTTTGGTGCGGCCTTTTTCAATGACTTCGTCGCCGTTATAGAGCCGTAGTTTGGTCATTAAATCGCATTTATTATTGGGTTCAAGTCGGGAAAGGACGGCAAACATCGCTGCAATTTCTAGCGTGTGTGGTGCGATATGGCCGTCAAAGCCTGAATAGCCCAAAATCTTCTTATAGATTTTCACTTCTTCTGAAAGTCGTAGGTTATAAGGCACTTTAACGACAACCATACGGTCAAGAATGGCTTCATTGGTGTGCTCAGCTTTAAATTTACGCCATTCAGCCTCATTTGAGTGCGCCAAAATGGAGCAATCAACATAAACCATGCCGTGCCTGCCGGGGGCAGGGACCACTTTTTCTTGTGTGGCAGTAATCATGGTATGCAGATATTCAATTTCATTTTTGAAGACTTCGATAAATTCGACCATGCCTCGGTTGCCAACATTGAAGGCACCCCCAAGGTCAAGCACGCGGGGGTCGCTTTCCGAGTATTTATCCAACTTGGAAATATCCTCTGAGCCAATCAACACGGAGGTATCCTGATTGTTGGGGTCTACTGGTGGCACAACAGCAATGCCCAAACGGCCCCGCTTTGACGGGCGCACAGTATGGATGCGCATTTCTTCGTATTTGCCTTTAAAATCATTTTTTAATCGCCAGCGGCATACAGGGCACAGATCCCCTTCTATTTGTACGCCCAGCATTTTTTCAAATTCGGGGCGAAGGTGGCGCGGCGTTAGGTGCAGGGGTTCTTCATGAATGGGGCAGCCTTCGATGGCCATCATGGGGTCTGAGCATTCCAGCATTTTCTGAATATGCTCGACGAGGCTGGATTTCCCAGCCCCCACTGGGCCCATTAAATAGAGTACTTGGCGGCTTTCCTCGCCTTTTAGGGCCGCCGCATGATAGTAGCGGATGATTTTTTCAATCACAGGTTCAATGCCAAAGAAAAGGTCTTTGAAACAATTGTAAACCTTCACGCCATCGTCGCCAAACAGGCGGCCAATACGGGGATTATCTTCTGCTGTCAGGGTGTTGGAACCATCCGTAATAAGGGAATCGTAAATACGGCGGTGGGCTAAAATTGGGAGTTCAGGCTTTTTTCTCAGGAGTTCAAGATAGTCCAGATAGGACCCTGACCAATTATCTTCAGTGCGGTGTTTTCTGTCTGTATTGATAATGTCAGCAAAGCTTTTTTTCCTGGCCGCCATAGTCAACCCTCCTGTTTAAAATAAGCGGTACTACTCCATCGTTTTCAAATGATGTTTGGCTGTGTTCCATTCATCATTTGGCGCGGTATACATGACCGCAAAGCCTGATACGTGGCAGATTTCCTGCCAGATTTTACCCAGTGAACCCTATTTTCTCTTTAACTACGCGTTGGCCCGCAAGTTGGGCCACAGGTTGGATCACGGGCATGCCCTGGTATTCTGGGCGAAGATTTGTTCCGATATACTCAGAGTCGCAGAAAGCTATTAACAATTGCTAAAAATACAGGTTTTATTTGGGGTGCATTGCACAATATAAAGTGATGCTGGAGAGAGTTATATGCCATTTATGGTGGTATATGGGGTTTGTGCAGATGCGCTATAAACCAAGGTTATAGCGGGTTGCTAAAATGCAACAATCCTCTAAATTCTCGTGTAAAGAAGCAACACTAAGCCATTGTGTAGTTTGGTATATCTGGCATTTTCTGTATTGCTTGGTCAGATTTTCGCTGGCTAACCTCCCCCGCCTTTGTTTTCTGAGGCACCCTTGTGAGCCAGCACTGCATTTAAATGGAGATTTGTTTTGACTAAGTTTAATTTTTTAAAGTCCAGCGTTTCGGCTGTTGCACTTGCATCTGTTGCATTTGTGGCCTCTACGCCGGCTGTCGCCGCAGAAGAAGCGGCATATGCCAATATTGAAGAAGTGGTTGTTGTTGGTACGCGCCGTAAGGACCGCACCATTGCTGACAGCAATGTGCCTGTTGATGTGCTTAGTGCTGCCGAATTAAGCACAAGTGGCTATACAGAAACAAACCAAATTCTGGGTGCTTTGTTGCCTAGCTTTAACTTTCCTCAACCGTCTTTGACCGATGGTACTGACCATGTGCGCCCAGCGCAGTTACGTGGCCTTGCCCCCGACCATACGCTTGTATTGATTAATGGTAAGCGCCGCCACTCTAGCGCGCTTGTGAATTTGAACGGTTCTGCTGGCCGGGGTTCTGCTGCGGTTGATTTGAACGCAATCCCTTCCAATGCCATTAAACGCATTGAAATATTGCGTGATGGTGCGGCTGCTCAGTACGGGTCAGATGCCATTGCGGGTGTTATCAATATTGTACTAAAAGATGCGTCTTCAGGGGGCTCAATGTCCGCTACGTACGGTGCGCATGTTACAACGCTTGACGGGGTGCCTGAGCTTACAAATGTGGGCGTTGATGCAGACGGTAACCTGACGTTTGAGACAGGGGATGATGTTTCTCGTACAGATGGTGAAACGCTCACGCTGCAAGGTAACTTTGGTACAGAGCTTGGTGCAGATGGTTTCTTCAACTTATCCATTGAATATCGTGACAGAAACCCTTCCAACCGCTCTGATTATGATAACCGCGAAGCGTATGACCGCATTGGCGGGGCGCTTGACCCTCGTGAAGTGGGCTATGACCGGTATAATACGCGCTTTGGTAATGCCCGTGTTGAAGATGTGAATATCTTCTATAATGCCGCAGTTCCACTCGGTGAAAATGAGCTTTATTCCTTCGGTAGCTACAGCCGCCGTACGGGAGACAGCGCAGGCTTTAACCGCCTTCCTGGCAACAGCCGCAACGTGCAGGCAATTTATTCAGACGGTTTCTTGCCGTTGATTACATCAGATATCGATGATTTCTCTTTTGCTATTGGTCTGCGTGGCCAGCTTAGTGATTGGGACTTTGATCTGTCTGCTGTGTACGGGCAGGATGAATTCCATTACGGTGTGATCAACTCTTTGAACACGTCGCTTGGACCAGATAGCCCAACAGAATTTGACGCCGGTGTTTTGAAAAATGACCAGCTTACATTCAACTTAGATGTGAGCCGTTTGGTTGATGTTGACGCGTTCGCTAGCCCGCTTAACGTAGCTTTCGGTGTAGAATATCGCCGCGAAAACTACGAAATTAGTGCAGGTGAAGAAGCATCCTACATTCGGGGTGAATTTGGCCCGGCTGGTGTTGCGCGCACAAGTGATACAGACAGCTTCGGTGCTTCTGGCTCAAGCGTATTTGGCGGTTTTTCACCTTCTTCAGAAATTGATGATGGTCGCCATAATACCAGTGTGTATCTAGACCTTGATGCGGATATCACTGATGGTTGGAATGTAACTGTTGCAGCCCGGTTTGAAGATTATTCAGATTTTGGTTCAACACTTATTGGTAAATTGGCTACGCGCTATGAAGTGACCGAAACATTGGCAGTTCGGGCTTCGGCTTCCACGGGTTTCCGTGCGCCGTCCCTTGGTCAGCAGTTCTTTACCTCAATTGCCACAGTCTTTGTAGACGGTGAGCCGACAGAAACCGGTACTTTCCGCCCGGGCAGTGATGTTGCTCTTGCTTTGGGCTCTCCGGGGCTTGATGCAGAAAACTCCACCAGCTTTGGTTTGGGTTTGTCATGGCAGCCAACCGATGAGTTCAGCCTAACCGTAGACTATTATAATATTGAGATAGAAGACCGGATTGTATTGTCCTCTAACCTAAGCGGCACTGGCATTGAAGCCTTGCTTGCTGGTACAGAAGCAAACCGGGCACGTTTCTTCCTCAATGCGATTAATAGCCGTACACAAGGTGTTGATGTTGTTGCTACATATTCGCTTGATTTGAACGATTGGGGCCAAGTGCGCTTCAATGCTGGCTTCAACTATAGCAATAATGATGTAACGGATGTTATTGACCCACCATCAGTCTTATCTGGTATTGGTGTGGACCAAGATAACCTTTTCTCAACAAATGAATTCCGCCGTTTTGAAGTGGGTAGCCCTGAAACCAAGTTTAACCTTGGGGCAACATGGTTGATGGAAGAGCTTTCTGTGACAGCGCGCACTGTGCGTTACGGTGAAACACAAGACCCATCCACAAACCCAGACCGGAATGAAGTTATTCCATCTGCATGGGTGACCGATTTGGATATTGCTTATGCAGTAACTGAGAATGTCACTTGGTCTATTGGGGCGAATAACATTTTTGATGTGTACCCACAGGCAACCCGTGACAGTGTTGTAGACGTATCAACATTCTCCCGCATTTTGCCATACTCAGGCTTCTCGCCTTTTGGCTTTAGTGGTCGCTTCGTATACGGAAAAATTACGGTAACATTCTAAACTACCGCTAGGGGTATGCGGGGCTTATGCCCCGCTAGCACGCCTTGAAACAGATATTGAAACCGCGCTTGCCTCATTGGCTTGCGCGGTTTTTTGTATTCTTACGCGGGTAAATACTGAAAAATAGCAGCTATTTTTGTGTTTACCAAAAGCCGTTATTTCAATAAGAAGTCAACCATTGTGCGCGGTGCTCTGGTATTTCAGGCGTTTGTTTCATTGTAAGTTTAAAATATTTATTTAACAAAAACAATAGGTTACCTTTTTATTTTGGGAGTATGTGCATTTATCTCTTGTCATAGTGTAATGGGTGTACTACATTACCAATACACCAACACAACAACACGCCGTAACAGACGGAAGATTTGTAACGGAGACAGCGAGTTGGTTGGTGTGGAATTAGGTGCCCTATAGTATTTGGCCCGAGTTCAGGATAGCGAGAGAGCCGTAAAGGTCAACACGGTGGGAAGAGTTAGAAAACTAGCCTCCCACCATACTAAAGAAACGCCAGACTAAAGAAACGCCAGACTAAAGAAACGCCAGACTAAAGAAACGCCAGACTAAAGAAACGCCAGACTAAAGAAACGCCAGACTAAAGAAACGATAGCAATT
>JAESQS010000261.1 GCA_016765035.1 Kordiimonadaceae bacterium | reverse complement strand
GGCCTGACTGTAGTGTCCTCAGTACTTACCCCCTCCATCGGTGATGTGGCTGCGCAGGCAGGCCAAAAGGTACCGATCACAAACTCAATCGATACCCGTAAACTCGTCTATGGCCGGGCGCGCATCGGTGGCGCGGAGGTATTCATCGACGAATACGACAGTAACGCAGGCGACGACACACCCAATGACACGCTCGTCTTTGCGCGGGTTGTTTGTGATCGGCCTATCGAGGGTTTCGAAGACCTGTATGTTGGCGAAAATAAAGTCACGTTTGACGGTGCGGGTAACGCAAGCGGCGACTATAACAATCACCTGTATTTAAAGACGTATGACGGCACGCAAACGGCTTCCGACCCTTGGCTAAAAGCCGCAAATTCTGGTTGGACTGACGAGTTTATCGGCACCGGCATCGCCTACTATAGCTGCAAAGCCATCTATGACCCTGAAATCTTCCCCTACGGCGCTAGTGAAGTTCGCGGCTGCTCTCTCATATTGAAAGGCTTGAAAGTCTACGACCCGCGCAAGCCGGGCCACCTGTTAGCTGACCCCGATACATGGGAATATAGCACCAATCCCGCGCTATGTATTTATGACTATATGCGCGACGATGTGCTTGGCAACCCTATACCAGATGATGAAATCAATGTTGATGCAATCATTACTGCAGCCAATATCTGCGACGAACTCGTGCCGGTTAAAGATGGGGGCTCAATTGCGCGCTACACGCTTAACGGCGTCATTGACAGTCGCCACACCAAAGAGAAAAACATAGGGCTTATGCTATCTGCTATGGCGGGCCGCATGATGTATGAAGGCGGGCAATTTCATATATTCGCCGCGGCACCTGTCATTGCAACAACCTCTATCGACGAGCAATATCTAACCGGCGCTTCCTATATTCCGTTGCCGCCTTCTGATGCGCGTTTCAACGAGGTACGCGGTACTTTTCTGGATACGGAAGAGAATTTCGAGGTGCAAGAGTTCCCGGCCCAAGGTGACTTGAATGCGCAGGTTGAAGAGGGTTTAGTCGTACACACAATTAACCTGCCCTTCACTAATGACCACAGAATAGCGCAGCGCATTGCACGCATTAAGTTGATGGAAGCCCGCCAACCAACAATGTCACTCGCTTGCATGGCCGTGGGGGCCATCTATAAGCCTAATGATGCTATAGCGGTGTCATGGGCTAACTTTGGCCTTGAACTTGAGCCCTTCCGCGTGGTCAAGCAAACCATTTCAGCCAACAATGGGGCCCCGCTTAGTGTTGCGCTAGACTTGATTAAAGAAGACCCTGAAATTTACGATTGGGACGCTTTAACAGACGAGCGGCCAAAGATTGCCGGGCCCCTTTTGAACCAATACACAGGCTTAGAAGTTGTTACACCGTCGAATGTGCTAGTAATGGCTTCGGTATTGACGGCACCCGACCTAACGCAAAAGAGTACGCTGGTAGTCACGTGGAACGATCCCGGCCCGTATGTGTCGCAGACAATAGTTGATTACCGCCTCAACGGGGCGACCGAGTGGATACCCGGCCAGATCGCTTTAAGAGGCGACAATAACGCGACGCTGGATCTATTGCACTCTACCGCGTGGGATATTCGCGTGCGCCATCTAATGACAAACGGGAAGACGAGCCCGGCAGCCATTATCTTAGACACAACAACGAACGCCGCGGCCTCGATCTATTACCTGCATTTCGCGTGGTCCAACAGCTCGAACGGAGCTACGGACTTCACCACCACAGCACCAAATGGCCACGACTATCTAGGCGTACATACAAGCCTAAACCCGGTCAAAAGCCAAACGCCGGGCGATTACATGTGGAACTATGCGCGGGGCAATGAAGGCCCGCCGGGGGTACAGGGGCCTAACGGGTATCTGTGGATTGCTTACGCGTCAAACTCGACCGGCTCGCAGAATTTCACCGTAGGAAATCCCAGTGCAATTCATAGCTATTTCGGCACCTCGCCAAACCAAGCGACCGAACAAGAGGGCGTCAATCCGAGCGCTTACACTCGGAAGAAGCTACCGTCAGGAATGACGGAAGACGAGATAGCGGCAGAGCTTGGCTGGGGCGCTATTGGCAACGAAAACGACCCGACCAAATACATTCCGAAGGGCGGTATTTCAGGCGGTAGTTGGGCGCAAAGTACTGATACCCCTACAACCGCTGACGGCAGTGCAAAATGTACTCTGGCTTTATCCGAACCGTCCGAAGCGGGCGACCAAATACTAATTACAGTCGATATTCAACCTATCACGACCTACGGCGATGCTAACTATCAACTGAAAATCAACGGTATAAATCAACGGTTTATTACGGATGAAAGCCGAGGGCCGGGCCCAACTGAAAAAAGCTTCAAAACCTACAGCGTCACAAAAGCATACTTCGGTGCCGGGCACCAAGTTTTTACCGCCGGGGCGGAGGCCACCTATCTATCAAGTGGCGCAATCGGGCAGGTCGGAGTTGTTACCATTAGCGCCCTACAATTAAAGAGATAAACATGGATTACGTAATTTATCGGAATGAAAACCATCCGGTCGAAGCCGAGCGGGGGGAGATAGTTCTCGTCTTGCAAAACACGTCTTTTCAAGGCGCGGAACTGTGCGCCGGTGAAAATCAAACAATTTTGCAGGCCACAGCAGACGCCTGTTTACATCGTGTCGATTTAACTACTGGCGAAATAATTAACCGAACAACCTAAAACGAAGGTCTTTAAAATGTCTTTTAATCTACGCGCTCGGCTGGGAAGTCGGGCTTTTTTTGTAGCTACTCACACCGCTGTCGGCGGTCTGGTGAGTGCGGTGATAGCCCTTGCCGCGCTCATTCACATTTTAGTCGCTGCTAACTTGTCGGTAGCCTTTTGTCTGTTCTTCAAAGAGCTAGGCGAACTTTCCAAAGAAGCAAAGCTAGGCGGTGATTTCAAAAATACGCCCGCCGAAAATATAGCGCTAGTGAAACAGGCATTTAGTGATCCCTGGATACGGGCACAGTGGCTTTATCCGCCCCTAATTCTCTCTGCAATAGAAGTTGCGGGCTATGTGGCCTTTAGAATGGTGGGCCTTGTCTAGTGAGTGATGATAGCGAAATCTGGCGACAACTTAATGACCTAAAAGACAAGGTACATGAAACCGACAAAGGGCAGGCGGTTAACGCCGCTACATTATCTGAAATTCGCCGGGAAATGACCGAATTAAAAGATGATAGCAAGGCTAAGTTTAAAGAGATTTTAGCCGCCATCACGAGCACAAATAAACCCAAGCCTGTCGATTGGGCTAGGGCTTCAAAATGGGTGGGAGCGGTGATTATTGCGCTCGTTGGCATCATTTCAACACTTGTTAAAAGAGAAGGTGGCGTTTAATGGCTGATTTTATAGCTCAATATTTTACGTTGTACGAGCTAGTGCGCAGCAACCGGGCTGAAACCTTGCATATAGATAACAGCCCCAAAGAAGCGCACATATTCGCAAACCTTGGGGCACTAGCAACTAACACTCTAGACCCGTTGCGCAAGCTACTCGACGCGCCGGTATCAGTGTCTAGTGGCTACAGGTGCAGCACTCTTAACCGGGCTTTAGGTGGTGCGAGGGATAGTCAGCACACCTTTGGCGAAGCTGCCGACATTAGAGTAAAGGGCATAGATTGTTATGATGCTGCTTTGCGCATTTTTGATGCTGAAATTGACTTTGATCAACTCATTTCTGAAAATAAATGGGACCACAAAACAGGCTCTTGGATTAGCTGGCTACATATTAGCTGTCGCCGCATGGGTATCAATCGGCGCGAGGTGTTGACAAGCCACAGAGGACCGAGCCAAAGCAAAATGATATATGAGCGCGGGCTGTTCGACCCGCGTATTGAAAGGGCTTAAAATGGCTATTCCATTTATCGGCGCAATATTGGACGTGATCAAAGGGCCTCTTGATAAGCTGATACCTGATAAAAATAAGCGAATGGCGTTTGAGCACGAGATAGCTACAGCAGCAATGCGGGCTGGCTTTGCTCAAATGGAGATTAACAAAGTCGAGGCGGCGCACAAAAGCTTGTTTGTGGCTGGCTGGCGTCCGTTTGTTGGTTGGGTGTGTGGTCTAGGCCTCGCCTATGCTGCGATTATCGAGCCCATAATGCGCTTTGTTGTAAAAGTGTATTTTCCTGACGTGCCCATAGACGAAATTCCTAAAGTAGGTACTGATATTCTCATGCCAACACTCATGGGGATGCTCGGCCTTGGTGGCCTACGCACGTATGAAAAGAAATTGGGTCTAGCAAGGGAGCGGTGATTGCTCTTGTAATTATCCGCACCATATGCACATAAGAGGGCTCGGAAATCCAATATTGTTATTGGTATTTCTGTTGCAAACTATGCCCGGCAAGCCTGATGGTTTAGCCGGGCTTTCTTTTTATTGCTAGCCGCACCAGTTTGCATTTCTAACAGCATCATATTTAGCCTTAGGGTGTCTTGGGCATTTAAAGGGCAAATCGTATAAAGCCCGTTCAGGCTTATATTTTGCTAGCAACCATTTGGCAGTCACCCGTTTCGAATACACACACTGAATTTGTTTGCAGTAAAACGTTACGTGCTCACCTTCTTTTAGATTGCTTAGGGGTATACTCATGCCTGCTTTTTATCAAAAAAAGAACATAAAGGGAACAAGTGATATTCCCCTTTTGAAACCGAAGCTTTAGCAATCGGGGCGCAATCGGGGCGCAAATGGCAAAATCGGGGTGCAAAGGGGTGTATATAAAAACATAAATAGTTGAAAAAACGGCAGTTTTTCTATGTTTTCGCTAAATACCTTTGCCCTCCGAAGGCAGAGGCCAGAGGTT
>JAESQS010000260.1 GCA_016765035.1 Kordiimonadaceae bacterium | reverse complement strand
TGAGGGTAGAGGTGAGAACGCCATAGGCAATACAACCAAGCGCTTCTTAACTGATATACAGACCGACCTTGTTGATGTAATGACTACGCAAAGCCCATCATACAGAGCGGCTCGAGATGAGTTCAGAAGGACTTCACCGCTTGTTGATGAAATTGTTATTACAACAGGGATTGTTACGGCTGTTGATGACAATGGGTTTTTCCTACAGGACGCCACAGGCGATGGCAATACAGACACGTCGGACGGCATCTTTGTTTTCACCAATAGCACCCCAACAGTTGTTATAGGTGATGAAGCAGAAGTTGTTGGAACCGTTCAGGAATTTGGGTTCTCTGGCGGTTTGACAGTGACGCAGATTGATGCGGCTTCTGTTGTAATCAATTCATCAGGCAATAGTGTGCCAGATGCGGTTATCATTGGGGCAGGGGGCGTACTACCGCCTTCTGAAGCGATCTTTACCCCTGCTGCGGGTTCAACCTCAGCTATTGATCTCGCCAATGCAGTAGATGCAGCGGCTGATACGTTTGACCCAGCTCAGGACGGCATTGACTTCTACGAATCTCTAGAAGGCATGTTGGTAACAGTTCAAGATGCAATCTCGGTTTCACCTGCCAGCCGCTTTAACGAAATTTACGTTGTGGCTGACCAAGGGGCAGGCTCTACAGGCTTTAACGAGCGTGGCGGTATTTCTGTAAGCGAGGGTGATTTAAACCCCGAGAAAATCCAGATCCAGATTAATAGTGATATTGGGCCAGATATTGATACCAGCACAATCGCTACAGGCGACGTGATTGGTGATGTAACCGGTGTTGTTCATTATAGCTTTGGTAATTATGAAGTGCTTGCACGGGATATTGCCCAGCCTGTTGCCGGCGGTTTGCAGGCGGAGATCACTGACCTTGTTGGCGGTGAAAACCAGCTAACCGTAGCCAGCTTTAATGTGCTGAACCTTGACCCTAGTGACACTGTACAAATTGCAGCTCTTGCCGTGCAGATTGTTACTAACCTGAAAAACCCTGATATTATTGGCTTGCAGGAAGTACAGGATAATAACGGGTCAGGCAGCGGCATTGTCGCCTCTGACGAAACACTGCAAGCATTGGTTGATGCAATTGTGCTTGCTGGTGGTCCGTCTTATTCCTTTGCTGTGGTTGACCCGGTTGGGGAAAATACACAGGGCGGACAGCCAAACGGTAATATCCGTGTGGCGTTTCTTTATAACGATGAGCGTGTTGATTTGGTGGAAGGCTCAGTGCAAGCACTGGACGAAGCCACATTGATTGCAGCGGGCGTTGTTGAATCCGATGGCTTTAATGGCTCTCGTATTCCGCTGGAAGCCCAGTTTGTTTTTAATGGCGAAACAGTCACTATTATCAATAACCACTTTAGCTCTAAGAGCGGCTCTGCAAGCTTGTTTGGCAACAACCAGCCAGCAGAAGAGGGGGGTGCTGGTAGCAGAGAGAGCCAAGCAACAGCTCTGAACGAGTATGTAGATAGTCTGCTTGCTACAGATTCAGACGCTAATATTGTCGTTGTGGGTGATTTCAATGATTTTGATTTCTCCACACCGCTTGATATTATTGAGGGCGGAAGTGGCAGCGACCAGATATTGTTCAATCAGATTGAAAATATCGCTATCAGCGAGGACCGTTACACCTTCAATTTCCAAGGAAACTCTCAGGCTATTGACCAGTTTTTGGTGACTGGTAATTTGGCCAGTGTCACAGAAATTGATATTGTGCATGTGAATGCGGACTTCCCGAACCCAGCAAGTGACCATGACCCGGTTCTAGGCCGTATTACCCTTGGTGATACATTGCCAACAGACCCTATACATCTCAGTGGAACAAATCAGGATGATACGCTGACAGGCGGCAATGCTGACGATGTTATTTGGGGTAGGGCTGGTGCTGACACCATCACGCTGTATGCCGGCAATGACATTGCGGGTGGTAGTTCTGGTAATGATTTCATCAGCGCTGGTAGCGGTGATGATAAAATTTATGGTGGAAGCGGTGCTGACACTCTTGACGGTGCAGATGGGGCTGACAAACTCTATGGTGGTTCTGGCGCAGATAGCATTACTGGCGGCGCAGGCGACGATAAAATTTATGGCAGTTCTGGCGCTGACATCATCGACGGGGGTGACGGTAATGACTATATTTATGGCGGCACCCATGCAGATACTATCAGTGGCGGTGACGGCGATGACATAATATCTGCAAGTACGGGCAGTGATGTCGTAACCGCAGGTGAAGGCGCTGATACAGTGTATGGCAGCACCGGCACTGATAATATACAGGGTGATGGCGGTAATGACCTGCTGTTTGGTGGTACGAACAAAGATACCGTTGATGGCGGCTCTGGTGATGACACCGTCTATGGTGGCAGTAATGATGACATCATTATTGGCGGCACAGGAGATGACCTTCTGGACGGTGGTAGCGGCGATGATACATTTGTCTTTGCCGCAGGGTCTGGTGCAGACACAATCGCTGACTTTAATACAAATAAAGACACGCTTGACCTTGCCAACACCATAACTGATTTCACTGATATTGCCTCAGTGCAGGCTGCTGCAACGGAAACAGTAGTTTCTGGCACCAGTGGCGTGTTGATTGATTTGGGTGGTGACAGTGTCTTCCTTGAGGGCCTGAGCCTAGATGATATAGCAGATGCAGATTACATCTTCTAAAAACATCACGCTTTAAAAACCATAGTATACGGCCAGATACCTTCGGGTTTCTGGCCGTTTCCATAAAGGCACTAAACCAAAAATGAATAATAATTTCCCATAATATAAATTATACGCTTTAAATAGGCACATCCACTGGGTTGTCTTTGTGTGGATGGGATGTCGTTACTGTGGCAAATATTTAACAGGTATTGAGCCTTATTCACCTATTAACCCACTTTACGGTATCTAAATCTGCCAAGCTCGCAAAACTGATGAGTTCAGCATCCAGTTTTTCTTTCCGTTCTGCTCCCCATTTAATGCCGTCTTCAGGCCAGAAGTTGAGCACATTAAGGCATTTGGCTTTGCGGTCTGCTTTGGTTTCAATCCTACCAACAAAGCTGTCTCCCTCTAAAATCGGGTAAACATAATATCCCCAC
>JAESQS010000002.1 GCA_016765035.1 Kordiimonadaceae bacterium | reverse complement strand
GGGGGCGTGGGGCGGTGATGGTTCTACTAAAGACAGATATTCCCTAAGACTGCCTTAGGGAATATCAATATATTTGTGGGTTTGCAGACTTAGCCGCCACTTGGGGTGGGCTTTGCAATAGTCTACTGTTGCTGCTGTGTTTTCTGCTTGTTGAGGACTATCCAGTGGTTGCAAGTAGAAATGCTCAAAGTCCAAATGTTCAAATTGCGCTGGCGTATTTTCTTTTTGTGGGTAGACCAGTTTTAATTCCTGACCTTTAGTAACGATAACTTCAGCATTTGCCTTTGGGCTAATGCATAGCCAGTCAATGCCCACTGGTGGTTCAACAGTGCCGTTGCTTTCCACGGCGACTATAATGCCCGCATCTTTAAAGGCGTCTACAAGGGCTTGGTCTAGCTGGAGCAGGGGCTCACCCCCTGTGCAAACCACCATAGGCGTACTGCCAGCATCTCCTGACCATTCAGCCTTCACTGCATCAGCAAGGGCTTCAGCGGTCTTAAACTTGCCGCCACCCACGCTGTTAGTGCCAATAAAGTCTGTATCGCAAAATTGGCAAACTGCCTCAGACCGATCCTCTTCACGGCCAGACCACAGATTACATCCTGCAAAGCGGCAGAATACTGCGGGGCAACCAGCTTGTGCGCCTTCGCCTTGCAACGTGTAGAATATTTCTTTGACCGTATAGACCATGCTTTAGCCTTGATAGCGGGTTGGGTCGGCAAGCTTTGCTTCACGGAACCCTTTTCGCCGCAGTAAGCAACTATCACAGTGGCCACAGGCTGCGCCAGTAGTGTCAGGGTCATAGCAGCTTATAGTCATAGCATAGTCTACCCCTAGCTTGCTGCCTGCTGTGGTTATTTCGGCTTTAGTCATATTAAGGAGTGGGGTGCGAATGCGGATGCGTTCGTCTTCTGTTACGCCAATTTTGGTGCCTAGGTTTGCAGTTTCTTCAAACGAGGCGATAAATTCAGGCCGGCAATCAGGGTAGCCGCTGTAATCAAGGGCGTTTACACCGATGAAAATATCTTTTGCGCCAATAGTTTCAGCATAGGCGAGGGCGAAGGACAGGAAGATTGTGTTCCGTGCAGGCACATAGGTCACTGGGATATCAGCTTCCATTTCGCTTTCATTGCGGTCCTTGGGCACATCAATATCGTCCGTTAAGGCGCTGCCACCAAAGAGTGTCAGGTCAATTTCAGCTACTTTATGTTCCGCTATACCTAAATGCTTTGCAACAGCATCTGCGGCTTCCAGTTCAATGCTATGGCGCTGCCCATAGCGGAAGGAAAGCGCGTGTATGCTGTAGCCATCCTTTTGCGCCATGGCGACAACTGTTGCGCTATCTAGCCCCCCTGAAAGGAGGACAACGGCTTTTTTGGTTTTTGAAGTATTTTCGGACATCATGGTGCTCTTATATCTATTTTTAGCGGCAGTATAAATGGCCGTTATGAAAGCAAGATAGAGTATATACTTTCCTACAGGCAAAAATAAACGCCGGGCGCCCTATAGCACCCAGCGTTAAATTTTGAAACGGTTTCCTGCGTTTTAGATTGTCAGCCCATATTTAGGGCAAAGGAAAACCGATATTAATCTACAGATTTGGCGCGGAATGTTTCTTCGTCAAACTCACCTTCCCACTTAGCAACTAACGTACTAACGGAAAGGTCGCCTGTTACATTCA
The DNA here is from genome assembly GCA_016765035.1 of Kordiimonadaceae bacterium. Classification (GTDB taxonomy): domain Bacteria; phylum Pseudomonadota; class Alphaproteobacteria; order Sphingomonadales; family Kordiimonadaceae; genus Kordiimonas. The sequence continues at coordinate 6,561 of JAESQS010000002.1, read as the reverse complement.
CAACAGTGCGCAGCATGTCGAGCGGGCGGTCAAACGGGAATACAAAACCGACAATGATCGCTGTCTGCGCCGCATCAATGCCAAACACGCTTGTAACACCTGCCAGCAAGAATAGAGATGCAGACGGGACCGCTGCTGTACCGATGGAGGCGATCGTCGTTGCAAGGGCAAGAAGCAAATAATCTGCGAAATCAATAGATATTCCCATTGCCTGAGCAGAAAACACTGCCAATACACCTACATAGATAGCCGTGCCGTCCATATTGATGGTTGCGCCAAGTGGCAGAACGGATGCCGCAACAGGCTTTTTAATGCCAAGGTTTTCTTCAGCCACTGTCATCGTAACAGGCAGCGTGCCTGAGCTGGAAGATGTGGAGAAAGCAACGAGTTGTGCGCCTGTAATGCCTTGGAAAAACCGGCCAAGAGGCAGCTTGAGGATGAATTTAATAATGGTGGTATGCACGATAACCACATGCAGTATGCACCCAAGGACGAAAGTACCAACCAGCGGTAATACATCCACTAGTTTGCTAACGCCGCCGGTGCCAACAACACCTGCGATAAGGGCGAAGACACCAAAAGGCGCAACTTCCATAACCATGTGGGTGATTTTCAGCATGACTTCGGTGCCAGCTTCGAAAATGTCAGCGATGGGTTTGGCTTTTTTCCCAACAATCAATGCCCCTGCGCCAAACAAAAGCGCAAAGAAGATGATGGCCAGCATATTAGCTTCTACCAGTGCAAGCATAGGGTTTAGGGGGATGATGGCTAGAAGCCTGTCTTCCAGCGCAACACTATGGCTGACATCTTTGGCAGTAATACCGCCAAAGCTCATGCCCATGCCGGGTTCAAAGGTGGCTGCCAGTGTTAAACCAATTGTAACGGCGAATACAGTGGTGCCCAAATAGGCAACAATTGTTTTAATGCCGAGTGACCCGAGCTTTTTGGGGTCGCCCATGGCAATAACGCCTGAAACCAGCGTGATAAACACCAGTGGCACCACGATCATTCTGATAAGCCTGAGGAAAATAGCGCCGATCCAGTCGATGCTCGTAGCCCCTTCGCCCCATAACGTACCAACAATTGCACCGAGAACCAGCGCCCCCATGATGCGCTTCCACAGTGTAATTTCGAACCATTTTTTTAACATTTAGGTATTCCTCCCCAGAATCTTTTCAGCAGCAGAGTTGAACTAATTCATGATTTTGGCAAGCGTAAATTAAACTTGTTCCCAAGCGGGGTGGGTTGCGCGTCTTAATCCGTAAGCTGATGATTTACCTTGCTTGAAGTGAGGAATTGAAAAAGGCTAATTATATTAAAATCTTAGCTAAGTTTTAGGTGTATTTTCACTTTAAGGTTTAGTTCATACATTAACAGCAAAGTAGGGTGAGAAGAGCAACGAATCGATAGGAACCGACTATGATGGGGAAAATATATACTGCAGCCATTCTTGCCGTTTCATTAAGCAGTGTGACTGTTGCGGCCACTGAAGAATGCATTCGTTCCGCTGAAGTAGAAGCAGACCGTATCCGCTTTGTGGAAACGCACCTGAAAGTGGCGACACTTCAATGCACAGGCTATGAGCATAAAGCTTTTGCTTCACTATATGGTAACTTTGTTAAGGAAAACCGGCCGTATTTAGTGCAGAGCAGTAAGTCGTTGAATACGTACCTTAAGCGGGCAGGTAAATTGCCGCTTTCAAGCCATTTGGCGGTGGTGGCCAACCGTGTTTCAATGGCAAGCCGGACAGTTAGCCAGTTTTGCGGCAAGTCACGGCTAGCAGCACAATATGCTGCAAAATCATCCCATCCAGCGATGTTATTGGCGCTCTTGCCTGTTCGGTATGAGAAGCCAGCCACTATGTGCCAAGGGTAAGGCAGCATAAGGGCAGAGGAGGCATGGACAGGCTTGGTTCTATACTAACGCAGACATGCTCTAGTGTTTCCCTCCCCATACTTTATTCAGAGACTTTTTCACGCAATAAAAAAAGCCTAGCTAAATATAGCTAGGCTTTTAGTAATTGGCTCCGCCTGCTGGGCTCGAACCAGCGACCCATTGATTAACAGTCAATTGCTCTACCAACTGAGCTAAGGCGGGTCAGTCTAGCGTCGACACTGTGTGCCGCGCTTGAGTGGGGCCTTTATACTCAAAAAAAAACGCCTGCCAAGTATAAAAATTAATTTTTTATCTGCGTGCCTTCGTTGCAGGCTTTTGTAAGGGGCGTAAGGCGCAGTTTTCAGCCGTTTTCTCGTGAAATACCATGTCTGGAAATCCAAGATAAAATTATATTGAAAAGACGCTTTATCGAAATTCATTGTCTTTTTTTCGCGGGTAAATGCTGCCTTATGGCCCTCAGTTGCATGTTGGCAAAACTGCTACGGGCCTTGTTGATCATTTGCTAACAATTACCAGCTATGGTTAGAGCTCGGTTTATAGAGAATTTACCAGCGGCACTTTACGCTCAAAACAATCGGGGCCACAGGAGAATGGAATGCCAGAAAAAGATGGTGTGACCCGCCCAGTTGTACAGGACATATTAGATATTCTTCTTACAAAATTCGAAGAACTGCCCATTGACGATAGAGATTTGGCTGTTGTGGCCTGTATTGAAGCCATTGCCTGGATCGCAGCAATGGAAGCCGGGGCTTATGCTGCTGAGAGCGGTAAAACGCGCAAAGATGCGCATGATCGGTTTGGTGACTATAATTACCTGTTTACTGTGGCAGGTAACATTAGACTAAGCAGTATTTTTTCCGACAATAAATAGCTTTTTCTAAACGGATACGCCTTAGGGTGACAGGGGAGCCCACGCAGTGAGGGCTCCCTGATTTATTATTCGTACAGGAGTTTAGACCGCCAAGGGTCTTTAGTGTCCTTCATAAAGGTATGGAGCTGACCTTTTAACTGCTCTAACACCGCTGCATAGTCTGGGTTGTCAGCAAGGTTGGTGATTTCGTTTGGATCTGCGTCAAGATCATAAAGCTCATATTCAGGACGCTTAGAAAACGCCTTTAAGCTCCGCTTCCCAAAAACTTGCTCGCCAGCCTCGTCATTGACGAATGACTGCCATGAGGAAGACTGTAAAAGGTCTAAGGCAAAGGGATAGTCAAGCGGGTGCGCAATATTATACAGCAGTTTAAAACGGTCCGTGCGGATCATCCTTACAGGGTAATACATTTGCACTTCATGAAAACTGTGAGAGCCGAAAATTGCAGTTCTTTCAAGAGGTTTCTGCGTACGAACATGGCCCATGATTGATTGTCCGTGGAAAGCCTCGGGGTCATACGCTACATGGGCATACTGCAATATCGTGGGGGTAATATCTGTCCATGAAACCAGCATATCGCTAACCCAACCCTCCGCTTTTGCGCGGGGGTCTTGAATGATAAGGGGGAGCTGAATGCCCGGTTGGTAAAGATTGGTCTTGGCCATGGGGAAAGCAACACCGTTGTCTGATAAATAGATGATGATGGTGTTTTCCAGTTTGCCTGTTTCTTCAAGGATTTCCATCAGCCGGCCTACGCCTTGGTCTAGCCGAGAAACTGCCTGATAATATTCAGCCAGTTCCTGCCGGACACTAGGTGAATCAGGCAAGAAAGATGGGACGATAACGTCTTCAGGTGTATAGGTTTTTGGCTTTATGCCGGGGTATCCTCCTGTGCGGTTCCCGAATTTATTCGGGGCAGGGTAGGTATCAAAGGGGAAGCCCCTGTGCGGGTCATCGCTGGCGTAATATAAAAAGAACGGCTTGTCGCCTTCTTCAATGAAAGACTTGGAATTTTCTGCCATTTCAACAGGGCTGCGGGCAATTGATGCCATGTCATTGGCGGCACCGCGTGATAAAACTTTATCAAACTGATAAACATTTTTCGGGCCGATATGATATTTCCCAATTCTACCAGTTTTGTACCCGGCCTCAGAGAGCAGGATAGGCAGGGAAGGAGTGTTTTCCAAAGAGCTGAAATGATGCTCCCAATGCTCTAAGCCATACATACCATTTGTGTGGTTTTGCAGCCCAGTTAACAAGACTGAACGGCTAGGGCTACAACTGGAAACTGTTGCATGGGCCTCAGTGAAGCGCACCCCTTTTTGGGCCAATTGGTCAAGAGAGGGGGTGGCAATTATAGGGTTTCCATATGCGCCAATGGCATCGGTTCCGTGGTCATCTGCCACTATTAAAACAATATTGGGGCGTGTTTCTGTCTGCTTAGATGTACCCGCGTCTTGAGGGGATACAGGACTTGCAGACAAACCAGTCTGCATCATGATACCCGCCAAAATAAGAATGCCTATCCGGGCGTGTTTAAGCGGGTCAAAAGTGCCATTATTTTGCATTATACAGTTTTCCTCTTTGGACTATCATTGAGGATTTCTCTGCTGGTAGACAGAGACCCCTTGAAATTTTGGAAGATGCGGGCGCGGCCCTCTGTTTCAGGTGGCCGCGCAAGCAATTTTTGGGTCCAATAAGCCTCATGGCGCCTAGACTACAGCGCTATGAAACCAACAGGTTTTAGTGAACGTAGCGCACACCGAAGAAGAAACGGCGGCCAGTGTATTCATTCAAGAGTACACGTTCCCTAATGTCTGCAAACCGGACTGTATTTTCATTGAGCAGGTTACTGGCTTCAAATGTTAATTCAATCTGGTCCGTAATCCGATACGCAAAGCCAGCATCAAGCTGACCATAAGCGTCGAAGTGTGCAGGAATGCCTTCTGGTCCAGACCTCAGCTCAAGGAAAGTGTCTCTCCAGTTATAGGCAATACGGGCACGGATAGTATCATCTTCATAAAAGCCGACGATATTGTATGCGTGCGGTGTAAAGCCTTCTAGGCCAGAGCTTGCCTGTTTTGCTAAAGGCAATTGACCAACTTCGTCGTTTGCACTGTCATCTTCACTGGAAACAAAGGTGTAGTTAGCTTGAAGCCCTGTGTTTGCCAGAAGTCCCGGAAGGAAATCAAAGTAAACAAGTCCAGCGATTTCAAAGCCCTGAATTGTACCACCAGAACGGTTTCTAGGAGCTAGATCCCGTGTAATGATGTCGCCAAAAGCAGGGTGATCAAACCCAGAATCTGACAATTGAGTGGTTTCAGAGATGAACGACGTGATGTTCTTGTAGAAGAGGTTCACTGAGAATGCATTGCCATTATCAGCATAATATTCCAAAGCAGCATCTAGTTGCCATGCTTCAAACGGATCCAAGAATGGGTTCGTTGCTACACGGGCAAAGGCCTCAAAGCTCCGTTGCGGGAACGTCTGACCTGGAATAATCTGATCCAGTGTCGGGCGTGTGATTACTTTAGCCGCAGCTAAACGAAGCATTACATTGTCGGACAATTCAGCCGAGAAGTTGACGCTAGGCAGCCAATTAGAATAGTTATTTTCTTCTTCAAGCGTCTCTAGCGGCGTTGTTGTCACAATGAGACCAGAACTTGAACCGTCCGGGTTCAATGCTGCAATGTCGATCAACGCAGAGAACGGACCGAAAGATGTTGTCGATGTATCTTCATACCGTAGGCCAAAATTTGCAGCCCAAGGCACATCGCCAAAGTCACCGCCAATATCAAGCTGAACATAGGCCCCTTTAATCTCTTCACTGACACCGTTCAGGAACTCAGGACGCGCCTGAAATGTACAGATGTTTTGGTTACCTGTATTCTCACGTAACCAAGCACAATAGCCTTCGGAATCTATATCAAGGAAGCTTGTTGCAAAAGCGCCGTTTGCCCCTTGGCCGTTCAACAAGTTTGGCACGCTGATTGGCGTGAAAAACTCAGCAGGAGCCTGAAGGAAACGACCACCCGTGGCTGTACGGCCAAAGCCATCAAGCGGTGCACCCGCAATGATGAAGCCAGGAACGTTACCGCCCTGAATGCCATCTTGGCCATCAGGGCCAACGCCATTATTGTACGGCGAGTCTTCTTTTGAACGATCGCTGTAGAAACCCCCTACGCTCACGCTTCTAAAGATGCCTTCGTCAATGTCCCATTTTGCATCAAGCCGTGTTTCAAACACTTCATCTTCAAGCTCATTAGCAAGGGACCGTGTCACGTGTGCCCGAACAACATTTGGGTCTGTGAGGTCAAAGCTATTGGTTGTGGATGGAATGTCACCATTAGCATAAACAATGGTGTTTTCTGCAAAGGCAGGGTCATCAGAACCAAGCGGTAGCGGGTTATTGAGCGGGCTGTTGTTGCGAACACCCGGTGCAATAAGCTGCTCTTCATTGCGCGCCCGTGCTCTGGACCAGGAAACATCCAGCGCAATAGTAAGCTGCGAGGACACATCATACTTAGTGTTCCAACCAAAGGCCATAAGGTCGCTGTCTTGATTGTCTGTTTCATATCTGAAATCAAGCGGCGCAAAGTTTTTGGTGAAAGATACCGCTGTACCACTTTCATTGATCACAAGATTTTCTGGATCAAATGTTGGGAACTGAAGTGGTGCAATAACCCCCCTCAAAACAGCATCGCGCTTATAGTCTACATAAAGGGCATCAATTGTAGAGCGGAGGTTGCCTGAAGGCTGCCAGTCCAGTGTACTTTGGATGGCAACACGTTCCC
>JAESQS010000259.1 GCA_016765035.1 Kordiimonadaceae bacterium | reverse complement strand
TCCTTTCTTCAGAACTGCTTCAATAGCCCTGTCCCGTAAATCCTGTGAATATGCTCGTGCCATAAAGGCTGGCCTACTTTGCCTGCCTTTAACTTGAATCATATTACGGCAGAAAAGGGAATCCCCCTTATAGAATCAATCTATTCACAAGAGACTCTAGGGTGCATAATCGACTTGATACAGTAGCTGCAAGTACCTACTTAAATGACAGAAGCCTGTTAACGCTTTTCGCCTATGCTATAGAATTATAGAATACTCACGCTTCTGCATTTCGAGAAATATTATGGGAATTATTGATTTAAGCCAAACATTGGGCGACGGTGTAAAAACCTACAAAACCATTCCAGCTATTCATGTCTGTGATTATCTTTCCCGCAAAGAAAGCCGAAACCATTATGCAGAAGGAACAGAGTTTCAACTGGACGACATTAAACTGGTTGGAAACTCAGGTACTTATATAGATTCGCCTTTTCACCGTTATGCAGATGGTAAAGACCTGGCATCCCTTGCCCTGTCATCGACAATCAACCTAGAGGCCATTGTCATCCGTGCACCCCACTTAAACGAATGTACTCCTGTAGGTTTAGAAGCCTTCGAAGGTAAGCAATTAACCGGGAAAGCAATCCTTATTGATACTGGCTGGTCAAAAAAATTCGGTACTGAGAATTATTTTGAGCAACACCCCTTTGTAACAGAAGAAGCTGCCAACTATCTATTAGCGCAGGACGTTGCGCTGGTCGGTATTGATAGCCACAATATTGATGACACCCGCGGCAATACCCGACCAGTGCACACCATTTTACTTGGTGCTGAAATACCAATTGTGGAGCATTTAACAAACTTAAGCGCCTTGCCGGACCAAGGGTTTCGCTTTTTTGCAGCGCCAATTAAGTTTAAAGGCGTTGGCACATTCCCCACCCGTGCCTTTGCAATCATTGAATAAACCCCCGGCCATAGCCGAGTAGCCTCTTTAGTTAAGGCACATCACCAGCCCAAGCCCCTACCCTTTACATAAGCAGAGCGTTAACGCCTCGGACAACAAGATCAGCCGGAGAAATCATTCCTATAGTCGCGCATGAAAGACTGTAATTTTTCTACACCGGCTATCTGGCTGGCAATTGAGCCTAACTCCCGCCCCGTAAGTTCCTGGTCATTGGTCAGCATTTCAAAAGCGTTGGCAAAATCACCAGCGATCATCTGATTGCCGTACCGGCGACGCATTTCAATAAGGCCAGCCCTGTCTTCTGCAAATGTCATGGCTATAGAAAGCCGTATCAAATTAAGCCGCTGCAACGCTGTTAACGCCTCATTTCTCCGCCAACCATCACCCAGAATTTTCCGAATGGCTGTGGCAAGCCTAGGCCAATCTTTCGCACCCCAGAATATATCTGTTCGTAGTATTTCAGCAGCCACACTGCGGTCAGTTTCCAGTAACACTTCTGCTTCTTCGAATTTGGATTGCTCAACCAATGCCCGGGCTTCTACATGCCTACGGTTGCTTTCAATATCTGCTGGTAAGCGGGGTTCTCTGGTTGCGCGCATAATCTCAAGCGCGGCCTCAGGCTTTTCATCCAATATATAGATTTTAGCCAAGCTGGCAGCAATCTGCGCCCGTGCTGCTCCTTCAGTGCGGAACTCAACTTGATACCTCAACATCTCTGCCGCCCTGCTCAGTAGGTCCACAGAAACCAACCTGTCTGCCAAACGGCGGATCAGTAAATCTCCGTCGGTACCTAAAGGCGTCAAGTCACGGAATTTTTCAAACAAGGCAATTGCAGTTACTGGCGGCATTCTGTCCGCGCCCCCTTCAAGGAAGAGGTTGCGGAATACTTGCGTCATACGCAACAGCATCCTGCGCTCTTTGGCTTGAACAGGATAATATGAGATACCCTGACGCAGGCTTTCTAAGCCCTTTTGATATTGCCCGTTTTGAAAATAATACTCTGACAAGTCGTCCAGCAATTGCACTTCAAATAAATCACCACGCCACGCATACCGAAGCCGCTCTAGTTGGTCGATAGCGTCTGATGCCGTTAAATCACCATTTTTCACGCCAAAATTCACTCGCGAGTAGCGCGCCCGTGCCGCGATCCAGCGCTGCCGGTCATCTGACAAATCATCATATTGCGCAAAAGCTTCGTCTAACTGGCCTTGCTGTTCAGCAATACGCGCCCCTTGGTAAAGCGATTCCGAAAGTTGATTTTCAGTAAGTTCCTGCCCGTTCAGCAAATCCAGTTCTTGCTGCGCTAATTCTAGATTACCTGTCGCAATAGCTGCCCGCGCAACTGCCAACTGTATATCGGCACGATCTTTAACGTCATATGTCCCCATGACGTCGCGGCCCCGGCGGTAATGCTCCAAGGCGTTTTCAAACTCGCCCAGAGCTTCCTCCGTCAGAGTGCGCCATAAATCTGCATCTTGTTCGGCTTCTAGTTCCCGCGCACTTAGGTCGTCCAGCGCTTCTTCAAGCCTGCCTTGCTTAAAGTTTGCTACGCCTCGCACAGCCAAAAATTCAGAGTTTTGAACCAGCAGCGGGTCTTCAGCGAGAATACGCTCCAATATACCAAGGCATTCAGCCGCCCTGCCATGAGCTAAATAATAACGCGCCAGCTTCCAGCGCACGTCATTTCGCTCTCCGCTGGGCTGAAGCGATAGTTCGTAAAAAAGCCGAGCCTTATTTTTCCTATATTCCCAAGATTCTCCAATGCGCCAATTTGCAAAATCCACCAACCGGGAAAAGCCTGTATGCACATCATCGCCAATGCCTGTCGCCCGGGAAAGGCGTGTAGCAGACAGGATATCATTCCCTGTTGTCCGAATAGAAATACCATCTCGGAAGCGTTCTACATCTACAAAATCCGTGAGGGGTGTCACAATGACCCCTTGCGCGCTTTCCAGCAATTCCGCCGCAGCATAGCTATAGCTTTCCGCCAAACCATGCCCTTGTCGTCCCATTGGTATAATAACAATCTGGTCACCAACATCCGGGTCTTCAACTTCAATTTTGCGGCCAATTTCAGTGGCTGAAACAAAAACCTGTTGCCCCTTGCCGCCTTCTTCCCGCCGAATGGGTTTAAGCGGAAAACGGGGTTTAGCGGGCGTATCCTTCAGGTATACTACCCAGTTATTTTGGTCCCGTTCTACGACAAGGCTTTGGTTTGCGCGCATTGTCATCCGCAGAACAAGGGCATCAATATGTTCCCGTAATTCTACTTGCCGCACACGGGCCGTAAACAGCTCTCCGGCTTCCGCAAGGCCTGTTGGGTCAAACTTATAGGGCTGGTCAAACACCACCCACAACATGCCTCCGCGTTCAAAGACAGCGGCTGCGGTAGCTTCGCCAATTGCAAAATTCATTGCCAAGCCATTATCGACTTCAGTAACGGCGACAGTGACCACCTTATCATCAGGCGTAATTTCGCCGATACCAACAAGCCTTAGGTTCGGGTTTTTTTCTCGAGCGAGTGCAGCAACATCTGTAACATTGCTACCTGTAGCCGCTGGTAGAGCCTGCGCAACAGTGGTTTTTTCCACTTTAGGCTTAGGCAATTCAATAATTGGCTCTGGATCATCAGAATCGCTAATACTTGGCCCTAAAGCACCCAAGGTGTCAGGTGTGTTTGTGCCTGTAACTGTATTTTCAGCAATCGCTGTCGGCCCTGCAGCTGTTTCTGCTGCATTCTCCTCGCCCGCGACAGCCCCTGTAGCTGCAGCATTTTCATTATTCGCATTCTGTTTGTC
>JAESQS010000258.1 GCA_016765035.1 Kordiimonadaceae bacterium | reverse complement strand
TTCCAAATAGGTCCCTGAATTAACAGAAAGCGTGCTGTCGTCTACGGGGGCACCATCAGAAATTACCATCATAATACGGCGTTCCTCAGGGCGTCCTATCAACCGATTATGCGCCCACATCAACGCTTCACCATCGATATTTTCTTTCAGCAACCCTTCACGCATCATCAAACCAAGATTACGGTGCGCCCTGCGCCACGGGCTATCCGCCGTTTTATATATAATATGGCGCAAATCATTCAAGCGCCCCGGCTTTTTAGGCCGCGCTGCTTGCAGCCATTTTTCCCGCGACTGGCCGCCTTTCCATGCTTTGGTGGTAAAACCGAGAATCTCTACTTTAACGCCGCAGCGTTCCAGCGTGCGGGCAAGAATATCTGCTGAAATTGCCGCAATAGAGATTGGCCTGCCCCGCATAGAGCCTGAGTTATCAAGCAGCAACGTCACAACTGTGTCTTTAAATTCTGTTTCGGATTCCAGCGTGTAAGAAAGCGGGCGCAGTGGCTCGGTTACAACACGTGACAGCCGCCCCGCATCCAGCACACCTTCTTCCAAATCAAAGTTCCAGTGCCGCCGCTGCTGTGCCAGAAGCCGCCGTTGTAGGCGATTAGCCAACTTAGACACTGTGCTGCTCAAGTGGCCCATTTGCTGGTCCAGATATTTCCGCAGTCTATCCAACTCGTCAGCATCACAAAGCTCTTCAGCTTTTATCACTTCATCAAACTCATTAGAGAAAACCTGATAGAAGGGAGCATCTGGCACCGTATCCAGCGGGCGATTAGGCCTCCAAGGCACAGCACTTTCGTGTTTACCTTCGCCTGATTCGTCATCCGAATCGTCCATGTCATCAAGGCCGGCCTCCGATGAGCTATCTTCACCAGCTTCGCCTTCTCCATCCTCAGATGCTTCGGCATTTTCGGTTTCTGCCCCATCTTCCGCGCCTGTTTCGTCATCAGCGTTAGAAGAATTATCCTGCGATTGGTCTTGGTCGCTTTGGCTTTGATCTGGGCTGGCTTGGTCGCCTTCGCCCTCCCCAATGAGGTTTGAGATTATGCTTCGGCTAACAACTGATAGCCCGCGTTGATCCAGTATTTTATCGTCAAGCGTATCAAGCAAATGCCCAATTGATTCTTCCAGCCATTTACGTTGCCCTTCAACGGCAAGGGTGGCTTCTGCAGGCGGCGCTTCGCCTGTTAGGCGTTCTCGTGCCAAAAGGCCAACCACATGCGCAAGCTTGCCTTGCTCGTCGTCGCTTGGGTTCGGCAATCCATTTTCAAGCGCTCGTTTAGCTTCATTTGCCGCTAAATTGCCCTTCATGCCCGGCATTTGTCGAGCGCCAATGGCTTCATAACGCGCGGTTTCCACCGCATCAAAAATCGCGCGGCCAACAGCCCCGCCAGGGGCTAATTTCTGGTGTAATTTGCCATCATGATACCGGCGGCGAAGCGCCATAGCATCGGCTTGACCGCGAATTTCAGCAACATCCTGCATGGTGACTTTGTGCGGCAGGTGCGCGATGCGGACTTCATCCCCCACAATGCCGGCCACATCAGCCGTGAAGCGGACTTCAAGCGCAGTTTCGCCGGTTACGGCCCGTGTAGTAGCCGCCACTGCCTGCTCAAAAATCTCTTTGTTTTTTTGGCTACCGTCAGCCATCACTGCAATCCATATATTTGTTCGTTGGCCACGAAGTTGAGCAACAATCCCACCGCGTCTATAGGGTTCACCCTAAAGGTTTAACCAACAACGATATTAGCAGCGCTTTCTTTTAGCTCTTCCCCAAAAGACCGCTGGAAATATTCAGCCACAATGGCACGTTCGGCTTCATCACACTTGTTGAGGAAGCTGACTTGAAAGGCAAAACCAACATCGCCAAAAATCTGGGCATTTTGCGCCCATGTTAGCACAGTACGCGGGCTCATAACTGTTGAGATATCCCCCGCCATAAAGCCTGTGCGCGATAGGTCCGCAACCCGCACCATATTTTCAATAGTTTTACGGCCGTCTTCCGTGTCATAGACCGGCTCTTTCGCGAGCATAATTTCGCTTTCAACAGCGTGCGGTAAATAATTAAGCGTTGCAACAATGTTCCAGCGGTCCATTTGGCCTTGGTTTATTTGCTGCGTACCATGATAAAGCCCCGTGGTATCCCCAAGGCCAATTGTGTTGGCTGTGGAAAAAATGCGGAAGGCAGGGTGCGGGCGAATCACTCTGTTTTGGTCCAGCAAGGTAAGCTTGCCTTCAACTTCCAAAATCCGCTGGATAACAAACATCACATCCGGACGGCCCGCATCATATTCGTCAAAGACAAGCGCTGTTGGGCTTTGCAGTGCCCACGGCAAAATGCCTTCCTGAAATTCAGTTATTTGCTTGCCGTCACGCAGCACAATGGCGTCTTTGCCCACAAGGTCAATACGGCTGATATGGCTATCAAGGTTCACACGAATCGTCGGCCAATTGAGGCGGGCGGCCACTTGCTCAATGTGAGTGGATTTTCCGGTGCCATGATAGCCTTGGATCATCACACGGCGATTGTGGCTAAAGCCAGCCAGTACTGCAAGTGTGGTGTTCCTGTCAAAAACATAGGCAGGGTCAATGTCCGGCACATGCTCCGTGCGTTCCGCAAAAGCAGGCACTTCCACATCTACACCAATACCAAACACATCCCGCACGGAAACCTTATTTTCCGGCAAATTTAAACTCGGTACTTTCTCAGCCACTGGTGCTGTCATGGCATATCCTCATACAAATTTGTGCCTTTTAAAAACTGGCACTTGTCTTACCGTTATTTGATAACCATTCTAAAGAATGACTAGAGTGTTTAACAGAGCAAAGTCTTTGGCAAAACCCCTGAAATACTTGGGCAGGCCCAAATTTTCTTACTCGGCATACAAACTTTGACACTATCAATATAGAAAGTAAGGCTAAAATGAGTGAAGTCACTAAGCTAATGGAAAAAAAGCTCACTGCGGCGCTGGCCCCTACACACTTGGAAATCATCAATGATAGCGATAGCCACCAAGGGCACGCTGGCCATGATGGCAGCGGTGACAGCCATTTTACGGTGATTATTCAATCTGCCGCTTTTGAAGGAAAAAACCGTGTCGCTATGCAGCGTTTGGTGATGGGTGCACTGAAAGAAGAACTCGCCAGCACTATTCACGCCCTTTCAATTAAGGCCAGTGCGCCCTAAATGATTAAACCGATAAGATTTATAGCTATACACTTTGACAGATGTGGCAGGCAAAAAACTCGTTAATTTTGCTGATAACGAGTGTGCAGGATGCCCCCAACAGCTACTATTGTTAGCAAAAAATAGGTTAAAAAATCGATTGTAGAAATATCTGCCATTGTCTTTATTTCCGCCCTATTCTCGTTTCCCGCTTTATCTCCCCTCCAATATTGGCGGCAAATACGGCAAAATTGCGAAGAAAATAAGGTTTGATTATTGCAGTTTTAGGGGGGGGGCGCAGTGGGTCGAAAGCGTAATCGCGCGATGTATCGCATCTTAATTAGTTGCAACACCGGCCCGCTCCCCCTAC
>JAESQS010000257.1 GCA_016765035.1 Kordiimonadaceae bacterium | reverse complement strand
GTGGATAGTTAGGGAGAAAAACTATATGTGGGCCATACAGGCCAATGGGCTTAAGCTGCACTGGCCTTTATTGAGCGCACCGAGGGCGCTTTCTCTGCGCTAGACCTAATCTCGACATTTCTAGGTTTTTTATGGTCAGGGATCACACGCTTTAAATCAATTTGCAGCAAGCCATTTTCATAGTGGGCATCCCCCACCTGTATAGTTTCAGCCAGTTCAAAATTGCGTTCAAAGGCGCGCTTGGCAATGCCTCTATGCAGGAAGCTCTGCTCGCCTGTTTCATCAAGGGCGCGGCCAGCAATTATCAATGTGCCTTCTTGTACCGTTACATGTAGTTCTTCGGGGGCAAAACCAGCAACCGCCATGGTTATCTGATAATCATCCTCGCTTATTTTTTCGATATTGTAAGGTGGGTAGGCTGTTGCGCTGTCATTCGTTAGCGCTGAATCTACCAAACGGCTTAAATGATCAAAGCCAACACTGCTACGCATTAGGGGTGTTAAGTCAAAGTTACGCATATCAAGTCCTCCTACAGAAGCGACAAGTTAAAACGGCTCACCATCATGGCCAAGCCTTGTTAAAGCGCCGGTCCCGCCTTTGCAGCAACCGACAAAACTCATGTAGGAAGTGATAGATATGCCTTCAAGGGCAAAAAAGAAAAAGGCGTCCAAAATGAACGCCTTTTTCATAAATTTTGATTGCAATAAAGCAATTATTTTTTGAGGGAGAACCCACCAAAACGCTTTTTAAAGCCAGCGACTTGGCCACCTTCAACACCTGAGCGTTTACCGCCAGTCCATGCTGGATGTGAACTAGGATCAATCTCTAAAGTCATAGTTTCGCCTTCTGAGCCCCACGTTGAGCGTGTCTCAAAAGTTGTCCCGTCAGTCATTACCACGTTGATTGTATGGTAATCAGGATGAATTTCTTGTTTCATTGGTCATATCTCCAAAACGAGGCGTTCGTATAGGCGAAACTTTAAGCCTTGGCAAGACAGTTTATCGCTTTTCTTGACCCTATTGACGTTTTTTTATCCTGCTTCGGTAAAACTTACAAAATCACTCATTGGAAATTCCATGCCTAGGCCTTATATCAGATCGATATGTTCAGGAAGGAACACAGTATGTCAGACAGCGCTATTCGGAAAGAACACGAGCCACCAAAAGGCAACTTAGTTAACTTGAAAACACTGTGGGAATTTGTACGCCCATACCGCCTTCAGCTAGTGCTTGCCTCGTTTTTTCTGCTGATTGCCGCAGGAACTGTCTTGGTTATTCCAACAGCTCTTGGCGATATTGTTGATGCGATGTTCTCTGCTGACAGCACGGGTAATCTGGATCAATATATATTCCTGTTTGTTGCCGTAGTCTGCGCAATGGCCCTGTCAACTGCCCTGCGCTTTTACTTTATCACATGGCTTGGTGAACGTGTGGTTGCCGACATCCGAAAAGCTGTCTACGAACGTCTTATCACCCTATCGCCAGAGTTTTTTGAAGAGAATCGCCCTAGTGAAATTGTCTCCCGCCTGACAGCCGACACCACACTGGTACAAACAATTGTGGGTTCTAGCGTTTCGGTATGGGCCAGAAATATCCTCATTGCACTTTTTGGGACAGCATGGCTGTTCATCATGTCCCCCAAATTAATGACCTATATCGCGCTGATTATCCCGCCTCTGTTGTTTGCCATCATCTTCATTGGCCGCAAAGTGCGAGACCTTTCACGGTCCAGCCAAGACAAGGTTGCCGATGTTGGCATCCGGGCAAACGAGTCACCTTCCGCCCTTAATATTGTACAAGCCTTCACTCAGGAATCTTACGAAAGCCAACGTTTTAGCAGCGATGTTGATGGCGCCTTTGATGTCGCCAAACGCCGTATTAAAGTGCGGGCTTTCTTAACTTTTATCATTATATTCACTGTTTTCAGCGGCATAGCGATGGTGCTTTTTAATGGGGCACAAAATGTAACGGCGGGCACCATGACCGGTGGTGAAATGCTTGACTTCATTATGCGGTCTATTTTCGTGGCCGGTTCCTTTGCGGCTCTATCCGAGGTTTACAGCGAATTACAGCGCGCTGCTGGTGCCGCAGGCAGGCTAGCTGAACTGTTGGTGGCCGAAAGCAAGATTAAAGCGCCCCTGAACCCTGTTGCAATGCCAGAGGCAGTGAAAGGCAACATTAACTTTAAAAATGTCACTTTTCATTATCCCAGTAAGCAGGATATCGCGGCCCTTAACGGGTTTGATTTACAGATAAAGCCCGGTGAAACCGTTGCGCTTGTTGGGCCGTCTGGTGCTGGAAAATCAACTGTATTACAGCTGCTACTACGCTTTTATGACCCGCAATCAGGCAGCGTAACAATTGATGGCATTAATCTTAGCACCGCAGACCCTTGCGATCTTAGAAGCCATATTGCTTTTGTCCCGCAAGATACAATTATTTTTGCAGATTCTATCCTCGAAAATATCCGTTACGGGCGCAAAGGCGCCTCTGATGCTGACGTCCATGCGGCGGCAGAGGCCGCAGCAGCCACAGATTTTATCTTGAAAGCACCACAGGGGTTTGACACGCAGTTGGGCGAACGCGGCACAGGCTTGTCAGGCGGACAGCGCCAACGGCTCGCCATTGCACGGGCAATATTGCGGGATGCACCGGTGTTGTTACTGGATGAAGCGACAAGCGCGCTTGATGCTGAAAGCGAGCTAAAAGTACAAGAAGCCCTTGAGCATTTGATGGAGGGGCGTACCACACTGGTTATTGCTCACCGCTTGGCTACAGTAAAAAAAGCTGACCGCATCATTGTGCTTGATGACGGCAAAATTATTGCTGAAGGCACTCATGAAGAACTGATAGCTAAAGGCGGCCTTTACAAGCGGCTCGCTGACCTGCAATTTGGCGAAGCGGCTTAAAAACCAAAATATAGACCCTTTAACCTCAACCAGCTCATTATGGTCTTTAACTGATTTTATCTGCAAAACTGCTACTAGAATAACAAGGAAATTATTCTATGGAACCAATTCTCTTTATCCATATACCAAAAACTGCGGGAACTAGTTTACAGGAAAGCGCCGTGGATGCCTTCGGCATACAATCCGTCGAAAAAGACTACGGCCCAGACAAAAACTATAGCACCGCCTTAGTTAAAGAGCACCTATACGGTTCCGACACAAACGATATATACGGTTTTAAATCCGCTTTCCTAACCCAAAGGAAAAAATGGCTCGGCGGGCACTTCCATGCAGATAAATTCACCCATCTATTCGGCGCACAAAACACGGTTTCATTCGTACGCCGCCCGGTCGATAGGGTAATTTCCGAATATAGATACTTGCAGCGAACACACGGCCTTGATCGTTCTTTCGAAGATTTTTATAGATCCCCTGCTGAAACAAACAAGCATTTTAGAATGTTAGGTCCGACACCGTGGCGAGCGCTTCACCTTGTGGGCAGCTTAGAACGTTACAGTGAATGCCTAAAACTCCTTTCATCTTCTTTCAAATTAAATCTGCCTGAATACAAGAAAAATACAAACCCAATACCACAAGGAAATACAGTCTCTGCGGATGTTCGCGCAGAGATAGCCAAGTGGAACGAGCGGGATATCTTATTTGTGCAAGAGGCACGGGATTATCTAGAGAAACGTATTCAGAATGACAAAAAAGGTAAACCCTTCTGTTATCATGACAGCGGCTTCAGCCTTGATGAACACATCATTGGCTGGGCTTTTTACTCTGGCAGCAATGAAGTAGTCCGTATTGGCTTATACGTGAATGGGCAATTGAAAAACGAGATAGGCGCGCTCGAACACCGGCCAGATTTACAAATACTCCAAACACCACGAGGGGGGCATAATGGCTATCGCTTTGTGTTAAGTGGTTATACCCATGCCAGCCACATAGAAGTACGCGCCCTAAACACTGAGCAAACCCTATTTAGCTGGACACGCCCCTAGCACTGGCAAGCCTGCATAGAAATTTACCGCAGAGTGTTCTGGCATCTCCGTCTTAGATTACGCCCACTCCCCCTACTCAACCACCCCACAGTGTATCCTAGCGGGTGATTTGGGCCAGAGAGTAAGCGGGGAGTGGGCCCGTGATACACAGTAAAACGGATATGCTCTAACGCTGGGTTAGGCGCATTTCGATGCGACGATTGCGGCTATAGGCAAATATATTATCTGCGGGATCAATTGGCTGATACTCACCAAACCCTGCTGCTGCCAATTTTTCCGCAGGCACGCCTGCCTCAATC
>JAESQS010000256.1 GCA_016765035.1 Kordiimonadaceae bacterium | reverse complement strand
ATGCATCGAAAATACCCTGTCAGACATTTCAATGAGAGCAGGCCTGTGGGCGATGATAATGCGGGTGATCGGCAGGTTTTGGATGACTTTTCCTATATGCTGCTCAGTAGCGGCATCGAGGTTAGCAGTGCCTTCATCTAGGAATAATATACGGGGCTTGCGGTATAGGGCACGGGCAAATAAAAGCCGTTGTTTTTGCCCACCAGAAAGCGTTGTGCCCATGTCGCCGACAAGGCTGTTATAGCCCATAGGGTTTTGCATAATATCATCATCAAGTGCCGCAAGGCGTGCGCAGGTTTCAACGCGCTCCATATCCATATTAGGGTCAAAAAAGCTGATATTGTCTGCAATGGTACCAGATAACAACTGGTCATCTTGCATCACCACACCGAGGTTAGAGCGATACGCTTGCGGCCCAATTAAGCCAACAGGGCGCCCATCAATTATTATGTCGCCTTCTGTAGGTTTCAAAAGCCCCAACAGCACTTTTAACATGGTGGTTTTTCCGCCACCTGATACGCCAGTGATGGCAATCATCTCCCCTGCGCGAATGTCTATGTTAACCCCTTTCAGCACAAACGGCTCTTGCTCGCCGTAGCGATAGTGCAAGTTTCGCAGGCTTATGTCACCGCGCAGCCGTTGCTCAGTGGGAAATACACTGGTATTTTCTGCGCTTGGCTTTATCTCAGGCTCTGTGTGCACAATGTCCGCAAGGCGGGAAAGGTGCAGCTTCAACATGCGGAAAGACATTATTTGCCCAATCACCGCATTAATCTTGCCAGAGAACTGCCCAGCATAGGCTTGGTACGCAAACAACATACCCAACGTCATGGTGCCATCAATCACCAAGTGCGCGCCGATGTATAGGGTGAGGATGGATTGACCAAGTGAAATAACACCACCAAAAGCCCCGATGTTTAGGCTAAACTTTGCCAGCCAAATATCTGCGTTTAGTGTATCAGCTGCGGCGTTCTGCCACTGGCTCTCTCGTGCAGCCTCTTGTCCGAAAATCTTGATGGCGCGGGCAGCTCGAATGGTCTCTAGAAAATTGGTGTCCTCTTTGGCACCTAGATGAAGAATTTCCTCATTCTTCTTCTTAATGATAGGGAAAGTGATCCACTGGATAAGAAAACCAAAGGCTAGTAAACCAAGTACAATTAACGTTAATTGGGTGCTGTACATAAAGGCTAATGCAAGTGTGCCGATAGCCATGATACCATCTAGTATAACGCCAATAATACCGTTGGTGAATAAAGCGCTAATCGGCCCCAATGAGCCAAAGCGAGACGTGATGTCACCGATATGGCGTTTTTCAAAGAACTCCAACGGTAATCGCATTAAATGCCGAAACAGGTTAATCCGCATCTGAAAATTTAGCGCGTTAGAAAAATGAAGCATCACATGGGACCGCAGGTAGCTAATGGCTTGGTTCATTAGCCCCATCAGCCCAAAGCCGATGGCTAGCACCACCAAAAAATCACTGTCCTGTTTGGTGATGGCATCATCCACGACCATCTGCTGGTACAGTGGTGTCGTAAGCGCAAATACCTGCAGAAAAACAGAGAGTAAAAACGCCTGTATCATGCTGCGCTTCAGGCCGGATATGTGCGACCAAAAGTCAGAAAGCCTTACCGGCTTGATGTCCTCTTTTTTTTCAAAAGAAGGTGTTGGCCTTAGCTCTAACGCAATACCCGTAAAGTGATTGGATGCTTCTTCATATGTTAGCTGTACTTCCCCGCGGGCTGGGTCATGGATGGTTAAATGTTTACGGTTAGCTTTGGCCAGCACGACAAAATGGTTCATGTCCCAATGCAATATAGCCGGTGTTTCAATGGTGTTTAATCCGTCAAGCTCGGCTCGCAATGGGCGAGCGGCCATGCCGAGCTGATCTGCGATCGCCATCAGGTTTTGTAAAGTTGCCCCTTTCAAAGACACAGCAAACCGTTTGCGCAGGCTTGCAAGGTCTGTCTTAAAACCGTGATAGCTGGCCACCATCGCTAAACACGCCAAGCCACACTCCGCCGCTTCTGATTGGTGAACGAGTGTAAGTTTTTTTTTCTTGCCTCTGATAATATTAGTGATATCCAGCATACTTAATTGGCCTTAGCAGTTAGAATGATATCCATTGCCAGATCACGATAAAACACAAGCGCTCCGAAAGTTTTTTGAGGGTATAAAGAGGTATTGGTCACCTCCATTTTCTGCTCGGACATCCCCTCTTCCAGAGCGGCAATATATGCATTTTTATACATCATAATTTGCTGAGGCGATGCCCTAGTTTGTATATGTCATTAAAGGATTGAGGATTATAGTTGTTGTCAGTGAGTTCATGTAGGCGTGAAAAATCAATAATTATTGGAATTTGATTGTGAGCTTAGTGCTACCGCGTACCTTTCGTACTTGATACCATGGGGTTTTACCAACCTCGCTTAAGACGAGAATGCTACCCTTGAAGCATCAAATACATTAATATCAAAGTGGCAATACCATTATGAACACCATGAACTGCACCAGTATACATTGTTGCCCAAAACAACGTTAGACTTTGACTTGACGTCACGTAAATCTTCGCAAAGAGCAAACCCGATAAATAAAGTGGCAAAGCCTGTAAGGCTAAATTGATGGAAAGATGAATGCCAGAAAAGAGAGATAAAGAAAAGTGAGAGAAAGAAAATATTACAGCAGAAATATTGATTGCTACTGTGACGGGCAATTTCAATTTATGGAAAATACCGATAAGCCCTGTTTGGAAAATAATAGTTTCCAATAAAGGGTCCAGCACTACCAGCGAAAACGTTTTACTTAAACTCAAATCAGTTAAGCCAATGTCGTTTCGTAACGCACCATCTACAGTGACAAGAAAGCCTACCATATCTTGTGTTACAGCAATAAGGGCAAAGGAAATAACGCCCAAAAAGAAAATGTTTAAATATGAAGGGACTAAAAGTTTCCTAGTATTGGCTATGAACTTGTTGATGAAATGATTTTTAGGGAACATCAAATTAGGCATGTGCTTTTCTTTTGTTTTATAGGTTTATCAAGCGTACACGGGGCACCCTTGATAAACCATTTAGGGTCTAGTTTAGCTGGGCTGAACTGTGACAAATCCAGTTCTTGGTGCTCTTGAACCGCTTCCCCGTACAACATTATAGCCTCTTGCCATATCAATGTTTATTTGGGCGTAAATTGCCGACCTAGCTGCGTCAACAGCGGCGTTAACAACGGGTTGAATAGCGGCGTTAACAACGGGTTGAATAACGTATTCATTCGCCGCGGAGGCTGCTTCTGTTACAGCCATAGTAATTGCCGTATCAACAAACTTTCCAGCTATCCATTCAAGACTTTTCTTAGCAAGAGGGTTGCCTCCGCTTACAACGCTAATTTCTTCAAGCTCTAACTCACGAACTAATGCGTTCATTGTATTTCTCCATATTGAGTTTTGACAAAGCTACCAAACCCGTACCAGGGGCATAGCAGCTGGTTAGCTCACAGCGTATGCCATGAGGTATTCTGGTTACCGAAACGTGGCATCCTGAATTTAATGTGTCCGACTAGGCCAGATGAAAATGTGTGCTAACGCTTCCAATTGCAGTGATACCACCGTTCCCCAACGGGCGGGACTGTTCAACCGAAATTTTTTAGTGTATTCATGGTGATGTCAATTCTCCATAATAGTTTTGACACGTGGTCTGAGCCGGTACCAGCGGCTTAGGCCACATTTATAATTTCATAGTCGATTTGATTTTAGTGTGGCTGATGAGCCAACCAAAGAAGATAATATACTTTGCGCCTGTAACCGGTAAAAACTGAAACTACAGCTGTATATAAACATATGTGCTCTCCCCAAAAAGCGACTACAAAATTGTTAGGCTTATAGTTTATGCATCTCTCAAGCAATGAATCTAGGATTTCACTAAACCTTTGACGGTGATACACTCTATAATTGAACCATATATGTCAGATTTAAAAATGCAAGTGCGAAAATTTAAAATTTCTGACTAAATAAAAAACTGTTTATAATGATTAAGCTAAATACGAATTAAGGCAGTTTTTCGACAAATTTGTTACTTTCTTACGATTGGAAGCAGTCTGTTGACTTAAAAGAATAAAATATTGAAATTTCAATATTTTACCCCCCCCAATAAAAGTACGTTTACACGTACTACTCTCCTCAATAGACAGATTTTCTGCGCTGCAATTTACAAAACTAGCCCAATAATCTATAAATTAAATTTACGCTATCTAGTTGAATTTGAAACTAATTATTGAAATTATTAATATGACTGGGTTTTAGACTTTAAACTCACCCAAAGCGATTTTACTAAGACAAAAGTTTAGAACTTGACCAATGGTACCTAATCCCAATTTTTAGGCATTTAGACGCAAGCGCCCTATCATTCCCCTTAGGTCGCTTCTTCGATCTGGTTATCGGTTAAGTTCCCGACAGCTCTTCACTGATATGGTTGATCCGATGATCTGCAATGGTCTCAAACACCCAAGTCAGGTATGTTTGCGGGTTGATACCTTTGAGCTTTACTGACAATTGGATTGAATAAGCGACCTAAGGGTATTGGCCGGACGCTTACGACCCTTTCAACGGCGTTTAAGAAGAAAGTAGCGCTTGCTGCATTGCGCGGCGACCAAACCATTCAAGAACTTGCCGCCCATTATCAGGTTCATCCCAATCAAATAAGCCAGTGGAAGCGCCAGGCGATTGATGGTCTCTCAAGGCGCTTGACTTCAGAGGTGCCGACAACACGTTCATCACTGGTCACTGCAACCGCTCCCCCTTCAGACATCAATTTGCGCCAACGGTACAAAAGCGTCGGCGCAACGCCGTGACGGCGGGCAACACGCGATACCGTTTCGCCGGACTCAAAACTTTCTTCAACGATAGCCAACTTGGCGTCAGCTGACCATCGGCGGCGACGACCACCGACACGCGGCATGATCTCAATATCTGAGTATTCAACGCGGGTATTATCGTAAGACATGCATATGCT
>JAESQS010000255.1 GCA_016765035.1 Kordiimonadaceae bacterium | reverse complement strand
CCCGGTTTCTATGCTGGCTGCTGTGGGCTTCGGCACGCAGTGTTAGGATGCCTTCAGTGGTGATCCGCCTGCCAGTAATAGCACGCAGCCGTTTCAGCATCGCAGCCGAAATTGCAGGGCATTGTGCAGCATTGAAACGCAACTGCACAGCGCTTGCAGTGGTATTCACATGCTGCCCGCCGGGGCCTGATGCCCGAATGGCCTTAAAGCTCACTTCATCGTCCCGAAGGCTGATATTCGCACTGATTACAATCATGCGCCTTCAGTAGCACGGGCTCAGCAGACGTGAAACACAATTACTGCACACCATGCAGCGGAGGTGTGTAGGCTTTAACCATAGCGAAAGCTGAAAGGTTTGATGAGGTTTATGAATTTGTGTAGGAGGATGCTTACAACAGTTTTAGTGCTTGCGCCGCACCGATAGCTGCCAACGAAAACATTGTTAGGCTGCTAAGGCTTGTTATTACCGCAATGGCTCTTAGGGATTGAAATCCTTTCTCTTTATTTTGTGTTTCCAACTCCTGCGCCGCGTAAGATAATAGGATGCAAAACATAGCAGCTATCAAACCCCATACGAAAAGCTCAACGCTAAGTGCCATCATTGAAACTACAGCCGATCTACCTTTAAGGTTACCAGCAAAAGTTAGAACGGCCAGTACTCCACCACCATTCAATAATATTAGAGATTTTAAGCCAATAAGCGCAAACTTGACTGAAGACTCTTGTGATGTATCTGGCATTCAATTCTCTCCGCTCTCAAACAGCCCCTCAAACATCACCGCTAAGTCAGAGACGTTGTTGGTAAAGTAATGAACAGTAGGCTTATTACCGGAATTAAAATTTTCATCACATATTCCTGCTATGTCCATACGCGAATTTTCACCGATTCAGGTGTTTTTTGTTTTTTGGCCTGTTCCTTTTCCCTATCTGCGCATTCTCGTCTTGGTAGATGTTCAGTGTTCCTACAGACTTCATAATTTATCCATGCCCGATCATTGGTAAGAGGAATGTTGAAACCACCATCCAAGTTTATCAGTGTACGTTCATCCAGCCTACCTTGATTTACATTCAACTTTCTTTGGTTAGCCTCAAGTTCATTTGTAGCATCGCGGGAATACCAGCTCGCTAACCCTGAAAAAACAACACCTATTCCTGTCAATATGATAGGTGCTCCCCTGAGTAAAAATTCTTGCAAAAATGGTCTCGATGATTCAGCCAATATCTACCTCCCCTGATAGCTTACAATTATTCCTATTACTGATTTTCGAATGTGCCTGTGATTTAGATCATGATTGAAATATGCCCACGCTAGGCCATACAGGTAATATGCATATGGAAGGTTTGGAGAACAACGCGCATCGAAACGTGTGGGTGAATATTGATATTCTTTCAATGATTTTAGTGGCTGTTTTTTGCACCAAAAATGGGGAACTATTGTTAAAAAGTGACTAATTCTAGTCAATAAAAGTGACTAACTCTAAATTTAGTCTATCTCTGTTAAGCTCTAAGTCATTGAAATATAAGGGAGAAAGTGGTGCCGGCACCAAGAATCGAACTCGGGGCCTGATGATTACAAATCGAGTTTGATGCTTTTCTCTGTATTTCTCTATATTACTATTTATTTATACAAAACAATTAGTTAATATGATTCATGCAACGTTCACTTTCGTTTGAATACGCTGCGTTTCGCTACTAATTGTTTCCAGTTTGTTTCCAGAAATCATAAATGCTTGCAGGGAAATTATGAAACTTACAAAGCGATCAGTTGATGCGCTTATGCCTGAAGATAAAGAATATGGCATCAGAGATATCGAATTAAAAGGCTTTGGTATTCGTGTTATGCCATCGGGGCGCAAGACTTATCAGGTACAGTATCGGGCAGCAGGACGTACACGCAAGATCAAGATCGGCGTTCATGGTCAAGTTACAGCTGATGAAGCACGGCGCGAAGCAAAGAAGCTTTTGTCCGAGGTAGCCTTCGGTGCTAACCCCAGTGAAGACAAGCGCATGTATAGGGATGCGCCGCTGGTTAGCGAAGTGTGTGATAGGTTTGTTGATGAACATGTAAAGGTTCATTTGAAACCTACTACTCAGCGCACGTATAAAATCTCTGTCGAAAAAGCAATTAAGCCCAAATTGGGTAAGTATAAAGTGAAAGCTCTTACACGGGCAGATGTATCCAAATTTATGCACGGCATGCGGGACAAGCCTATTCAGGCGAACCGCACGTTTGCCGCTCTTTCGAAGTTAATGAACCTTTGCGAGCAGTGGGGCCTAAGGCCAGATGGCAGCAACCCATGCAGGCATGTGAAGAAATACAAGGAAAATAAGCGAGAGCGGTATTTATCGCCAGAAGAGCTAGAGCGGCTAGGGATTGTCCTGAACCAGTCTGAGGCAGAAGGCACAGAAACGCCTTTTGTGGTGGCAGCATTCAAATTGCTTATTTTAACAGGCGCCCGGCTTGGTGAAATTCAAACGCTTAAATGGGAATACATTAAGGAAGGGTGCTTTATGCTCCCTGACAGTAAAACAGGGGCGAAGAAGGTATATTTTGGCCCAGAAGTTCAGCAGATTTTGGATGCTTTACCTAAAAAGCCCGCAAATCCCTATGTTATTGCGGGTACGCTAGAGGGTGAATATATGAACGATATGCAAAAACCGTGGCGGCGTATTCGAAAGCGTGCGGGGCTTGAAGATGTTCGTATTCATGACCTGCGGCACACGTTCGCTTCTGTCATGGTTGGGGCAGGGCATAGCTTACCAACAATTGGCAAAATGCTGGGCCATTCACAGCCACAAACAACAGCGCGCTATGCGCATTTGGCTGACGCTGCTATGCATGATGTGGCCAATAGTATGTCAGGTATGATTAGCGGTATGTTTAAGAAATAAAGTGTCTATTTAACGCAGCAGGTAAAAGAATAGGGCGTTTCCATGCCCATGTCTGATTTAAGAGCCGTTTTTGACCCAAAGCGGACACGTAACTCACTCCCTATTTGAGATAATCTAGGTCAGGAGGAGCCGTTAGAGGTCACCCAACGCTCACCTTGAAACAGCCAAGCAAGGAGGAGTATCAGCTTTCACTTGAGCCGAGTAAGAAGGCTTGATGTATCCCACTGCCCGCCTCCTGCTCTTTGCACGTCTCCATAGAATTGGTCGACAAGTGCCGCAACAGGCGCAGTGCTGCCAACGCGGCCCACCTCCTTCAATGCAATGCCGAGGTCTTTTCGCATCCAATCTACAGCAAAGCCAAACTTGTAATCACCGGAAGCCATTGTCTTCCAGCGATTAGACATTTGCCAAGAACCGGAGGCACCCGCTGCGATGGTCTCCATGACCGCAGGAATATTGAGCCCGGCTTTCTCGGCCAAAGATATCCCTTCTGCAAGCCCCTGGACTATACCAGCAATGCATAGTTGATTGACCATTTTGGCAGTTTGGCCTGTTCCGATATCACCAATTCGCGTCACTTTCCTGGCAAAAGCGTCTAATACTGGAGCAATGTGATCGAAGGCAGACTGGGAACCCCCCATCATGACCGTGAGCTGCCCGTTTTCAGCCCCTGCCTGACCGCCTGATACAGGCGCGTCGAGAAAGTGCATGCCACGTTCTTTGAGTGTTGTTGCAAGCTCTCGGGCAATATCTGCTGACGTCGTAGTGCAATCGACATAATAGGTGCCTGGAGACATTGCATTGAATGCACCGTCCGGCCCGGTTGTCACTGCCCGTAGGTCATCATCGTTGCCCACACAACTAAACACGATCTCTGCGCCTTCTGCAGCGGCGGCAGGTGTGACGGCTGATCCACCACCATATTTCTTTACCCAAGTATCCGCCTTTGCAGGTGATCGATTGTAGACGGTTACATCGTGCCCTGCTTTTGCGAGATGTCCTGCCATTGGAAACCCCATAACACCTAACCCAATCCATGCGAGTTTGCTCATACTGTACTCTCCATAATTACACTTGATAAATCTGGCCAAACATCCCTCAAAAACACGGTAAGATCATTCGCCGCACCGTCGGTCCTGAGTGGATAGAGCAAGGTACTGACAAAACCCCGATGATATGTCGAATGGTTCACCAGATGTAGAAGGATGTCCTCACGCGTCATGATGCCTTTGCCGCCACCGACAAACGTGAATTTAATCGTTTCCGCTAGCGCGACGTCTGTCCAGCTCCTTGCCAATCCGACGTAGACACCATTCATTTCCCGAAGTCCGCGTGCAACATCACAGAAAGGACGTGCTTCTTTACGCTGACGCGTATAATGCGAATGGGCGCGGCCCTCCAAGTGGGCGAGGAAGATTTCCCCGACGACGAGGGTATGATCAAATGTTCCGGAAATACTCTTGAACAGGGTGTCACGCGGCGCAGTTAGCTCGGCTTCTGGTAACTGCTCAACATTCTTAAGCATAACATCGTCAGCCCAGGCCATATAGGCTGTCATGCGGTGTACGGTCGATAGGTCTGGCATATAAATACTCCTTGATTGCGTCCTATTTACAAATTAATATTGCTCCGAACAATAATTACATTGATCTCGGAGCAATATAATGTTCAAACCATATACTCGGATCGCAGACCGCATCGCTGAGCGGATTGCCAAAGGCGAATTGCCCATCGGTACACGGCTCCCGCCGCAGCGGGTCTTTGCATATGAGGAAGGTATCGCACCTTCAACGGCGAGCCGGGTCTATGAGGAACTGTGTCACCGAGGGCTGGTCGCGGGAGAAGTCGGACGCGGCACTTTTGTAACCAATCGATTTGCTCCTCTTGATCCATCCCTTCAGGAACCGTCTGGTGCTGGCCTTGATCTGGAAATTGTTTTTCGGCTAGGTACAGACGCGCGAGAAAAGATCGCTACATCGACAGCCCGGTTTTTCAAAAAGGGGCTTGCTGAACATGCCGCAGCTCCGCCATCGGTCCGGGGAAATGCCGAGGCTTTGAAAGTGTTGGCTGGAATGATGACAACGGATGATTTTCATGTCGACCCTGATTCACTGCTATTGGCAGGAAGTGGAAAGGAAGCGATTGCCGCCTCCATATCGGCTCTCGCACCCCGTGGGGGCCGTATCGCAGTTGAGGCACTAACCTATCCTTTTGTGATTGCAGCGGCCCGGCTATTGGGGATTGAACTGGTTCCTTTGCCGCTAGACAGTGAGGGTATTGATCCTGATGCGCTTGACCGTCAGGCAAGCCTCGGTCTGGACGGTGTCTATTTACAACCCACACTTCAAAGCCCGCTTGTTCTGACCATGACACTAGCGCGACGCAAAATGATTGCGGAAATCCTAATTCGACACAATCTCGTAGCAATTGAGGATCGGGTCTATGGCTTTTTAAGGACGACAAGGCCAATAGCGGCCTTTGCACCCGACCATGTAATACAGATTGATAGCCTGTCAAAGCGCCTAATGCCTGGCCTTGCCGTTGGCTTGATCATTGCGCCGCTGAGGCTGCACAACTCACTTGCAAGGTCACTGCGGGCAGGTGGATGGATGGCTCCCACGCTATCTGTGGCGCTTGCCTGGCACTGGATCGAGGAAGGTATTGTCTCCTCTGTTGAACTGGAAAAGCGACGTGAAGCCGCCATGATGTTCGATATAGCAAGAAGGTCTTTGTTTGAAGTCGACTTTCATGGAGCTCCTGATGCTCTGCACGGATGGATTGCGCTACCGCCAAAATGGAGGGGCGAAAGCTTTGCAGCTGCAAGTGCCAAGTTGGGTATTGCGGTAGCACCAGGACGGGCTTTTGCAGTAACACAAGGAACCGCGCCATCGGGTGTTAGGATCGCTTATTCAGCCCCCGATCTAAGAACTTGGAAGCTTGCAATCAAAGAACTGGGCAAGTTAGCCCGACAATCCCCGGCCAAGTAACCTTGCGAGGTTACTTGGCAAAAGATATCGGCCCTACAAAGCAAACAGACACCGCGCCCACCTCACGCAAACATCAATAATGTGACTGAAAGGACTTTGGTAGACGGGGTTCGGCGGTCCATTAAGTTCAGCGCCCGCATTTAGCGAAAAGCCGTCACTAAGACCATCCTCGGATATCGACTGCTTTATGTAGCAGTATGGACTAAATTATAGCCAGTGAGTGGATCGTACCTTGCGGATGCATCTATCTATGATGTAGCAAAAAGTATGTTTGGCATAATTGACGGCATGTTTAAGAAGCGACAAGGCGTCTAGTGATGACTATGATGCCTCAAGTTTTTATTTACTTGGCAGCAATGTTCCTTTTTTGGCGTGTGAACTGCTCACAGAATTTAACTCGGAACTGGTTACAGGACATTTAAATGATTAGTATTTGGGAAGAAGGAACTGACCTTTCGTATGCGTTTTCTGTTTTCGCGAGTGATGCGGCTAAAATACGCGAAAAGGCCGGTAAATTGATGTTTGATAATCCCAGTAAAGCCTTGGAATTAGCTGAGAGTATAAACGATGAAGAGCTAATCGCGACCATCACTAAAACCCAAATTCTCGGCGAAAAACATAAGAACTACATGCCGATGCAGGTACTTCAGGCGCTAGGAGGTATAGCTTCTAAGTCGGGGGCATCGAAAGTGTTGGAGAACGATGTTTTAGAACAAATTCAGCGAAAAGAGCTAATCGGCCTTGGATATGCTTTGCCGCGAAAGACTGTAGATACTCCAATACAAATACCGTCTGATATTTGGTTGAAGAGTGTCGATTGGTCCAATTCTACTGTTTCTGGTTCGGGCTTGTCGTTTGTCTCGGTTAGACTGGTCGAGAATTCAAAGATGCTATCCGTCAGCCTGGTAGAAGGATCTGACATATTGACTACTAGTACTTTCTCATCTCCTTTTTTGCCAGCAAAGGCTGGAAGAAAATCCCGCAAAGAGGAAATTATGGTGGCTTATAGCGCTTTGGAAGCTAGAGGAGTGATCACAAAAGACACGCCCACCGCTATTTTAGGGCATGAAATAAGAAATTATATCTTTAAGGATGTTCCTGGGTCAGAACGTAGGAAAGCCGGGCTTTCCGACGAAACAATACAGCGTGTTTTACGGTCCACAAAATAACACAAAACTATTTTGTGATTCTGTGAGCTATTTTGAGGTGTGAATAGGGGGAATTCTTGTTGGCACAGCGCAATCAAGCGCTGGCTTTGCTAACAAGGAGTCACGAAAGTGAACCAACAACTACAATCAGATTACCAAACTAAACTTATCAATGAGCATGAAGCGGCTGATTATATTGGCCACAGCGTCCGCGCCTTGCAGAACTGGCGGGTGCGGGGTGGTGGGCCTCGGTTCGTTAAAGTATCAGGCCGGTCTATCCGCTATCGCCGGTGTGACCTCAATGAATGGATCGAAACAAAGCTCGTCCGTAGTACCTCCGATGTGTGCAGGGAGGCAGCGAACGATGCATAAGAATGTTTTCTCAGATGTGCGCCGCGCTACCTGCATGCGCTTGGGCGAGATAGTACCCAGCATTTTACCGCAAGGGCGGCGTATGGGGCGTGAATGGGTGGCTTTAAACCCCACTCGGGCAGACCGGTCGCTCGGGTCCTTCCGGGTTAACTTAAGCTCGGGCGCTTGGGCAGACTTTGCCACGGGTGACAGGGGCGGTGACCTTACCAGCTTGGCAAGTTACCTGTACGGCATAAGTCAATATGAAGCCGCTTTATATGTGAGCCGAATTGCGGGGGTGGCCAATGGCCGGTAATTTACCAGAAAGGCACCCCGTCCTTGGGGTGCCTTCAAAAATACATCTGTACCGGGATGCAGACGGAGATGCCCATGCAGCTATTTACCGCTTTGATACCGGACAGACTGGTCCGACCGGTCGGACCAGTCCGGACCGGTCCAGACCAGTAAAATCAGTCGGAACAGGTACTGGTATGGGTGGATTTTCCCTATCGGGACCGGTCGAGCCCGGGTTTAAGGGGGGTATAAGGGCCCAAAACACGGAACCCGGGAAGAAAGAAATTAGACCATACTGCCTTATGGTGGAGGACTGGGTCAGACCGGTCCATCCTATACTCTATAACCTTGAAGCCCTGAGGGATGACCGGTCCCGACCGGTTATACTGGTCGAGGGGGAAAAGTGTGCGGATGCTTTATCTAGCCTCGGGTTTCTGGCCACAACTAGTATGGGCGGCTCAAATGCGGCCCGTTTTACCGATTGGAGCCCGCTTGTTGGCCGTACAGTTATCATTTGGCCAGACAATGATACACCCGGTTTAAAATATGCACACGCTGTTGCTGAGCTATGCCTGAAGGCCGGGGCTAATTGTGTTGGTATCATTCCAATAAGAGCTACCAGCATTCAAAAAGCGCTCGACAGTGCTAAAGCGCTTTTGCGGAAAAATAGCGTTTTCACTGCTGAGAGTACTCAGAGTACTAATAGTGCTAAAAGCGCTCTTAGCACTACCGTAACACCCCCTTTTCCACAAAAAGCACTAGTTGAAACGGTAATTGGTACCCTCCCCACAGGATGGGATGTTGCCGATGCTATCCATGAGGGGTGGCAACAGGAGCATATTGAGACCTTACTCGATCAGTCAGAGCGCTTTAGCATAGAAAGTGCTCCGAGTGCTTTTAATGCGCATCCCATCAGTGCTATTAGCGTCCAAGGAGCCAATGATAATTGGCCTGTTCCTGAAAAGGGCTTCCTAATTGAAGAAACAGCACGCCCAGCCTTCCCATTAGAGATATTCCCTGCAGCCCTTGCTGATTGGATCCTCAAAACAGCACGCTCAAAATCATCACCTGTTGATTATGTGGCAGCAACTGTTCTGACTGGAGCCGCGTCTTTGATTGGGAGTAGCCGACGGGTATCCCCTTGGGTGGGATGGAAAGAACCTATCATTTTATGGTCTATGCTGGTTGGAAGCCCTTCTGCAGGTAAAAGTCCGGCTATTGATCCTGTATTATCAGGGCTCTCTGTGATTGAAGCAGATGGCCTAATGGACCACACCGAGGCTCTTCGCACCTATGAAACGCAGAAAATGGAAGCTGACTTGGTGCGGACCGCTTGGGAACGAAAGGCAAAAGACATAGTCGATGCTGGTGGAAGCGCACCTATCTTGCCATTAGAAGCAATGGCACCTGAAATGCCCGTTAGAAAACGGCTTGTCATTAAGGATGCTACGACAGAGGCTTTGCTCGCAGCTCTTATAGGGCGCCCTAAAGGGATATTAATGAGCAGAGATGAAATTGCTGGTTGGTTTGCAAGCATGGACCGGTATTCTGCAGGTAAAGGCGGTGACCGGGCGCTATGGTTAGAGGCATATGGTGGCCGACAGTTTACTGTTGATCGGGTGAAAAATGGCGGTGAACCATCTACTATCCCAAGCCTTGCTATATCTGTGATTGGTGGCATACAGCCTGACCGGTTAGAAAGCTGCCTCCTGAAAGGCGATGATGATGGCCTTAGTTCGCGGTTTTTATATTTTTGTCCCTTGCCAGCACCGCGCCAGCGACCGGTCCATACTGCTGATGACCGGTTTTTGGAGCGGGTTATTCGAAAGCTGGACGCAGTAGCACTAGACGTGGACGAACATGGCCAGCTTTGCCCGCGCATTATACCGCTTACACACGATGCCAGTAATGCATTCGAGGCATGGTGGCAGGATATTCAGGAACGCGGGGCGGATAATGAACGCATGGCAGGCTGGTGGGGCAAGGCACAGGGAACAGTGCTTAGAATAGCACTGGTCCTTGAATATCTCATATGGGCTGAATGTGCGGAGACTCTGGAACCTATTGAGGTACGAAGAGAAACCATAGAGCGAGCAATCAGTTTTATGGACACATACGCCGGACCAATGGCCGAGCGCGCCCACGGCGCATCTAGTAAAAGCGCAGTTGATACCAATACTATTATGCTTGCCCATTACATCAGAGAGCAAAACCTTGAAGCATTCACTGTGCGAGAACTGCAAAAAGATACACCAATGAGAAAAATGAAAGCACAAGAGATCAAAGAAACCTGTTTTAATTTGGCAGGGTATGGCTGGTTGCAAGCTGCACCAATTCGACAAGGTGAGACGGCAGGTAAAAGCCAAGGTCGTTTTCTCGTTAATCCAGCCCTTCATGCATAGCTGCAACTTGCGACAATAGACCCGTATATGCACCTATTGTCGCTATTGTCGCAGTGTCATAGAGAAGTTTTTAAGGATAGAGACCTATTGGCTCGACTTTTCCAGAGTGCTATAAGGTTTGAAGGCTACGCAGACCAAGGACGCGGCGTT
>JAESQS010000254.1 GCA_016765035.1 Kordiimonadaceae bacterium | reverse complement strand
TCCACCAACCCAACGCGCCCCTATACGCGCAATACTATTGATGAGCATTTGGATATGCTTATGGTCTGTCACCACCTAGACCCCAGCATCCCAGAAGATATCGCCTTTGCCGAAAGCCGTATTCGCAAGGAAACCATCGCAGCAGAAGATATTTTGCACGACTTGGGCGCTTTTTCCGTCATTGCCTCTGACAGTCAAGCCATGGGCCGTGTGGGCGAAGTGATTATCCGCACATGGCAAACTGCTGATAAAATGAAAAAACAGCGGGGGCGCTTGCCTGAAGAAACTGGCGAAAATGATAATTTCCGCGTGAAGCGCTATATCGCCAAATATACCATCAACCCGGCCATTGCCCACGGCATGTCAGCACAGATTGGTTCGATGGAAGTGGGCAAGCTTGCTGATTTGGTTTTATGGTCCCCAGCCTTCTTTGGTGTGAAGCCTGATTTGATTTTAAAAATGGGCACTATTGCAGGTGCCTTGATGGGCGACCCCAATGCTTCTATCCCCACACCGCAGCCCGTGCATTACCGGCCCATGTTTGGTGCTTTTGGCAAAAGCCTGACAAGCAGCTCTGTTACCTTTGTGTCGCAAGCAGCAATGGAAGCTGACGTGAAAGATAGGCTTGGCTTGCAAAAGCATATTATGCCTGTTGCAAACACCCGCAACATTGGTAAAAAATCTATGATTCTCAATGATGCAACACCCGACATTAGTGTGCACCCCGAAACCTACGAAGTACGGGCTGATGGCGAGATTTTAACCTGCGAACCCGCTGATGTGCTGCCCATGGCCCAGCGCTATTTCATGTATTGAGTATAAGATAATGAAACAACTTATCGCCCACGAAGTCGCAGAAAAAGGCACATGGAATGGCACAGTCGTTGACCGTGTTGTATTGGGGTATGAAGACCGCTTTCGCCGCCGCATCGCGCTTATTGGTGAAAACGGCACAGACATACTCCTTAGCCTAAAAGAAGCACGCCTTTTAAATGGCGGTGATGCCTTGCTCCTTGCTGACGGGCGCTTTATCGAAGTGGTTGCGGCCCCTGAAAAGCTTATTGAAATAAGCTGTGATAGTGCTGTTGAACTTTTGCGCACAGTTTGGCACTTGGGCAACCGCCATTTAGCCACAGAAATTGCAACAAACGCTGTCCGCATTCGCTATGATAAAGTGATTTTAGAAATGGTTAATCAGCTCGGTGCTAACACCGATGTTATCAATGCACCGTTTAACCCAGAGGGCGGCGCCTATTCAGGCGGCGACACAGCAGTACATAGCCATGACCATCACCCCTGATAAAGCGCTATACCGTTTAATGACATGGCTGTCCCCCGCGTACCCCGTGGGGGCCTACACCTACAGCCATGGTTTGGAACAAGCGTTTGAGATGGGCTTGGTGACAACCCCCAAAAGCACACAGCACTGGATAGCTGACATTCTGTGCCATGGTGGCGGTTTTGCAGATGCCGTTTTTCTCTGCGAGGCATACCGTACTGCAAATGACCCGTCGGCCCTCGCCCGTGTGGCGGCCCATGCCCTAGCCTACGCACCAACGACTGAGCTTGCGCTTGAAAGCGAATCTCAAGGGGCAGCCTTCATCGCTGTAACTGATGCGGCCTGGCCTGAAGCTAGGCTAGAGCGGCTAACAAAACAGGCAGATGAACCCCATGCTTATGCTGTTGCCGTTGGTGTTGCAGCGGAAGGCGCAGGCATAGCACTTGAAGATACACTCCACGCCTATCTGCACGCTTTTGCCTGTAATCTGGTTTCAGCCGCTGTCAGGCTTATACCGCTAGGGCAAACCGACGGCCAGCGCATCACTGCGGCCTTGGAGAAAAGCGTTAACCACACAGCAGAGCGGGCAATCACAGAAACTATAGATACTTTAGCAACATGCGCTTTCATGGCTGATATCAGTTCAATGAAACATGAAACACAATATACAAGGCTTTTTAGATCATGAGCACTTCACACGCTTCACATCATGGGCCCTTGCGGGTTGGCATCGGCGGGCCTGTTGGTTCCGGTAAAACAGCCCTCACTGACGCACTGTGCAAACATTTACGCGACAGTTACTCCCTAGCCGTTATCACCAATGATATTTATACCAAAGAGGATGCCGAGTTTTTAACGCGCTCTGGTGCCTTGCCTGTAGAGCGCATAATGGGTGTGGAAACAGGCGGTTGCCCCCATACAGCCATTAGGGAAGATGCCTCGATAAACCTTGCGGCCATCAAAACCATGAGCGGTAATTTCCCCGATTTGGATATGGTAATTATCGAAAGCGGCGGCGACAATTTGGCGGCGACCTTTTCTCCAGAATTAGCCGACATCACTATTTATGTGATTGATGTTTGTGCCGGGGATAAAATTCCGCGCAAAGGCGGCCCCGGCATTACGCGCTCCGACCTGTTGGTTATCAACAAAATTGATTTGGCACAGTATGTAGGTGCGAGCCTTGAAGTGATGGACAGGGACAGTAAAAAAATGCGGGGTGAAAAG
Source organism: Kordiimonadaceae bacterium (assembly GCA_016765035.1). Classification (GTDB taxonomy): domain Bacteria; phylum Pseudomonadota; class Alphaproteobacteria; order Sphingomonadales; family Kordiimonadaceae; genus Kordiimonas. The sequence goes on along the minus strand of JAESQS010000254.1, from coordinate 7,269 downwards.
CCGTTTGAATTCACCAATATAAAAGGCGGTGTGGGCGTGAAAAAGGTTGCAGACTTCATCGTTAAATCAGGCGGCTTACGGCCAAAAAGTTAAAAGCGTTTCTCTGGCACGATGCATGATCTAGAAACTTCGTGGACATTGCGGGGGAGCGGGTACCGGTAATACCAAGAGGCTAGCTGCCCACTCTTTCTTCTGCATGGGGGCGAAGGGATGTGAAATAGTCTGTTGCTTCCTGAAGGCAGCTACCGCGTTCAAAGCTTTCAAGCGATGCCGCAGTCCATCCACCAGCAGGTGTCATTTCAGCAATCAGCGCCTGCCGGGTGGTATTCTCGGCATCTGATAATGGCAGTTTCGCCGCCGCCGTTAACAAAAGTAACATATCATGCACATGGCGCATCACACGAAAGGCATTCTGCATGGGCACTTTCAGCGCAGGGTCATCTTGCCACGACTTGCCGCCAAAAACCTCTTGCGTCACATGTTGGCCTGCGCCAAAACAGTCATAATTTACACACCCTTGAAAGCCCGCCTTGCTCAATTTTTCATGAATTGTACAGTTCCCGCACTCATTCAGGTTTTCGCACGCTACGCCAGCCTCTTTATCAAGGGCAAATTGCTCAGACTTATCAAATGCAAACGCCATACAGCATAACGCTGCACAGTTGCCGCAATCAGCTTTCAAAGAGGCTTCATTCAGTGTCATTTATAAAGTCCGGCTGCTAATATTGGCGTGCTTCGAGTAGCTCGAAAAACCACTCTGTAATACTATATTCAGGTAATAAATTATAGCCTAATATTTTAAAGGTAAATGATTAACGAGACTTAAAAAGAAGCTGCAAAACAAAAGAGATAAAATTTAAAGCGCAGCCTGCTCAACTTGCCCTTGCGCGTCTGCCAGTAGGTTTTTTCCTGTTGCAGTAGCCATTGCTTCCCCGATTAGAACCAAGGAAGGAGCCTCCGTATGAAGGGCTGCAATATCCGCAGATAAAGTACCAACGGTAGAATGTACTATTTGTTTATCAGGGCGGCCTGCATTGGCAACCCACACGGCTGGAAGCCCTGCACCAAACCCTGCTGATTGAATATCAGCCAGAGTGCGCGCCAAACTTTTCTTAGCCATATATATGGCAACTGTACCGCCGGTCAGCAAAGCCTGCCAATCAGGTTTATCATCTGGCAAAGCATCAGCCGTGGTGCCTGTCATAAATGTAAGACGGCGCGCCACGCCCCTGTGTGTCAGCGAAAGCTTCACATCAGCAGCGGCTGCACTGGCCGCAGTAACACCCGGCACAACAACCACAGGCACGCTTTGCGCTTCCAGAAATTCAATTTCTTCACCACCGCGTCCAAAAACAAAAGGATCTCCGCATTTTAGCCGTGCAATATTTTTGCCTTGCTTGGCCATATTAGCGAGAGTGCGATTGATAAAACCCTGGCTTGCAGACTGTTTGCCACACCGTTTCCCAACCGGAATAAGTTGCGCGTCCCGGCGAGCATAGCCAATCATCGCCGGGTCCACCAGCGCATCATATAGCACCACATCTGCCTGTTGCAGGGCTTTCAGGCCCGCCAGCGTAATCAATTCAGCATGGCCCGGCCCTGCCCCAATAAGCGTCACTGTGCCTATTGCATCTGCTGGTGCACCTTTCTGTGCTGCGGACAAATGGCCTTCTAGAGCGCTCTCCAGCTCATTCTCAGGTAAGCCTTGCAGCGTCTCCAGTGTCTTGTGGTCAAAGATGGCTTCCCAAAAGGCTTTACGTTTACCAGATGGTAAAATGGCCTTCACTTTTGCACGAAAACCACCCACTGCTGTCAGCACTGCGCCCAAGCTGGCAGGCAACAAAACATCCAGCATCTGGCGTAAATTCCGGGCAAACAAGGGGGCTGCACCACCTGTTGAAATGGCCACTTGAAGCGGCCCACGGGTAAGCGTCGCAGGGGAAATAAAATCTGCCTGCGTTTCTGCGTCAACACAGTTTAGTAACACGCCCCGCGCCTTTGCCGCCCGGCGCAAGGCCGCTGAACATGAAGGCGCACCGCCGCAATCTATCGCGAGCTGCACTCCATCCAGATGGGTAGACACAAATTTACCGGTCAGTATTTCAGCATCTGCTTTTTCAAGCATCGCAGCCAAGCTGTGCGAGACTTGGCTTGCAACCAGACGAATGTTAGCACCAGCCGCCAATAACGGGCGCACTTTGGCCTCAGCCACAACATCGCCCCCCAGAACCAAAGCTGTTTGTCCCGTCAAATTAAGAAACAGCGGGTAATAATGCTTAGGCTGCGATTTCATGATCTGCTTTCTCATTTGAAACAGCTTTGATGATGGCCGTGATTTCTGGCACACAAGAACCACAACTAGTGCCTGCCCCCACAGCCCGCCCAACAGCCTCTGCCGTTTTATAACCCTGACTACAAACCGCGTCTTTGATGGTGTTCAGGCCAACTTGCATACAGGCACAGACGATAGGCCCCTTATTGGGCTGCGCCTTTTTACTGCGCCCTGCCAGCAATGACATACGGTCTGCTGTATCAAGTACATCTTGGGCAAACAGGCTTGCAATCCAGTCGCTGTCAGTGCCTTTTTGGTCAGCTCCGGCAAAAAAGACCAGCTCAAGCGCCCCCTCTTTCACCAAAGCTAGGCGGCGCGTACCCGACAGTGTTTCATGAAAGTCCAGCCAATCCCCATCAGGGTAGGCATCTTGTAAGGCGGCCGCTAAAAGCGTGCTTGTGGCCTCATCGGTGTCAGCCAAGCGTAGCTGTGAGCAGTCTGCCATCTGTATCTTCGTAAAATACGCCAATTGTTGCGGTAGTTTTACATCCTTGCGGGACCATAAAAATCCGCGCCAAGGCATTGTTACAGGCTTAAGGACAACCGCCGTGGCCTTGAAGGCCGGCTGCTGCGAGATAGGATCTCGTGTTTGGTCAATAAGCGCACCAACAGAGCCGGCTGCCGCATTGGCCTTTGACCAATGTATCGGTAAAAACACACTGCCTTTTTGCTGGCTATCTGTCACATGCACTCGTGTCGTCATGCTCCCTTGTTCGCTAGAAAGTGAAACAAAGCCACCATCCGTAACAGCGTATGTGGCAGCATCCTTTGGGTGAATTTCGAGCAAAGGCTCCTGCCGGTGGCCGTTCAATTGGGGGGCAAGGCCTGTACGTGTCATGGTGTGCCACTGGTCCCGGTACCGGCCTGTGTTCAACAGCAAAGGAAAAGCAGCACTGGTTTTCTGCGGCAATGCTTTATACGTCACAGCCACCATAGTTGCCCGTCCGTCAGGCGTTGCAAACTCACCCCACTCAAACATGCGGGCCTCACTGCCTTGCTGGCGAACCGGCCATTTTTGCGGGGCTAGCTCTTCATACCCTTCAGGGGATAAATGTTGCAGGCCGCTGATATCAAACGCACGGGTGCCACCATTTTCAAAAGCTGACAAAGCCGCATGTTCGTTAAAAATTGCGCTAGGGCCTTCAAAAGAACTGGGGCCTTCAAAAGAAAAAGCCTCTGCCCAACCCATTTTTTGCGCCACATCACAGAGGATTTTCCAATCAGGCTTTGCCTCGCCTGTGAAAGGCAAAAAGGCCCGCTGACGAGAGATTGTCCTATCTGTATTTGTCACGGAACCAGATTTTTCGCTCCATCCCGCTGCGGGGAGCTTTATATGGGCAAAATCAAGCGTATCTGTACCATCAACGCAGTCTGAAACGACAACCGTAGGGCAGCGTTCCAGCGCTTGTCGCACACGGCTGGTATGCGGCATACTAACTGCCGGGTTAGTGCCCATAATCCAGATGGCTTTGATTTTACCGCTGTGCACAGCCTCAAACATATCAACCGCTCGAAGGCCTTCCTTGCTGGCAATATTCGGTGCCTTCCAAAAGCGACGAACCCGGTCAACATCCTCTGGTGCAAAAGCCATATGGGCCGCAAGCATATTGGCCAAGCCACCCACTTCGCGCCCACCCATTGCATTGGGTTGGCCTGTCACAGAAAATGGGCCCATACCCGGCTGTCCAATGCGGCCTGTAGCCAAATGGCAATTGGTTATGGCATTCACTCTGTCGGTTCCATCATGGGCCTGATTAACCCCTTGTGAAAAGACAGTGACTGTTTTTTCTGTCGAAGCGAACAGCTCAAAGAAGGCTTGTACTTGTTTTTCAATCCCGTGCTCACGGGCCATTACCATCAATGTTTCCGCATCAGCCTGCGCTGCATCAAGAGCTTGGCTATACCCTACAACATGGGACACAACATATTTTGCATCCACGTGGCCGGTTTCAACCAAATAGTTTAGCAAGCCATTGAACAATGCTACGTCCCCGCCGGGCATAATTGGCAGGTGTAAATCAGCAATATCGCACGTCTCTGTACGGCGAGGGTCAATCACAATGACTTTAGTGCCACGTTTCTCCTTGGCCGCTTTCAGGCGCTGGAATAAAACCGGGTGGCACCATGCCAAATTAGAGCCAACAAGCACGACCAAATCGGCTTTTTCAAGGTCGGTATAATCGCCGGGCATTACATCGGCCCCAAATGCGCGTTTGTGGCCAGCAACAGTTGACGCCATGCAAAGCCTTGAATTGGTATCAATATTGGCAGAACCGATGAAACCTTTCATCAACTTGTTGGCCACATAATAATCTTCCGTCAGCAATTGGCCTGACGTATAGAAGGCCACGGCATCAGGGCCGTGCTCTTCAATAACCTTCGAAAATCGCTCAGCAACAGCGCTGGTTGCCTCGTCCCACGACACTTGCACCCCATCGACCACAGGGTGCTTAAGGCGTGTGGCTTTGCCCAGTGTATCGGCAAGCGCCGTACCCTTAGAGCATAGGCGGCCAAAGTTTGCCGGGTGGTCAGGGTCACCTTTAACGCTGATTTTACCAGCATTTTCAGTAACCAAGACCCCGCAACCAACCCCGCAATAAGGACATGTTGTTTTGGTAAGCTTCACGCGCTGGCCTTATAATCTTCTTCAAACGCCAGATAGATTTCATCCCCTTCCAGGAATGCCGGAATGACAGGCGTACAGCCAACATCGGGGCCTTCAGCCTCGCCTGTTGCCATATCAATCACCCAGTTATGCAAAGGGCATGTGACCTTTGAGCCGTGAACAATGCCTTCCGAAAGCGGGCCTTTTTTATGGGGGCATTCATTCTTCAAAGCGTGCACTGTATCATTTGCCGTGCGGAAAAGCGCCACTTCCCCCATAGGGGTTTGTACACGGCGAGACCCTTTTTGCGGTATATCCGCAAGCATACCGACTTTGACTTTATATAGATGCTGTTCCATGACTATCCAACCTCTGCAAGTTGCTTAAACTCGTGTGCTTCTGCCCCTGCAACGCGCGCGGCCCAAGGGTCGTCTTGTGCGTCTTCCTGACTTTTCAGGAAGCGCCCTTTCAGCTCTTCACGACCGTCTGGATCTTCAAGCATTTTACTTTTGATATAATCGATGCCAACGCGCTCAATCCAAGGGGCTGTACGCTCAAGGTAATGGGCATTTTCGCGGTACAATTGCACAAAGGCCATGGAGTAGCTGATAACCTCTTCTTCAGTTTCCACCTTGCATAAAAAGTCCGTTGCGCGCACATTGATACCGCCATTGCCGCCCACATGCAGCTCGTACCCTGAATCTACACAGACAACACCGTAATCTTTGATGGTGGCTTCTGCGCAATTTCGCGGGCAGCCAGACACTGCCATTTTAAATTTATGTGGCATCCAACTGCCCCATACGGCTTCTTCAAGCTTGATGCCAAGGCCCGTACTATCTTGCGTGCCCATGCGGCACCAATCTGTGCCCACACATGTTTTAACAGTCCGCAATGATTTACCGTAAGCGTGGCCAGAAACCATGCCTGCTGCGTTCAAATCTTTCCACACACCGGGCAAGTCTTCTTTCTTCACGCCCAGCAAATCAATGCGCTGGCCGCCGGTTACTTTTACGGCTGGAATATCAAATTTATCGGCAACATCTGCAATCGCCCGTAATTCGTTTGGCGATGTCATGCCGCCCCACATGCGGGGAATGACAGAATATGTGCCGTCTTTTTGAATGTTAGCGTGCACGCGCTCATTAATAAAGCGAGAGCGCGCATCATCAACATACTCACCGGGCCACGCGCACATTAGATAATAATTCATGGCAGGGCGACAGCTATGGCACCCGTCTGGTGTTTTCCATTCCAGCGCCTGAAAGGCCGCAGGGATGGTTTTAATTTCATTGGCGATGATTAGCCTACGAATTTCATCATGCGGTAAATCTGTACATTTACACATGGGCTTTGGCCCATTGTTAACCACCATGTCGTCGCCGAGCGTGTAAGCCACCAGCTTTTCAACAAGGCCCGCGCAGGAGCCCCAGCTTGTACCTGCTTTTGTACAGGCTTTCACTTCATCTGCTGAAGTTAGGTTTCCATCAGCTATCGCTGATTTGATTGTGCCTTTACTAACACCGTTGCAGCCGCATATTTCTGCGTCATCCGCCAGCCCTGCAACCATTTTAAAAGGGTCAGCCGAAGCGTCTCCTTCAAAACCTTGGCCAAAAATCATTGTGCTGCGAACAGGCGTGATGTCTTCGCCGTCTTTCAGCATCTGAAAATACCAAGCGCCATCTGCAGCATCGCCATACAAAACAACGCCGATAAGCTTGTTATCTTGCACAACGAGGCGTTTATATACGCCTGAGGCAGCATCGCGGTAGACGATATCTTCCGTGTCTTCCCCTCCGGAAAAATCCCCCGCGGAAAACAGGTCAATACCCGTTACTTTCAGCTTGGTAGAAGAAAGCGTGCCTTGGTAGCCATCATTCTCGATATCTGCGAGCTTATCTGCTGCAACTTTGGCCATATCAAATATTGGTGCCACAAGCCCATAACAAAGCCCCTGATGCTCAATACACTCCCCAATTGACAGAATATCAGAGTCTGACGTGACCATGTTATCATCAACTTTAATGCCCCGTGCTGTCTCAATGCCGTGGGATTTGGCAAGCCATGTATTCGGCCTAATACCCACTGCCATTACAACAATATCGGCATCAAAGCTGCGCCCATCTACAAGCTGCACAGCCTCCACATGATCGCCACCCAGTATTTCAGATGTGTTGGCTTCGGTTACAATATGAATGTCGCGGCGTACTAATTCAGCTTCCAGCAGTGCAGCGGCAGCGGTATCAAGCTGTCGCTCCATCAAATGGGGTGCCAAGTGAATAACTGTTACCCGCATTCCAAGTGTAGAAAGGCCGTAAGCAGCCTCAAGCCC
>JAESQS010000029.1 GCA_016765035.1 Kordiimonadaceae bacterium | reverse complement strand
GCAGCAAGTAATAGAAAGCACCTGAAAGCAGGAAGGAGCCAATAGCTGCTGCGATGGCACCCCGTGCTGTGGCGCGTTTCCAGAACATGCCAAGGATAAAGATAACCACGATACCGGGCGTGAAGAAGCCTGTGAAATCTTGGATAAATTTAAAGCCTTGGTCAAAGCTTCCGAGGAGTGGCTGGGCAAAAATCATTGCAATGATCAAAGCCGTGGTACTAACCACACGGCCTACTGTTACATAATGCTTCTGTGTTTTATCTTTACGGTAATGGCTGTAGATATCCATGGTGAAGATGGTGGCAATACTGTTCATCATGGAAGCAAGAGACGATACAATTGCTGCAACAAGCGCCGCAAAGATTAACCCTTTAAGCCCTGTAGGCATAAGGTTCATCATGGTTGGGTATGCTTCATCTGGGCGCGCCAAGTTCGGTGCCAATGTAACGGCAGCAATGCCCGGCAGTACAACAATGATCGGCATCAGCAGCTTTAGGAAAGCAGCGAAGTTAATGCCTTTTTGGGCTTCTTCAAGGCTTTCTGCTGCCAAGGCCCGCTGGATGATATATTGGTTGAAGCCCCAGTAGGAAATATTCATGACCCACATGCCACCAAGAAGCACAGACAGGCCCGGCAAGTCATTATAGAAGGGGCTGTCTTCACTCAGGATCATGTCAAACTTCTCAGGGAATTGCTGAGTTAGGGTTGTGAAACCAGCAATGAAGCCGTTGCCATCACCAATCATGGTTAGGGTAAGGTAGGATAGGAATAGCCCGCCAAACACAAGTAGAACCACCTGAATAATGTCAGTGAAAGCAACAGCCTTTAGCCCGCCATAGATTGAGTAGGACAGGGCAAAGCCGCCAAGGAACATCATGCCATACAGCATGTCTACGCCTGCGATGGTTTTAATGGCAAGCGCCCCCAGCCACAACACGGCTGTCAGATTTACAAAAGTGTAAAGTGCCAACCAGAAAGTAGCCATAACCAGACGAACACTGTGGTTATAACGCTGCTCCAGATACTGCGGCATTGTGTAGATTTTTTGCTCTAGGAAAATTGGCAACATGTATTTGCCAACAATGATGAGGGTAATGGCGGCCATCCATTCGTAGGTGGCGATGCCCATGCCAATAAGGTAACCAGACCCAGACATGCCGATGATTTGCTCGGCTGAGATGTTGGCAGCGATAAGGGAGGCACCAATAGCCCACCACGGCAAGGATTTGCCTGCCAAAAAATAATCTTTGGTATCTTTGTCGTGGCCTTCTTTTTCGCGAGAAACCCACAGCGCAATGCCAATAATACCCAGAACATAAGCGCTAAATACGCCTATATCTAATGTTGATAACCCCATTTTATTCATCCCCTAGCAAACTCTTGTTTTCACAATATGTTAGCGCTATCATTATTTGTGTAATGAGTCAATCGGGTGCCCCTATCCTTTGCAGTGGATAATCATGCTTTGGCCAGATACAAAGAGGGGCTTTTGGTGAAACGCAGAATTTAAAGTTGGATGCACGATGGCTGTCAAAAATAGAAATGCAACAATGCAGGATGTCGCGGCACTTGCAGGTGTTTCGATGATGACTGTTTCGCGTGTGCTGGCTGATGAAAGAAAAGTGAGGCAAGTCACACAAGATAAAGTTCAGGCGGCTATTCTTCAGTTAAATTATAAGCCAAATATGTCTGCCCGTAGTTTGGCCAGTTCTCGGTCACGCTTGCTGGCCTTTTTGTACCAAAACTCCAGTGAAGGCTATGTGGGGCAGCTATTGATTGGCGCGCTAAAACAATGCCAAGCCTGCGGCTATAATTTGGTTGTTGGCTCGCTGGACGGGAAAGAAGAAGATTTCGCTAAAGTTCTCAATGGTCTTTTGGAGCGGAATAATATTGGTGGCATTATCTTGCCACCACCCCTTTCAGATTCGACCACTGTGTTAGATTTTTTGGCAAGCATAGATATTCCGGTGATCAAAATTTCACCGCAGAAGACACAGCATGGTTTTTCCTATGTGTGTATGGACGAAAGCAAAGCTGCTTTTGAAATGACAGAATATCTGATCAAGCAGGGGCACACAAAAATAGCCTTTATAAAAGGGCCTGCTGATCATAGTGGCAGCCACCTTCGGTATCAGGGGTTTGTTAAAGCACTTGAAAAACACGGGCTGGCGTTGCCAGAAAATTATATAGAAAAAGGGCTTTTTACCTATCGCTCGGGTTTTGAAGCGGCGGAAATTCTGCTGGCGCAAAAAGACCGGCCCACGGCGATTTTCTCTTGTAATGACGATATGGCAGCGGCCACGCTTTCTGTGGCACAGAAATGTAACTTGTCAGTGCCGGACCAGCTTTCTGTGGTGGGTTTTGATGACGCTGCCATTGCTACTTCCATTTGGCCACCCCTTACAACGGTGCGGCAGCCAATTCTGAGCATGGCAGAAAAAGCCATTGATATTTTAATCAGGCAGCTTGAGGCAAAAAACACAGAAGCAGACGAAGAAATGCCACAGAAGAATGTTTTGGACTTTGACTTGGTGATGCGTGGCACGGTGTTGCCGCCTAGCGCTATGTAGTGCCATGTCTGCTCACTCTCCGCTGTCCACCCCGCCCCGCAGTGTATCCTGGCAGGTGGTAGGGCCTGAGAGCAAGCGGGGAGTTGGGCGGTGATGCATAGTAATCCGGATGCGCTCTAAATCACTGTAGCCACCAGAGAGTAAACGGGAAGTGGGCGGATATGTACCTACCTAAAACGGATATGCTCAAATGTCCCGGTGCGGGGCATGCGCACTATTTATAATTGTGTCGAGCGGCGGCGGCCTTGACCCCCGTTATAGTCAATTTATCCCTCTAAATTACTGGCCAAGTCGTTATAGCGGGCGCGCATATCTTTCCTCATGCCAGCGCAAAAGCGCTTGGTGCCAAAGTCTGTGACCAATGCGTCAAATAAGCCTCTGCGACGACCAATTTCAAACATCAACACTGTGGTTGCAATGTCCCCTATCAGTTCCATGCGCCGGTTAACTATTTGTTTTGCTGAAATGCGAGCAAGCCTTTCGCTGATGGTAGACTTTCCTGCCATCATCGCAATTTTAAAGCTGGTATCGGCTGCAATTTGGTTCAGCATTTTGGACTGAATTTTTTCATCAGCACAGACAAGGTCAAAGGCCATAACTTGCGAGGCATCTTCCATTAGCCTGATTGCCGCAGTATCCCTGTGGTTTTTAAGGTATGCAATATGTTCAGCAGCTAACATGCGGGTTAGCTGTGCCCGGCGCAACATATAGCTGATGGATTTCTGCACGTCTTCATCTTGGAAGCTTGGCTTCGATACTGCTTCCTTTTGCGTTACAGCATTATCTTGTGCCCCTGCAGGGTTTACCAACATGCAGCATACCAGTATATTGCACAGGGCAGCCATCAAACTATGGCGAAACATTTTAGCATTCATCTAGCAAGGGCCTCTTTCAAAAGATGGGGTACTTCTTTATAGTTTGCGGGTGTTAATAGTTTCTAAAATACAAAGGAAAACCTTCTAAGTGTTGGAAATATATGTGGATGGCGACGCTTGTCCAGTAAAAGAAGAAATTCTTAAAGTAGCCTACAGGCATGACCTTGTTGTTCATCTGGTTAGCAATCAGTGGTTGCGCATTCCCGTTGGCCCGAAAGTGAATAAAGTGGTGGTGAATGACAGCTTTGATGCCGCTGATGACTGGATAGCTGAAAATATAAAACAAGGCGACATTTGTATCACTGGGGACATTCCCCTTGCTGCGCGCTGTTTGGAAAATGGTGCTGACGCTTTGGGTGCAACAGGCAAGCCTTTTACCGGCGATAATATTGGCATGGCACTGGCGATGCGGGAATTGAAGTCGCAATTAAGGGATATGGGCGAAGATAAAGGCTATAATGCCAGCTTTACAAAGAAGGACCGCTCCAACTTTTTAAATGCTTTAGAGGTTTGGGTACAGAAGACAAAAAGATAGGCTGAGTCGTTCTGAGAGGCTTAAATACTATGAAATAGGGTTATATTAGGCGCTTATATCAATTTTTAGGCCTTTACCAAAGCCAGCGGAACCGGTTGGCTGGATGCATACATTGCTTTTAGGTGTTGTCTCAATATCCAATTTCATTTTGTTGTTGCCACCGTTGGATTGGTTGTTCCCACCAATTTTTGCTATGGCTTGAAGAGCAGGGGCCGTAGAGACACTATTTACCATAGACTTTTACCTATACAAACTTACATGAATTATCGTGCAGATCTGCTGCAACGAACCGATAAGCCTATAGTACAGCTATGATCGACATTAGTATATATACGCCTAAAATTTTAACTAAGATTTTTAACGACCTCAAAAAAAGACACACTATCAAGCCACCCTTTTTTAAAAGGGGGTGCTGTTTCATCTATCATTCTGACGGGGGGTCTCCTCTGAAGTCCAATAGAGTCTTGAAACAATTTTTTGCGCAATTGCATAAATTTCTATGTGGTTTCAATGGATATGCTGAAAATACTGTTGCATATTCTTTTTTTTTTCAAGAAACTGGAGTGGGGCGTGAAGGGATTGGTTTTGTTGGATGTTCCAACGCTGTCTGTTGCTGTGATAATCGTACTGATTTTAACATCGATGGCAATGGTTGCCCACTGGCGCGTTAATCGAACTATTGAGGGCATGGGGAAAATTGCCTTAGGGCTTTTTTTGAATTTTGCGGCAGCGGCTTTTTTCTTTTCCAGCTGGGCAATGACGCAAGCTGATTATCTTGTATTGCTGGGGCTCTCCCTTTTTATTGGGGGACATGTATTCTTCTGGTTAGGCCTTGCGGACTTTTGGGGCGCGAAGACCAGCCCTCTTTATTTTGGCACTAAAATTTTTACGGGGCTGGTTTTTTCTGGCCTGCTGCTTATGCAGTTCAATGGTCTTGGAACCAACTATCTGAGAGCACTTACGGCCATTGCGTGTGCGGTTTTGGCATTTGGGTGCATGGGTACGGTTGCTTCTGCACTAGGTGGCAGTTTGGGGCTATATAAAGGGATTGTCCGCAAAACGTCTATTGGTGCTGCCATGGCGGCAGTGCTGTTTTGTCTGCATGGCGTGTATGCCTTGTATCACACGGCGGTCCGTGCTGGCCTAATTGTGCATCTGGATGCCACTGGTTTTACGACAATCCGTAGTATTGCGCAGCTTGAAATGATGGTGTTTGCAATTTCGGTTACATTGATCGTCATTATTATTACGGCTGAACGCTTGCAGGCGGAACTGAAAATCCAGCAAATGCTAGACCCTCTTACCAAAGCATTGACCCGGCGCGCGTTCGTCGAAGTTGTGAAAGCAGTGCTGGCTCAAGCGCGCAGGAACAATGAGCCTGTTTCTTTAATCATGCTGGATATTGATAAATTCAAGCGGATTAATACGGTCCATGGGCGCACTGTGGGAGATCAGGTGTTATCGCAATTTTCTGATTTGGTAACTGATGGGCTGCGAGCCCAAGATGTTTTTTGCCGGTTTGGTGGCGAAGAGTTTATCTTTTTGTTGCCGGGGACATCAGAAGAGGGGGCCGACCTAGTGGCGACACGTATACGCGAACGCATAGAAAAGGCGGCAATCTCGCCTTCAGGCCTGAAAGTAAAACTTTCAGTGGTGATGGGAATTGTGACGGCACGCGGGGATGATTTGGATGTAGATAGTATGCTGGATCTTGTCGATCGCCGTATGAGTAGAGCCCAAGCCTTTCAATTGCGTCATACAGAAAGTTCTTGAACGTAAATCCGGGAAAGCTCCCATGAGGTACCCACTGCTGGCTAAGTGGTTTATTGTGACGTTGCGCGACCTTCAGGCTTGTTATATTTTGGCTATTCAATAGGGCGATATCGGATAGCAGAAAACTCACTTAAAAAACGGGTTGTGAAAATGGAGGTGGCAAGCCTCCATTGAAATGTTTTTTAAGTTCAATCATCTGATGATCCTCCGTCGTTATAGTCAAAAGTCGTAGGACAATGAGACCCATAAACGGCGTTCTACTGAATTGCCAACAGCCACAGATTCTTCCTGCAATTTATGAAGCAGACTTTCCCCTTTTATGGAAATGCTGAGTCCACTGCTTATATTATACCCGATAACCGCGTTTGCAGTGATCACATCATCTACATCTCGGTACGGATCAATGAAGCCCGGAATGTTTAAAATGCCGCTATAGTTGGTATAGCCGGATTTATAGTGCAGCAGTATGTCTGTCCACATGTGCTCATTTTCATAGCCCAATAGTACAGAGGCAATATGTTTGGGGCTGCGGTCGGCATAGGTTATCCGGTTGAATGGGAAAATATCGGATGTACGTGGGGTTAGGGAAGGGTCTTCAATCGGATCTTCACTGGAATTGGCGTAGCTATATTTTAAACCCCAGTTGATGCCGCCGTCGGTTTGCCCAGAAAGGTCAAATTCGACACCATATGTTTGTACATTGGCTAAAAGCCCATAGCCCAAATATAAATCTGTGTCGTTTGGGATGGTCCTTATCCGGCCACCAGAGATTGCAGCGAACAAATCATCATCAAGCCGAACAAATATAGAAGCATTTAACATGCCCTGAATGGCTTCTAATTTCTTGGTATATTGAATTTCTATTTGCTGTGCGATGGACGGGCGGGCATCAGGAGTACCCCCTACACCGCGAAGGCCTGGTATTAAACCTGGGGCATCATTTATCTGCCCGCCAAAATCAAACAGGTTAGGCGCGTTGAAGCCTCTACCATAGATGAGTTTGATGGTGTCTAAATCATTCACTTTATAGACGATACCCGCATTGATGCTAAATTCTGAAAAGCTTCCAAAGTCATCATTGTTAAAGGGTAAAAAGGCGGCTTCATCTGCAGTTCTGCGTAAATTCATATAATCCCACCGGAAAGAGGCGGTGAGGGATAGCTTGTCTGATGCTGCATAATTCCATAAGGCGGAACCATAATATGTTCTTAGGCCAACGTGCCCGGTGTCAGTTAAGGGGCCGATACCAAATTGGTCAACTTTATCGTCTTTATAGCCTGCGGAAAAACGAACTGCGGTTTTTGAACCAATGGACCTGAAGTTGCTCAGTTCTACAAATAGGCCTTTTGCTTTAATTGTATTATTGAGCAGAAGGAGACCTGTTTCGAGCTGAACAACAGAACGCCGGCCTTCTTCATTTACATTCTGGTGCATGGCCAAATTCCATTTTCCCGACGACGTGTCTACGGACAGCGTTGTCTTCATGGAATAATCTTCGATGGTACCATATTGCCCACGGCCCCTAGGTTCTACGGTGCCTATAACGCCTTTATAATAGGTGACTTCTGCCCCCCATTGTATGCTGTCAGATACTTGAAATAGCGCATCCAAGGAGAATTTGTCATCCTCTGGGTCGTCACGAAGCAGTGCATCTGTTGCAGATATCGGCGTATCAAATTTATCAGCTTCGAAATGACTGGCAGAAATGCGTACGCCGCCTTTATCGTCGTCAAGCTGAAAGGTTGCTACGGCTGAGGCTTCTATAATCCCTAAGGTGCCAGCGCGTATAGTGGCATTACCTACACTTTCATTCAGGGGGTTGAATGTAATGATATTGACCACCCCTGTTACAG
>JAESQS010000253.1 GCA_016765035.1 Kordiimonadaceae bacterium | reverse complement strand
GTGGGCCGGTGATGTAACTAATTAAGACGGCTTGCTTAGAGCGATCCCTGAAAGTTGATCTGGACCCTCTTGCACTGTACCAAATCAGCTCCTATCTATACGCCAACGGGGGCGGCGTATCTGCTTCTTGTAATGCGTACTGCTGGGAATAGAATGAATAATAAGTTTTTAACGAGAGGCTTGACAGTTTCGGCTGTGGCTATCGCGGGCTACGCCTTTGCCATGGTTTTTGCTGTAGACCTGTCAAATAATATTGCGGTTGGTAACCATTTTCATGCCCGGCCTATCGCGTTATATGCACATTTGTTTTTTGGGGCACTCGCGTTGTTGATTGGGCCTTTTCAGTTTAGTGAAAAACTGCGTAATAGCAGGAAAACCCTGCACCGCTGGATGGGGCGTAGCTATGTTGTTTTTTGCCTAAGTTCAGGTGTGGCGGGCTTTTTCATGGCACTTAGCAGTACAACAATTGATGCACGTACTGGCTTTGCGGTTTTGGCGGTGGCATGGATTTATACCACGGTGCAAGCCTACCGAAAAGCAAGAGCGCGTGATTTTGCCGCCCATAAAGATTGGATGATCCGCAGTTTTGCCCTGACATGTGCGGCTATAACGCTGCGCGTATTGCTGCCAGTACAACTCATAGCGGGTGTACCTTTTGAAACTACCTATATCATCATATCATGGGCTTGCTGGGTGCCAAACCTTATGCTCGCTGAATGGCTTGTAAGGCGTAAGCCTGCCATTAGTGCTGCCAGTGCCTAAAGCGCCTAAATTGCCTAAAGCGCCTAAAGTGGTCTTAAAGCGTGCCTGATAAAGTAACATTAGCTTTGCGGGCGCGCATAACTGGCAGAGTACAAGGCGTGTGGTTTCGGGGCTGGACCGAACAAGAGGCTAATAAGCTCGGCCTTTATGGCTGGGTGCGTAACCGCGACGATGGCAGCGTGGAAGCGCTTTTTTGTGGGGATGTAACCATTGTTCATGAAATGGTAAGCCGCTGCCACTCTGGCCCTCAAGGCGCAGAGGTTAAAGAGGTTGAAACATTCCCTGCGATTGGCCTAACACCGCCTAAATTTACTATTAAGCCAACAGTGTAATCCGGATAGGAACTGTAGCAGGCTTTATGCTTCCAGTTTCTTGGAGGCATACTTTTCAAATTCTTCCAAAATGCGTGACACAAGGCGGGTGCGGCCGGTGAATTTCGGGAATTCACTTTTGGCAATTTCTTGGTACTGTTGCAGGATTTCAGGATCGTCTATCAGTTTTTTGGCGGCGTCTGCCATATCGTCATAGCTTGAGAGTGCAGGGAAGCCCGCAACAGCCATGCCTGCATCTCCGTGTGGCAAACTGAGTATCGGTAATAAAGCCTGCATGGCATAGATGATACCACTGCCAGCGCCTTTGCGGGTTGGGTTCAAAAAGGCATCTGCTAGGGCATAGACAGCCATAATATCGGGCTGAAAACCAAGGGGTGTGGATTTTTCCTTCAGGCGGTCGTGCCCCTCCATGCAGGTATCGTAGGTATTAAAAGGCCCCGCAAATATGATGTGGGCTTTGGTATGTTCAACAAGGGTGTCCAACAGGGTCACAAAGCTGTCGTCCACATCATTGTCAAGCCTAAGGCCGACAACGACAAACACAAAACTATCTTCTGGAATGCCAAATTGTGCCCGTGTTAAACTGCTTGATGGGGGTTTTAGCTCAAAGCCGGGATGCTGGGTAAACAGGTAATGCGCCTCGTGCCCTTCGTCTTCAATCTGCTGCTGCATTTCCTCATCAACTTCGTCCCATGTATGGAAATAGTTGGTTGAGGTGGTGGGGATGCCCCGGCTTGTGGGGTAAATAAAGCAAAAGCGGCTGTCGCCAAAGGGCTCAGAAAGCAGAGAGGGCGAGCCGACGGACAAGATCATTTCCGGGTTGTAGGCTGCAATGGTTGCAAGGCCTTCCGCGACTGAATTTACGCTAAACACACCTTTGCCACACATTAAAAAGGGTAATTGCTGGTCTCTGTAGTTGATCGTTTTGATATCGATGAAATCTTCATCAATATTGGCAAGAAAACAAGGAGCTATGGCGCCATCATAACTATGGGACGCTTCCGATGTTGCTATAATGAGCGGTTCTTTACCGTGATCTTGTTTTAGCATTGCGGCAAAGTCTAATGTGTCCACGGACGGCGCGTGTGGGGGGCGCAACATTTGCCGCGTTAGGATGATCACTCTGTTATTTTTTTCAAATTTTGGTGGGGTATCAGATTTGATAATGTTAAAAATGTCCTGCACTTTAGCCAGGTTTTTGAGGAATAGCTGCCGCAGCACATCCCGCGTTAGATGTTTTTTAACGGCAGTTTCCGCCACAGGGTTGGATTTGAAATTCATCAGGGCCAGTGAAAAAAATGTCGAAACGCCTGCTGTGATATCTGTCTCGTAATGTTCAAGGGATGCCAATGCCTTAGCCAAATAGGGGGCTTCACCGGTGATGCCAAAAAGCATGGAGTTGACCATCGCTCCTTTGTAGGGGGAGCTTGTCTCCTTAAGGCTGATTAAAAACTCTGTAACAGTTGTTTGATGGGCGGGATTAAGGTGGGACCATGAATGAATTAGAACATGTGCCGCATAGGCTGCTTTTGTCCGATCTTGTTCAGTCACATCATTTTCAGGACGGGAAAGAAGAGCAAATAATTCTTCGATATTGTCTATCATAGCCTGTTAAGTTTAGCCTTCTTGAATATAGTGACATTGGATGCACGTGGACTGATCGCATCTGCCACCATAGCGCCCTAAAGTTTCCCAAACCCTAACTGCAGAGGACTAGCGCGTATGGTTACTGGTCGCTAGTTTTTACTCTGCTTTTCTGCAAATTTTTTGAATTCTTCCATGATACGGGAAAGATATTTTCCCCTTACGCTCACTCGGCTTGCTTCCGAGGCCGTTATGTTTTTGTAAGTCGCCATAAACTCATCATCTTGTTGGATTTTAACGGCAGCTTCTGCAAGGTCGGCGTATGTTTCCAATACAGGCATGTTAACCGCCATAAAGCCAACATCGCCGCCCGGTGTTGCAAGAACAGGGATGCCTGCTTGCAGGGCTTGTGCTGCGCTGCTGCCGCCCCCTTGCCTTTTTGGGTTAATATAGGCGTCGCAAAGGCCATACACGGCCATAATGTCAGGGTGCATTCCAATGAAGTGGCAGCTTTTTTTCAAAGCAGGCCGTTCGGCAAATGCTTCATCAAACTGTAAAAATTGCCCTGCAAAAAGAAAGTGCGCGCCAGTGTGCTTGCTTATCACCTCGAGCATGTCCAAAAAGTCTGTATCAACCTCACGTTCCAACCGTAGGCCAATGATGGCAAAAACAAAGGCATCTTGCGGAATTTGGAAATCAGCCTTTGCCAAGTCTGCTCTTTTTTCTTGCACATGATAGCCGGGTGTTGAAACAAAGAGATGCTGGTCTAAAACACCGTCTCTTTCTAGCTGGCTTTTCTGGTCTTCACTCAGTGGTTCCCATGTGTGGAAATAGTGGTTTTTGGTAATTGGAATATCTCTGCCAGACATATAGAAAAAGCAAAAGGCGCTTTGGTGAAACACTTCTCCCAGAAGGTTTGGCGCTCCAATTGACAGAATCATCTCTGGCTTAAAGTCCAATATTGCCCGAATTCCCTGACGGGCTGATGCCTCTGAAAAAGCCCCTTTACCGCACAATAAAAAAGGTAGGTCATGGCCTTCATACTGTATGGTTGTTGCGTTCAGAAATGGTTCTGCATATAGGCCGCGTGTAGCGGGTACCACTGCGCCGCCCATTTCAATGGATGTCTCTGCGCTACAAACAATAAGCACTTGTTTGCCGTGGTCTTCGATGAGATTTTTGGAAAACTCCAATGTTCGCACACTTGGCGCATGAGGGGGTATTTGCATTTGCTTAGTGATAATGACCACACGGCCATTTTCTTCAAAAACCCGATCAGAATCGGAGGCTTCCTCATCGTAAATTGCCGTAAGAGATTTTAAGTTTTGCTCAAACAGCTTTTTAATCACCGGGCGGCTACAGTGGGTCAGCATTTTGGGGTTGTCACTTGCTGTACCGTTAAAATGCGCCCATTGCAGAGAAGCTAACGTGGCATTGCCTTCCTGAAGGGAAGGGGTATAGGCCATCAAAAGATTAGTAAGGTTTTTTGAGTATTTAGGCTTTTTTTCAAGGATAAGCAGAATGCTGTTTATAATAAGGGCTTTATATTGGTCTGTTGTCTTGCGCCCCCTTCTTAAATGCATGGTTAAAATTTCAAGGTTTTCCGAAGATATTTCTTCGTGAGCCAGGAGGTTAGCAATGTCCAATATTTTTACTTTATCACTCTCTTTGGCTACGGTTGCAGGGTCAGAGAGAAAGGAAATAACTTCAATTATTGGGTCCTCCATTTTTACTAAATCCTTGATACTAAAAAGCAATGAAGGAATATGTAGCGGTAATTGAAGGTGTAAGAAAGCACTTTAAGCGTGTTTAGCCTGTCGCACCGAGCACTTTATGGGCGAAATACCGGGTGGGTTTCTTCTATGGAGGGTGTGGTTTCTGGTGCGGGGGCACTGGCGGCCTCAACAGCAAACTGCATGGGCAAGCTTTCTTTCCCAAACACTTCTGCAAAAGTTTCCTGAAGCACGTCATCTATATCGTCCATAGTGACAGGCAAGCCCAAGTCATGCAGGCTTGTTACACCGTGCTCGTTGATGCCGCAGGGCACAATGCCTTCAAAATGTGTCAGGTCTGGCTCGATGTTGATAGCAATGCCGTGGAAAGTAACCCATTGCCGGATGCGCACGCCAATGGCCCCAATTTTATCTTCCTTGCCGCCGCCCCGTTCCACCCACACGCCAACTCGGCCAGCGCGCCGTTCTGCCGTTACGCCCAATTTTGCAAGGCTGTCGATCATTACTTTTTCTAGGCCATAGATGAATTTGCGCACGTCTTTGCCGCGTTTTGTCAGGTCCAGCATAAAGTAAACAACCCGTTGGCCGGGGCCATGATAGGTATATTGCCCGCCGCGCCCTGCGTCATAAACAGGAAAACGGTCAGGGTCTACAAGGTCGGCTATATCAGCACTGGTGCCTGCTGTATAAAGCGGGGGATGTTCGAGGAGCCACACAAGTTCAGGCGCTGTTCCTGCTCGAATGGCCTTGACGCGCGCTTCCATTTCACGAAGGGCTGTAGGATACTCAACTAATGCATCACTGATGCGCCATTCTATTTGCTGGTCAGCAGGCTGTGTCATCTCGGAAAACCATTTTAAAAATACTTGATGTAGGGGCAAAGAATAGGGCGCTATAGGCAATCATGCCAGTGAATATTATTGGCGGTGGTAAAACATTCCCCTTTCGTCATGCCTATGGTTATTATAAGTTAATGAAATGGTTATAGCATCTATGTGACGCTATGGAACTTTGTAAGCGTTGGCGAGTTAGTGTAGGGCAGAAAAAGTATGAATCTTCAGGCGATTAATAGAGTTTCGGTAGAAATAACGGTGGTCATTGGCCGTACAGATATGCCTGTTCGCCAACTTTTGAAAATGGGCCGTGGTGCTGTTATTGACCTTGATGCAAAGCACGAAGACGAATGCTGGGTCTACGCCAATGGAGAATTGATAGCGCGCGGTGAAATTATGATTGTTGGTGAAAAAATTGGCGTTTCCATCACTCGGATGATGAGCCAGCTTCAAGTTTAGAAACGCGGTTTACAGGCGTTTTTCCTCAAAAACAAATTTCCAGTATTTTCCCCTTGCGGGTATGGGGGTTACCTGATAGTTAAGCCCCCGATCTTGCGGACGTGGCGGAATTGGTAGACGCGCAGCGTTGAGGTCGCTGTGGGATTAATTTCCCGTG
>JAESQS010000252.1 GCA_016765035.1 Kordiimonadaceae bacterium | reverse complement strand
GTGTTTTGCTGCTGGGGCGCACGCCCAAGGCTGCGGCAGCACTGGCAGCGGCTTTTCAAACAAAAGAAACGGACAAACGGTATTTTGCGCTGGTGAAGGGTGTGCCATCCCCCGCTGATGGACGCATTCAATTGTTGATGGAAAAGGCCCCTATTAAAGGCAATGAGCGCATGGTGGTTTCTCCTGATGGGAAGCGGTCTGTAACAGATTATGCGGTGGTTGAGCGCGCTGCCAGAGAAGCTTCGTGGCTTTCACTAAAGCCGCACACAGGGCGTACGCACCAACTGCGGCTGCACTGCGCTGAAATGGGTACGCCTATCATCGGTGATGGCAAATATGGCGGCTCAGAGTCATTTCTAACCGGCTCTATCTCGCGTAAAATGCATTTGCATAGCCGCTTCATAACTTTTCCTCATCCAGATGGCAGCGGTGACGTGACGATAACCGCCCCGTTGCCAGAACATATGGCCGCAAGCTTTGATATGCTCGGTTTTGAGCTTTCCAGTTTTGAAGATGAACTGTTGGGGGGCTAAAGGTGTCAGGTATCTATACCAAATTGGTAATTTTTGACTGTGATGGCACACTGGTAGATAGCCAGCATATCATTATGGATGCCATGCGGGAAACCTTTGCAGCCAACGGGGTTGCGCACGTGTCTGATGCCGCTGTGCGGTCTACTGTTGGCTTGAGTTTGGACGAAGCCATAAAATTGTTGGTGCCTCAAGGGACGCCCGACCACATCGCAGAACTGGTGGAGGCTTATAAAAGCACTTTCTACCGGTTGCGGGTTGAACAAGATAGTGGCCCTGACCCTTTATATGAGGGTACGCGTGAGGCGTTGACTGCACTTGATAAAGCCGGGTATTTACTTGGTGTTGCAACAGGAAATTCACGCCGTGGTTTAGACCGCATCCTTAAAGAGCATGATTTGGCAGATATGTTTGTCACGTTGCAAACAGCAGATGGCCACCCGTCCAAGCCGCACCCCTCGATGGTGCTGAAAGCGGTTGCCGAGGCTGGCTCTACAGTTGAGAATACAGTTATGGTTGGGGACACCAGCTATGATATGCTGATGGGATGTAAAGCTGGGGCGCACAGCCTTGGTGTTAACTGGGGATATCATGCAGTGGACGAACTGCTGGAGGCCGGCGCCAAGCATGTTGCAAGCGACTATGCCGAAATTCCCGCGCTTGTACGGACGTGGGTTGGGGAAACATCATGAGCAAAATTACGGATGATCTGAAAATTGATGCAGCCACCCCGCGTCGTGGGTTTTTGTGGGCCGCTACGGTTTTCAGCATTGCCGCTATTATCGCTTATGTTTTTGAAGAAGATGTCATATTGGCTGGTGGGCCGATGGGCTATGCCTTCTTGTTGATCATGCTGGTGTTGCTAGCCCTTATGATGGTGCAATGTTACCGGGTGCCGCGCCTTGGTAATCGTTTGCTGGGCTATGATGTGGTGATTTTAAACCCGTCCAAAAAGGTCAAATCCGATGTGCAGTATAGCGCTGGCTTCAAATTTGAAACCGGAGCAGATGTAAAGCGCATGAACAGCCGCCGGAAACAGGCCCGCAGTTCCCGGAAAAAGCTGGCGCAAGTAACGCGGGACATGCAAAAAGAGCAGGCTGAGCTAGCAGATAGCAAGACTGAATAAGTTTCTTCCCATACAGGTTCTATCAATGAGAAAATTTTACACTGACGTTACTGTTGTTGAGGCAGAAGGCGGCTTTCAGGTGGCGCTGGATGAGCGTGTTATAAAAACACCGAGAAAGGCACAGCTGCTTATACCGACACAAGCACTGGCAGAGGCCGTTGCCGCCGAATGGCGTGCGCAAGGGGACAAAATAGCGACAGAAACCATGCCCGTAAACAGGCTGGCGAATACTGCAATTGATAGAGTTGGCCCTCGTTTTGCGCTGGTTGCCAAGGAAATTTCGGCTTTTGGTGGTACTGATTTGCTGTGTTACCGCGCGGATGATCCGCCTGCCTTAATTGCCAGAGAGAATGAGCTTTGGAACCCTTTCCTTGTATGGGCGGAAGAGGCGTTTGGGGCAAAGCTTGTTACAACAGATGGTATTATGCCGATTAAACAGGATGCAGTGGCGCTTGTAAATCTTGCCAGCGAAGTTGATGCTTGCGATGTTTTTGAATTAACGGCTCTGCATGAATTTACCAATGGCTTTGGCTCCCTTGTGTTAGCACTCGCTTATTTGAAAGAAAAATACAGCTTTGACGTGTGCTTTCAGGCCAGTTTGTTGCATCAGATACACCAGGAAGAAAAATGGGGTATTGACAGTGAAGTCACTGATAAACAAAAGACTTTACGTGCTGACTTAACAACAGCCTGTCAGTTTATTTCGCACTTGCGAAGTTAAACCTCTGGAAAACAATTCTAACACAGGCTACAAGCACAGCAATGTTTGCTTGTAGGGCCTCCCCATACAGATTACGCCCTATATTGTAACGATAAAAAATAAGGGACATATCAGGGCATGAAAGAAATCCTGGGACAATTGGAAGCCAAACGCGACGAAGCGCGTTTGGGTGGCGGTCAAAAGCGTATCGATGCACAACATAAGCGCGGAAAGCTGACTGCGCGAGAGCGTATCGACTTGCTGCTGGATGCAGACAGCTTTGAAGAATATGACATGTTTGTGGAGCACCGTTGTGCTGACTTTGGTATGGAAGACCAGAAGTTTGCAGGGGACGGTGTTGTAACAGGCTCTGGCACCATCAATGGTCGCCTTGTGTATGTCTTCAGTCAGGACTTTACCGTATTTGGTGGTTCACTTTCCGCAACACACGCACAGAAAATCATCAAAGTGATGGACATGGCCATGACGGTCGGTGCTCCTGTGATAGGCCTGAATGACAGTGGCGGTGCCCGCATTCAGGAAGGTGTAGCAGCCCTTGGTGGCTATGCGGATGTGTTCCAGAAAAATGTACTGGCGTCTGGTGTTATCCCTCAATTATCTATGATCATGGGCCCCTGCGCTGGTGGCGCGGTTTATAGCCCGGCGATGACTGACTTCATCTTTATGGTGGAAGACAGCAGCTATATGTTTGTAACTGGCCCAGATGTGGTAAAAACCGTTACAAATGAAGTGGTTACACAAGAAGAATTAGGTGGTGCATCAACGCATACGACCAAGTCTGGTGTGGCTGATAAAGCTTTTGCCAATGATGTTGAAGCGCTGGCGCGATTGCGCCGCTTTTATGATTTCTTGCCGCTGAACAACCGCGAGAAACCACCAAGCCGCCCAACATTTGACCGGGCTGACCGTATCGAGAAATCGCTCGACACAATCATACCGTCAAACCCGAACAAGCCATACGATATGCATGAAGTCATCTCGAAAATGGTGGATGAAGGCGACTTTTTTGAATTGCAGCCAAACCATGCAGGCAACATCCTTATCGGGATGGCGCGTATGGATGGCGAAACTGTCAGCATCGTAGCGAACCAGCCAATGGTTCTTGCTGG
Organism: Kordiimonadaceae bacterium; assembly: GCA_016765035.1. Lineage (GTDB taxonomy): Bacteria > Pseudomonadota > Alphaproteobacteria > Sphingomonadales > Kordiimonadaceae > Kordiimonas. The sequence continues at coordinate 1,053 of JAESQS010000252.1, read as the reverse complement.
ATGTTTAGACATAGACAGCTCTAAAAAAGCAGCGCGTTTTGTGCGCTTTTGTGACTGTTTCGGCATTCCAATCATTACGCTGGTGGATGTACCGGGCTTTTTGCCGGGTACGTCGCAGGAGTATGGTGGCATTATTAAGCACGGCGCGAAGCTATTGTTTGCTTACGGTGAAGCAACAGTGCCTAAAATCACTATCATCACCCGCAAAGCATACGGCGGCGCTTATGATGTGATGGCTTCAAAGCATTTGCGTGGTGATTTGAACTATGCATGGCCTACGGCTGAAATTGCGGTGATGGGCGCTAAAGGCGCTGTTGAAATTATTTACCGCAAGGATAAAGACGACGCTGACAAAATCGCGGCTCATACAGCGAGTTACGAAGATTTGTTTGCGACACCTTTTGTTGCAGCCCAGCGTGGTTTCATTGATGAAGTCATCATGCCGCACAGCATTCGCAAGCGTGTGATCCTCGGCTTGAAAAAGCTGGCGAACAAGCACCTAGAGAACCCGTGGAAAAAACACGATAATATCCCGTTATAGGATTATTCATGGCAAGACCCCTTCCAAAAGATTTAGAAGAGCAAATCGCCGGTGTGGCGAAAAAGGCTGAGGTTCGCTCAGTTGCTACTTTCTCTTTTGGACTTGGGGGGGCGTTTGGGTTTGGCCTAGGGGCCGCAGTGTTTGGTGCAATTGGTGGTAGCCTTTTCTTCCTAATGGGAGCAGGGGTGGTTGCAGTTTTATGGTTTTTGGCCTCTCGTCGGCGCAGAGACAAACAGAATAAAAAATAAGGAATAGGGTCCAGTATATGTTTAAGAAGATCCTCATCGCCAACAGGGGCGAAATTGCGTGTCGGGTTATTAAAACAGCGCGTGAAATGGGCATTAAAACCGTTGCAGTTTATTCTGATGCAGATGCAGATGCGTTGCATGTGGAAATGGCGGACGAAGCTGTACATATTGGCCCTGCCGCTGCGGCAGAAAGCTATTTGATAGCCGATAAAATCCTGCAAGCAGCCAAAGACACCGGCGCAGAAGCGATCCACCCCGGCTATG
>JAESQS010000028.1 GCA_016765035.1 Kordiimonadaceae bacterium | reverse complement strand
GCCGTTGGCTGCGGCGTCGTCGTTATGCAGGCTCTAGGGTTCTCACCGAGCCGCAAGCCAAATTGTAATTGGTCCCATGCTTCTTGCGGGTAGCGCCATGCGCATAATTCATCACACCATGCGGCGGTATGCTGCGGGCCCCTCAAGCGTTCCGGCTTCTCTGCTGAAAAGTAGGTAGCTATTGCACCGTTGGCAAACGTCACCCGGCGCTTAGAGGCCTCAAATCTTCGTTTTTGGTCAGGCGGAAAAACGCCCATTAGGCCACTCTCGCCCTCTATCATTGTATCGCGGCAATCTGCTGCCGTGGGGCCTACTAAAGCCACTCTAGCGGAAGGATTACCGGTTACATGGTCCCGCACCCACTCGGCGCCGGTCCTTGTTTTGCCAAAGCCGCGGCCCGCTAAGATTAGCCATGTAGCCCAATCACCTGCAGGCTCTAGCTGTGTATCTCTGGCCCAAAAGCGCCAATTGAAACGCAAAGAAACTAATTCATCAGTTGATAAACTGCCTAAAAACTCCGACTGCTGCTCACTGGTTAAGCGCTTGAGTGAGTTTAGATTTAGTTTCATCAGCTATCAGCTTGTTTCTTTCTTCGATTTCAATTGCGTTGCCATCTTTGCCGGTGTGTTCTGTGCGCTGCGTATACCCGCGATCTTTACCGACCGTAGAAAGCACATACATAATGGCCTTTAGGTTTCGGTCTTTTACATGATCCCCTAGACCCGCCTCGGCAAGATCTATCAGCGTTTCCTTTGCCTCACTAACTACAGCTTTTAACTCTGGATAACGTTTTATGTATTCCGCCACCGTGCATCGGTCGCAACCAAGTAGTTTAGCGGCTTCCGTCTGTACGCCACGCGCTTCAATTAAGGCTATAGAAACCGTCTCTACCGAATATCTATCTACATTCGTCATAGCTTCACCCCGTAGCGAACAACAAACCCGTCACTACGCCTGCTGCGTACACAACTAGGGCAAGGGCCGCTGCTATTACGATTAGTGTGGCGCGTGACGGCATGGCACTGCTGAAAAAATCATCATCTGTCATTGTTTGCCAGCCATTCACGCATAAAAAAAGCCCGTTTCTCAGGAGGAGAAAACGGGCAAATACTCGGAACCAATCGAGGGAGTGTCAAATCGGGAAGCTACATCAACACAAGGTCAAATTAGGCATTTAGGGTGCATGCGTCAATATATATTTTTCATTTAGTGCAAATTGATAGGTTTTTTGCCTTCAATAAGTCGCTGTTTTTGCATATGGCGCAAACTTACCTGTAGACAAAATTTCCCGCTGCCGCTCGGTTAATAAAGCAAATAGCTAGTTCTCTAGGCAACACTGTATGTGCGCAAAACCTTATAGCCCTGTTCGTTCTTACCTTTGCCGAAACTAACAGCCCGTGAGTAGTGTATCCAATATGTGCAGGTACTTCCCTTGCATATCTTCAATATCGATAGTCTCACAGCCGCTGTGCACCTCAAATTTTCCAGCCTGTTCGAACATATGTTGAGGTACGTCTCGGAGGGCGGCGCGTACTATTTTCGCAGCCTCGGCGCTACTTTCAGCACTGCTTATCAATTTTTCAAGGTCAATCATTCTAAAAGCCCCTTAATTGTGCTTAGCCAATTCATAGTCAGCAATTAAAGCCCTTAGCGGCATATGCCACACATCAACAATAGCGCGGATATGGTCAATGCTCAGCTTCCGTTGCTTTTTCAAAAGCTCAGTAGCCCTATTTTGACCTACTACAGCGGCAAAATCTGCGCGCTGCAAGCCTTGCTGCTCCATATGAAACTTAATGGCCTCTATAGGGTCCGGCGCGTCGATGGTGTAATGTTTTTCCTCATACACCTCAATCAACGTGGATAGTATTTCTAATTGGTCAGCTTCAGCGCTGCCCGGCTCTGCCATCATAAGAGGCTCTATCGCCTTAAGTGATGCCGTATAGTCCGCTTCGTTGCGGATTGGTTTTATATTCATTGTGTGCCCGCCTTTTTAGTTGCCCGGTGCTGCCGGGGCTGATTGTTTTAGATCGTTTCAGCATCGATCTTGTCATACTCCTTATGGGTTCCTATGAACCGTATCAGACAAACCGTGTAATCTTTCGATACCCAAACAATCAAACGATACTTATTGCCTGCGATATTAAAAACAACACGGTTGTTCTTGAGAATTGAAGCGCTGCGAAACTGTTGCTTAATATGCGCAGGGGTTCCCCACTCTGCTGCATTTACTTCTGCATACCATGATTTCAACGGCTGCTCTGCGTCACCCCGGTTAGGGAGTTCCCAAAAGTCTTTCAATGTTTTTCGCGCTATAATTCTCATGCCCTTAATTTCCCACATTGGGAATTACATTGCAAGCACTATTTTCCCGTTTTGGGAAATATCTTCAATAGGCCTTCATTAAGTGCCTTCAAGAGCGCATCGATTTTGAAGGCCTGACCTAACGCTTTCTTGAAAACTGTAAGGGCTACATGAAGTTCATAGCGATAATCTGGCATCCAATCATATTCTTCTACAGGTTCGTGTACAAAGAAACTCCCACAACCTTTACAACTGCGCGCCATACCATGTACCCCACCCGACCATCTGCAGTCGCCGCAGAAAACTAGGTATTCCGCTACTGGCAGTTTGATAGCTTCACCTGTTGACCTGTGAACGTAATAAACATGCTTGATGCGGCTCATTTTGCTAGCTCCTTAGAAGCATTTTTGACGCCTGTTTCATTCATCTTGATCACGCCCTCCAAAGGATAGGCGTTCACTAAGCATTCCCAATTATCGACTTCATCTTTATTCTTCAGGCATTCAGAGAGAGCGTGCGCCCCGTCAAAATACCCGCTGACATGCTGCGCCTTTAATGTGGCTACAACTCCCATGCGAAAGCCCCTGTCCTCTGCATGGTCTATGCTCTCCCACATCAGGGTTGCTGTTACTGTTGCTGTTGCAATAAGTAGCCACGGGAAGTTTTTGAATTTTTCCACGACTAATGACTGTTTATTCATGGCGTTTTCACCCCTTCCGCCGTCAAGTTGCCCGCTATTAAGTCAAGGGACGCGTTATAGTGCCTCAACAGCGTATGGCGGCCATAGTGCCACCCGTTGCGCTTCCTAAGCTTAGTCCAGCGTATGCGCTCATTCTCCCCCAAGGGTTCGCCGTTAAAGCTGGCTACCACCCGAAAAACCAAGGCGCGGTCAAACAGGCTCGGCAAATACTCAAGCCATGCCAAGACAGGTAAATATAAATCAATCTGCTTAGGCGTGGGGCGCGTCCTTGTGCTTTCTTCGGGATAGTCACCCTCTCCGCCCATATAGTCGCCTGCATAGACGTGGCGGCGCTCTGTGTCGGGTACTTTTGAAAGGGTCCACGCGGCCTCGGTTAAGAACGCTTGCACCTGTGACCTCTCCCACGCGCAAGGGATGGCGGGGTTAAGCTGGCTAATCACTGTCATACATTACCTTTGCTATAGTCAGGCAAGAGGGCGGGCATATCCCCTTTTTCATAAGCTAGCTTGATTTGAGGTCGCATAAACTGGCCTGCTGTTGACCCGTCGGGCAAAACAATATGTGCCATAAATTCGTCGTCAAATTCTGTAATACCGCTTTCAACAGCCTCTAGTTTGGCCTTAATAACGAGGGCCATAGCCCGCCACTTTTGGCGTATAGCTTGCTCGTGTGCTTTAAGAGCGCTTTCGTTAGTTCGCTCTTTGCCTTTTAGTGTTCTGGTAAAGTCAGCAGGGTTAGGCATTGGCAAGATGAACTTAACTTGCCTGCCTCCCATCCTGAAGCCGAGCACGGCCTGTTCATTATCCCAGCCACTCATAAATTGATCAGCGCCGTATTTGCGGAGTGTTTTTCAATTTCCGCACGGCTTCTATCGCTATTGACAGACGTATCTTTTGCAAAATGGCTCATGCCTTAACCCCTGCGTATGTGTTTCCAGAGAAGTCTTGCCCAATTGCCGCGAAAGCGGCGTCGTGTGCCTCAGTCTCATTCAGTGTTTTTTTACGGGCACTAATACGCTTTTTGGCTACTTTGAATTTTTCAACGGCCTGCTCTTTTGCCTTAACTGGTACCGCTTCAATTTTTTTTCTAATCTCGGCGCGTTCTTGGGCAATTAGCTGCCGCACTATCACAACCGGCAATTTTGTGCTTTTGGCGATACGGGCAACGCTCCGCCGGTCAATAGTGGCGGCATCGTACACAAAGCGCTGCACATTCATTGCGCGTTACCTGGTACATTAGGCGCTACCATTTGCCAGCCATGAGAAGTAATCGATAAAGTGCGCGCCATGCCCGCCGAGCCCCGCCGTATGCATCCGCGCTCTATTAGCCCTTCTACAAGTCGGTTTATGCCACTTGTGCTTTTCAACCCTATTGCCTTACACATTTCCCTATAGCTAGGGCTTACGCCTTCATCTAGGAAACGGCTGGCAACAAACGTTAAAAGGCTACTTTGTCGGGCTGTAATCCCTAATTTTTCTATTGTCATTATGGTACTTTCTGTTGCGATAGTTTTTATATCCAGCCCCACGCCTCGGCGTATTCGCCGTAGATTTCCGCAGGGATTGCCTTGTTTTGTTTTTCGTGTGGGTTAGGACCGCAGCCGCTAGGCCAGTTGTCACGCGCTTGCGCTTTCATGAACTTATTATCGGTAGGGCCAAGTTTTGCCCGCCAGTGCTCGGGGTTTGATGGGTCGAAAACAAGCGCGGCCTTTGTTTGGTTTTCTTCATTCTCCCAACGGCGACCACTTAACCAGCCCTGCGCCCATTTCGGGCTCAACTTTCTGGCTTCCAATGCTGGACGTCGTTGGGCTTCCGCCTTGGCCGCTGCAATGATGGTATCAAAAAGGGCCACTCGTTGCTTGATAGCTAACCATTCGTCGATAGCTTCAGCCCTATCGTTTTTTAAACCAAAGGCATCCCAGAAGGCTTTGAAGCGCTCAAGCTCCCTGCCTACTATCACTTTACCCTTTTTAGAAATCCAATCTTTCGAGCTTTCCGCATTTTCAAATGCGGTACTAGTAGTAGATGTAGTTGTAGGTTTATCAGGGTAAGTCTCAGTATTAGATATAGGCTTATATTTATCCTGTATCACCTGTTCACCTGTATGGCAGAGTTTTCCTACCCAATTTTCACCTCTATTTTGTTGCAATTTTTCTGCGGTCGCAGG
>JAESQS010000027.1 GCA_016765035.1 Kordiimonadaceae bacterium | reverse complement strand
GCTTGCGGGGCGCACTTTTGTCCTTGGGTTTAGTGCGCCTACGCATAAAATGGTAAGCCAAAAACGAATAGTGGTGCCGACGGTGACTTTCGCGCGTGCAGGCGTTGTGGACCGGAATGGTGAAATTCTGGCAACGAACCTTGAGACATCTTCTTTGCATGCAGATGCGCGGGCTATCAAAGACCCTGCTGCCGTGGCGCAGCAGCTCGCTGCTATTTTGCCGGGTCTGTCAGTTGCTAAGGTGCAGGCAAAACTTTCTACCAACAAATCCTTTGTATGGATCAAGCGTAAATTAACGCCACGCCAAAAGTGGGCTGTTAATGCGCTAGGCATTCCTGCGTTACAGTTTGAACGTGAAGAAGAGCGTATATACCCTCATGGTCGGTTAGCGGCCCATGTTCTTGGGTATGCGGATGTAGATGGCAATGGTTTGGGCGGCGTTGAACATTATTTTAACGAACGCCTAAGTGATGATGCCCTGAAACACACACCTTTGAAGCTGTCGCTTGATATACGGGTGCAATATGCTTTGGCTGATGAGCTTGAAGCTGCAATGCGAGCCTATCAAGCTATTGGGGCGGCGGGGCTGGTTATGTCCGTTAATACAGGCGAAGTGTTGGCGTTGGTTTCTCTGCCGGACTTTGACCCCAACAATATACGCGGTGTCGGGGACAGCCAGAAGTTTAATCGGGTTACAAAAGGGGTGTATGAGTTAGGCTCCACCTTTAAAACCTTCACTTTTGCAGCCGCTCTTGATGACGGTATTGTACGGATGAAAGATGGCTATGACGCTTCCAAGCCGTTGCGTGTTGGGCGTTTCACCATTCATGATGACCATGCGAAAAACCGGTATTTGACCCTGCCGGAGATTTTTACTTATTCATCGAACATTGGGGCGGCGAAAATGGCGCTGGACCTTGGTGGTGATCGGCAAAAAGAGTTTTTGGGCCAGATTGGCCTGTTGCAGCCTACGTCGATTGAATTAACCGAAGTGGGTGCGCCGCTAGTTCCGTCTGTTTGGCGGAAGTCCTCTACGGTGACAATCTCATACGGGCACGGCATTGCCGTGAGCCCAATAACGCTGGCGAGCGGTATAGCATCCATGGTGAATGGCGGGCATCTTCTTCCTGCCACACTGATGCATAAAGATGAAGGCTGGAACGCAGGTGTCCGGGTTATTTCATCGTCTACTAGCCGTAAAATTCGTCAGTTGCTCCGCATGGTGGTGAGCAAAGGGACTGGCGGCCGGGCAGATGCAATTGGATACAGAGTGGGCGGTAAGACAGGTACAGCAGAAAAGCCAATAGCAGGTGGCTATAGCCGGAAAACCCTCATTTCATCCTTTGTGGGTGTTTATCCCATGGACGACCCCCAGTATGTGGTGTTTGCCTTGTTGGATGAACCTCGGGGTACACGGGAAACAAGTGGTTTTTCAGGCGGTGGCTGGGTGGCAGCGCCTGTTGTGAAGAATGTAATTTTAAGGACAGCGCCCTTACTGGGCATTGCCCCAAGCAAAGAAAATAAGGAGCTCTATCAAAGTGTAGCGCTGATGATAGAAAAATAAGGCGAATGGCGATTAAGCTTGCACAGTTACTGGGAGGCGATCGAACTGATGGGACAGTAAATATTACTGGCCTGACAGTTGACAGCCGCGCTGTGCAAAAGGGCGATATGTTTGTGGCTTTTCCGGGCGCTAGGTTTGACGGACGCGCCTTCATTGATGATGCCATTAGCGCCGGGGCTTCCGCTATATTAACAACACCGGGTACAGCAATTGCTAACCGCAGTGTTTCGGTTGTGGAAGACACAATGCCACGCCGAAAGTATGCTGAATTAGCAGCTCGTTTTCACGGGGCACAGCCCGCAACGCAAGTTGCTATCACAGGTACGAATGGCAAAACTTCTGTTGCTGATTTTACTCGGCAGTTTTGGCAGCTACTTGGGCAAGATGCTGCAAGCTTGGGCACACTTGGTGTTCGGTCCCCTTCAATCAATCGTCCGGGAGGGTTGACCACACCTGACCCTATGGCGCTCCATGAAATATTGAGGGACTTAGCCGGTGCAGGCGTGCAGCATACTGCCATTGAAGCATCCAGCCATGGTCTGGACCAATATCGGCTTGATGGGGTACGGCTCAAGGCTGCGGCCTTCACCAACTTAACACGCGACCATTTGGGCTATCATAAAAGCGAGCAGGGCTATTTTTACGCCAAAGCCCGCCTTTTTGGTGAACTTTTAGCGCCCGGTAGCACGGCAGTTATCAATATCGATTCCAGTTGGGGTGGGTTGATGGATGATATTGCATGGGCACGGGGGCTGGAGAAGCTGACAGTGGGCCGTGCCGCCTCGGCTGACTTGCGCCTGACGAAACAGCGTCCGCTCCCTACTGGGCAGCAGATAGAAATAACGTTTGGTGGCCATCAATATGCCGCTCAGTTGCCCCTTATTGGCGGATTTCAGGCGGAAAATGTTCTGTTGGCGATTGGCCTTGTGATTGCAACGGGCGGAAATCTGGAAAGCTGCCTGACTAAAGTGCCCCATCTTGTGGGCGTGCCGGGCCGCATGGAGTATGTGGGCGAAACTGCCAGCGGGGGCAGTGTGTTTGTTGATTATGCCCATACGCCCGACGGGCTTTCTACAGTTTTGCAGGCTGCACGCGCCCATCAGCCCAAGAATTTACATGTTGTTTTTGGCTGTGGCGGTGACCGCGATAAGGGCAAGAGGCCCCTTATGGGTGGCGTGGCACAAGAGTTTGCAGATTTTCAATATGTGACGGATGACAATCCGCGCACCGAAGATGCTGCAACCATTCGCAAAGAGATATTGACCGCATTAAGTAGCGCCACAGAAATAGCCAGCCGCGCATCCGCTATTGAGTGCGCCATTTCTGCAATGCAAGCAGGCGATATGCTTGTGGTGGCGGGAAAAGGGCACGAAGAAGGGCAAGTTGTTGGGACTGATGTTTTGCCATTTTCAGATATTGAAACAGTAAAAACGATTTTAACAAATGGGGGTTAAAATGCAGTTTAAAGAACCATTATGGACATCAGCAGAATTGAGTGCTGTTTGCGGCGGTATTATAGCCCAGCCATGGTTCGCTGATGGCTTGCAAGCGGATAGCCGTGACGTATTGCCGGGTGATATTTATGTTGCTTTGATTGGTGACGGCACGGACGGGCATATGTATGTGGCTGATGCGTTTGAACGCGGGGCAATTGCAGCCATTATTTCCCACACAGTTGAGGGCGTGGCTTGGGCAGACCCTCGGCTTATCCATGTTGCAGATACGGCAATGACGCTTCAGCGTATGGCAGCTCATGCGCGGGAACGTGCGCCGGTTAAATCAATTGCTGTTACAGGGACGGCAGGTAAAACTAGTGTTGTACATGCTTTGTCGCAGTGTCTGGCACCTGTAGATGTAACGCATATGAGCGCCTCTAGCCTTAGGGGGAAATATAGTGTCCTTCTTTCCTTAGCTCGGTTGCCTCGGCAATCCCGATACAGCGTTTTTAAGGTGGGTGTGCATGGACAGGAAGCAGTCAAAGTTGGCGGGCAACTTGTTCGCCCGGATGTTGCTGTTGTTACAGTTGTTGGCCCTTCGCACACGGAGAGTTTTCCTGATGAAGATGCGATTGCAGCAGAAAAAGCAAGCTTGATACAAACTTTAAAACCCAGTGGTATTGCCATCATTGGTATAGACCACGACCATGGCGGGCATTTGAAAAAAGTTGCTTCGGACATGGGTGTTTCTGTTGTTACAGTTTCTGTGTTGGGTGATGCAGATGTAAAACCGCTTCGCATGACCGAGCATAACGACTGTACATGCCTGACCGCAGATATAGGTGGCACTGTTGTAACCTATAAAATTTCACAGCCAGGGCGTGAATGGGTTCTAAATAGCCTATTGGTTTTGGCTGCAGTCAAAGCCGTAGACGGGGACTTGGGACAGGCCGCTGTTGCTCTTGCGAGTTTAGATGCTGTACCGGGTAGAGGGCGTACCCACAAACTCAATTTGTCGCTCGGTCAAGCAACGTTGATTGACGATAGCTTTAATGCAAACCCATTGGGGGTTAAAGCGGCGCTTCGACGCTTAGCTCTGTCGCCTGTCGTTAAGTCGCGCAAGCGTGTGGCTGTTTTGTCGGATATGGCAGAGCTTGGGCTTCGGAGTCAGGAAATGCACCTTTCTCTTGTTAATGATTTACGCCGGTCGAATGTTAGTAAAGTGATCGCTTTTGGTGATCAGATGGCATCGCTTGGCGAAATCGCCGGCATTGCTACTGAGCGCTGGACTTCACCCCTGAAATCGGCTGAACGCTTAATGGCGGAATTGCAGCCCGGCGACGCCGTGATGGTGAAGGGGGCTAATCACATGCGCTTAGGCGGACTTGTGAATGAAATGCTGAAGATTAGTAAAAATGAAACTGAATTTGATGGCGCTCGTGCGCGCACAGTGTTGAGTAAATAAGGGAGTAGCCAATGTTTTATTTATTAGCGGAACAAGGCGGGATTTTTAACCTTTTTCGGTATCTTACCTTCCGCACAGGCGGCGCGGTCCTTACGGCCATGATCATTTGCTTCGTTTTTGGCCCTGCTATTATTCGGGCTTTGAAAGCGAAACAAAAACAGGGTCAGCCAATCCGTGAAGACGGACCGCAAAGCCATATCATTGCTAAAGCCGGTACGCCGACAATGGGTGGGTTTATGATTTTGCTGGGGTTGTTTGTTTCTGCCCTTTTATGGGCGAATTTGGCCAACCCTTATGTGTGGGTGGTGCTTTTTGTCACGGGCTGCTTTGGGGCAATTGGCTTCGCTGATGATTACCTTAAAGTGACACAAGCGTCTTCGGACGGGGTATCGGGCAAACTGAAGTTCATGCTTGAATTGCTTGTAGGGGCCATAGCTTCTTACTGGCTTGCGTCTTTAACCGGTGCCACTTTGGCTCTGCCGTTTTTAAAAGACTTCCTCATAAATATGGGTGTTTTTTACATCCCCTTCGCCACTTTGGTAATTGTTTGGGCAGGCAATGCCGTTAACCTTACAGACGGGCTGGACGGTTTGGCCATAGTGCCTGTTATTATTGCCGCAGCGACATTTGGGGTGATTGCCTACCTTGTGGGCAGCAGCGTCTACAGTAGTTATCTGGGTGTGCATTATGTATCTGGCGCTGGCGAGCTTGCTGTGCTGGCAGGGGCTATCATTGGTGCGGGCCTTGGTTTTCTTTGGTTCAATGCACCGCCGGCCATGATTTTTATGGGGGATACAGGCTCTCTATCTTTGGGCGGTGCTTTGGGCACTATGGCTGTTATCACCAAACATGAAATTGTACTGGGTATTGTTGGCGGCCTTTTCTGGCTTGAGACTATTTCAGTCATTGTGCAGGTGGTGTCCTTCAAGCTGACAGGAAAACGCGTTTTCCGCATGGCACCTTTGCACCATCATTATGAGCAAAAAGGTTGGGCGGAGCCGACGATTGTTATTCGCTTTTGGATTATTGCTGTCATCCTCGCATTAGCGGGCCTTGCAACATTGAAATTGAGGTAAAGCGGCGCGTGATAACAGCCCCTGCATATCAAGGAAAAACCATTGGCGTCTTTGGTCTGGCCCGAACTGGTGTTACAGCGGTGCAGTCTTTAACGGCGTCTGGCGCAAAGGTTCTTGCGTGGGATGATGATGCGTTGAAGCGTGTGCCGGTAAAAGCAGCGCTTGGGGATTTATATGCGGCTGATTTTACGACGCTTGATGCGCTGTTGCTTGCCCCCGGTGTGCCGCTAACGCATCCCGAACCGCACGCTCTTGTGAAAAAAGCGGCAGAGAGCCATACAGCCCTGATAAGCGACATTGATGTGTTTGAAGCGGCGCGACCTTCATTGCCAGAGCATACGGCTGTCGCCATTACGGGCACCAATGGTAAGTCCACTACGACAGTTTTGATTGGCCATATGATTGAAGCGTGTGGCCGTTCGGCTGCCATTGGCGGCAATATTGGCACGGGTGTATTATCCTTGTCGGCGCTGGCGGCAGGCGGGATATATGTGTTTGAGTTATCGTCGTTTCAGCTTGATTTAACGCAAGGGTTTGCGGCAGATATTGCCATTCTGTTGAATATATCCCCCGACCATATTGATCGGCATGGCACCTTTGAAAATTATGTCGCTGCCAAAAAACAATTGTTTGAAATGCAGACCGGCAAGAACCCTGTTGCGATCATTGGTGTTGATGATACCCATGGGCAAGACATTGCTGCGTCGCTGGGGCAAAAGGTTATTGCTATTTCCGTTGAGCAAAAACTTAATTCTGGCGTGTATGTGGCAGACGGGACTTTGTTTGATTGCATGGGGGATACCTGCCTTGAAGTAGGTTCCCTACTAGGCTCAGAAAATCTGCAAGGTATGCATAATTGGCAAAATGCAGCGGCGGCATATGCTGTTGGCAGATGCCTTGGTTTTACACAACAAGCGATAATGCAGTCTTTTGCATCCTTCCCGGGCCTCGTTCACCGGCAGGAAACTGTTGCAGCCATAAACGGTGTACGTTTTGTCAATGACAGCAAAGCAACCAACAGCGATGCTGCTATCACTGCTTTGAAGTCTTTCGATAATATTCACTGGATTGCGGGGGGGCGTGCAAAAGATACGTCATTCCGACATTTGGAAGGCCTTATGCCTCGCGTGAAAAATGCCTATTTTATTGGCGAGGCAGCAGATTTACTCGCGGCGGATCTCGGTGATGCAGTGGCGTCTACAAAATATCCTTCCTTGGCTGAGGCGCTGGATGCTGCGGTGGCTGCGGCCAAACCCGGTGATACTATTTTGCTTTCGCCTGCTTGCACGGCATTTGACCAATTTGCTGACTTTGAAAAACGGGGCGAAGCTTTTACTGGCTTGGTAAATACCTTAGTAAATAGCATGGAGGGCAGTTCAACGTGATTGCATTATCTCGCAATGATAACAGCGTGCTTTCCCGGTGGTGGTGGACAGTGGACCGCTGGATGCTTGTTTTGATTATGGTTCTTATGGGGCTGGGTGTTTGGTTTGCTTTGACGGCAAGCCCCGCTGTTGCAAGTCGCCTTGGTCTCGATAGTATGCATTTTGTCAAACGCCAAAGCATGTTTCTTGGGCTTTCACTAGTGGCGGTTTTAACTATTTCAATGGCATCGGCGAGCATGGTGCGACGGCTGGCCATCATTGGTTTTCCTATAGCTCTGATGCTTATGCTCCTAACGTTGTGGGTGGGGCCAGAGATTAAAGGCGCAACCCGTTGGATACCGATTGGCAGCTTTACACTGCAACCAAGCGAGTTTTTGAAACCTTTTTTCATTGTGACAACCGCGTGGATATTATCCGCCGAATTTAAGGGCGATAATATACCTGCCATGAAGGTTTCATTTGCCCTCTATGCTGCTGTTGTTGCCTGTCTTGTATTGCAGCCAGACTTTGGACAAACTGTTTTGGTAAGCGGGGTGTGGATCGCGCAAATGGCCCTTGCTGGATTACCCCTGCTATGGCTTTCTGTGGCAGGCTGCATGGGGGTTCTTGGCCTTGCAGTGGGCTATGCAACCCTTGACCATGTTGCCAGCAGGATCGATAGGTTTATTAATCCGGCGAGTGGCGATACCTATCAGACAGACTTGGCGGTGGAGGCTGTTAGCTCAGGCGGCATGTTTGGTAAAGGTCCGGGTGATGGCACCATAAAGCTCAATCTGCCAGACGCCCACACAGATTATATTTATGCAGTGATTGGTGAGGAATTTGGCGCTGTGGCAGGCGTTATGTTGTTGTTGTTATTTTCGGGCATCGTTGTCCGTGGGCTTGCCCATTTGATGCAGGAAGAAAACCCGTTTCGCCTGTTGGCAGCGGCGGGCCTTATCATGCAATTTGGTTTGCAGGCATTGATTAATGTTGGGGTGAACCTAGACTTGTTGCCTTCAAAAGGGATGACACTGCCTTTTGTTTCGGCGGGTGGGTCTTCTATGTTGGCGCTTGCCATTGGTATGGGAATGGTCCTTGCCCTTACGCGCCGAAATAGGTTCATTCGACCCAGCGCAGACCCCTTGGGCTGGAGGGCAGCAGAATGAACGCAGCACCTCATATTATCTTGGCCGCAGGAGGCACAGGTGGGCACATGATGCCTGCGGATGCCGTTGCAGATGTATTGGTGGAAGCGGGCTATAAAGTGTCGCTGATCACCGACCAACGCGGCGAAGCCTACGACGATATTATGACAGATCTTGATCGTACAATATTGTCAGCAACCAGCCATACAAGTGGCGGTTTAGTCGGCAAATTGAAATCTGCCTTAAGTATTTTACGCGGCGTTTTTCAGGTGCGTAAGCAGTTTAAAGCGGATGCCCCAACAGTTGTTGTTGGTTTCGGGGGGTATCCGTCTTTGCCTGCGGTTTTGGCAGCCAAGATGCTTTCCATCCCCTATATTCTGCATGAGCAAAATGCCGTTTTAGGCCGGGTGAACCGCTTTATGGCCAAAGGCGCATACCGTATTGCATTAAGTGCTGATCATACGGCCCGTGTTCCTGAAGGCGCACAGACCATTGTAACAGGAAACCCTGTACGGCGGGTGATTGCCAAGCTTGCCAATATTGCATATGCCCTGCCGCTTGGCATGGGCGATGTTCGTATTTTCATTATTGGTGGTAGCCAAGGCGCGCGCATTCTGTCTGATGTGGTGCCACCGGCAATTGCTGCCCTTGATGATGAAATGCGCGAGCGGCTCGATATTATACATCAGGCGCGTGCGGAAGATATCGAGCGGGTAAAAGAAACTTACAAAAGTGCTGGTGTGAAAGCCGACGTACAGTCTTATTTCACAGATGTGGCCGCCATATTGCTCCGCACACAGTTGGTTATATCGCGCTCAGGTGCATCAACGCTCGCGGAATTAACAGCCATGGGCAGGCCCGCTATTCTGGTGCCGCTGGCAATAGCTGTGGATGATCACCAAACAGCAAATGCCCGCATTGTAGCGGAAGCTGGTGGCGGCTGGATTTTTCCAGAGAATGAATTTTCGGCTGATGCGCTGACCGAGCGACTTCATAAAATGCTCAATAATATTGGGGATTTACGGGATGGATCAGACGGGATGCGCACAATTGCTCGTGTAGATGCGGCGCAGGACCTTGCAACATTAATCATTAATCTATGTGACGGAGAAACCGAAGGCTCATGAGAGGTATCCCTTTTGATATAGGCACAGTCCATTTTGTAGGCATTGGCGGCATTGGTATGTCAGGCATTGCCGAAGTTATGTATAATCTTGGCTATAGTGTGCAGGGCTCTGACCTGAGCGAAAATGCAAACGTAAAGCGGTTAGTGGGTCTTGGTATCTCCATCAAAGTAGGCCAAACCGCTGAGAACCTTGGCGATGCAAAAGTGATTGTTGTTTCCACGGCCATTCGGGAAGATAATCCAGAAGTTATTGAAGCGCGGTCGCGGTCGCTGCCAATTGTGCGCCGGGCAGAAATGCT
>JAESQS010000251.1 GCA_016765035.1 Kordiimonadaceae bacterium | reverse complement strand
TCCCGCCGCTTATATGACTATTTTGTTTGGCACTTGCAAGTGCTATTCGACCGTTCTAGGTAATTCACAGGCGCAATCGGAGGCTTTTCATGGCACTTGCAGACATTACCACCAGTTTTTCAGGTAATCCATTAGACCGGGCAGACCATCTGCGGGGGGATAATGAGATTTTCGGCACTTATTTAGAGCGTGATGACACACGAGTCGTCCTGATGGCCGGTGAGCAAATTCTCAGCCAAAAAGACGGCACCCTTGTGTGGCTTAACTATGAAAGCTGCAAAATATTACCACAGATCAATCTGATTTTTCTGGGGCTAGAAGAGGGTGCCCCCCGCTATGCGCTACACCTGTATGGGGCAGAAACTGACTTTGAAGGCAGCCTCACTTACAAGGAAAAAGGGATTAAATTTCGCGATGGCCGCACCCTTGGCTTTAAGTTAGGCGACGCGCACCCCTCCCTCGGTATTGTTGCGCAAGCCAAAAGCATGTTGCTCTGGCACCAAAACCATATGTTTTGCGCCGTATGCAATGCTGAAAGCCGCCTTGTAAAAGCAGGCTATGAGCGCCTGTGCGACACCTGCGGCACCAGCCATTTCCCTCGCACAGACCCTGTTGTTATCATGCTAGCATTACACGGTGACAAAGCATTGGTAGGGCGCGGCGTTGGTTGGCCCGAAGGCAATTTCTCTGCACTCGCAGGCTTTGTGGAACCCGGTGAAAGCATGGAAGAAGCTGTGGCACGCGAGCTGCACGAGGAAGTAGGGCTTACCGCTATAAAAGTTAAATATGTGGCCAGCCAGCCGTGGCCGCGGCCCTCTAGCCTGATGATTGGCGCTATGGCGTGGGTGGAAGACACAGCTTTAACTATTGACGCAGGGGAAATTGCAGAAGCCATCTGGATTACAAAAGAGGAGGTGCGGGCCAGCCTGCGCGGCGATCATGAAAAACGGCTTATTCCGCCATCATACGCCATCGCCCACAACCTAATCAAAGCATGGCTTGATGAAGAGTAAAGGAGGAGGTGCGTGGCTAATCATAGCGCCTTCACTCCCTTTATTTAAAAAAGGCATTCATTGCACTGGCTAGGGAGACATCCAACTGGGTAACACCCCCAACATCGTGTGTTGTAAGGCTCACTGTCACTCTATTATAACTATTGCTCCAGTCAGGGTGGTGATCCAGCTTTTCGGCCATCAACGCTGATTGGCTCATAAATGCCCACGCTTCCCCGAAGGTTTTAAACATAAACTGCTTATACAAAAGCTGCTTCTCTGGCTGATAAGTCCAGCCAGCAAGGCCCGCAAGGGCTTCCGCACGTTCAGTTTCTGTCAATAATTTTGGTCTTACCGTCATCAGCCGCCTTAACCCATGTTCAGCAGTTCTTGCACAAGGTTAGGTAACAGCTCCCCCGCCTTGCCCTGTCGCCGTTCAGCGAACAAGCTGGCACCTTCACTAGGTTCCAAGTTTACTTCAATAGTATGGGCCTTGCCAGTTTCCTGTACATTGCTAACAAAACCCGCAGCAGGATAAACATTGCCGCTGGTGCCAACAGAGATGAACAAATCACACGCCTGCAGCTTTTCCGCAATTTCTTCCATATGGAATGGCAATTCCCCAAACCATACAATATGAGGCCGCAACGTGCCTAGGCGCTCACAGGTTGGGCATTTGCTTTCCGCTGTACAGTCTATGATCCAGTCATGCACTGTTGCACAGGCCCTGCAACGCACCTTTACCAGTTCGCCATGCATATGCATCACAGCATCTGCGCCACCGCGTTCATGCAAATCATCCACATTCTGGGTAACAATTGTGACATCCCCCGGCAGCTCTTTTTGCAAGCGCGCCAAGGCCTTATGGGCAGCATTTGGCTTCACAGTATGCAGATGCGCGCGGCGGGCGTTATAAAAAGACTGCACCAATACAGGGTCCCGTGCAAAAGCTTCGGGTGTTGCTACATCTTCAATTTTGTGATTTTCCCAAAGGCCATCATTATCCCGAAACGTGGCCACACCTGATTCAGCTGAAATGCCAGCCCCGGTGAGAATAACGATGTTTTTAAAGACCCGCTCAGGCCCGTTTTTGTCTCTTTCCACAAAACTACCCCTTTTGATCTCCTGCACGATAGGCTACTGATTTATTCAGAAAGCACAAGCAGGAGATAACCTTTGGTTGCCGTTCTTTTCGTATGCATGGGCAATATTTGTCGCTCTCCAATGGCAGAAGGGGCCTTTCAGGCTGCAGTTGATGCTGCTGACCTCAACAGCGATATCACAATGGATAGTGCTGGCACCATTGGCTTTCACGCAGGCTCTCCACCGGACCCGCGTGCATGCCGTACAGCCCAAAACAATGGCATCAGCATTTCGCACCAACAGTCTCGCAAAGTCCGCGCTTCGGACTTTGCAGAGTTTGATTATATCCTTGCAATGGATACCGATAATTTTGAAGACCTGTTAGCTCAGTGTCCCCCAGACTATAAAGCCCGCATCCATATGTTCCTCAGTTTTGCGCCAGATGTGCCTCTAACAGAAATGCCAGACCCCTATTACGGCGAAGATGATGGCTTCAGGCTTTGTTTCTCGGTGGCGACAAAAGCCGCGGCTGGCCTACTTGCCAAAATCCAAGCCACAGACCTTTAGCCCGATGGCTGTCTCCGTCGCACAAAAACTGACAAAGGCACTGGGCGCTCGCATTGTAAAGTCACGCGCCCTGCCCGGCGGTGATATTGCAGATGTGTCCTTGTTGACGCTGGATAACCATACAGAAGTTGTTGCCAAACGCCCCCGATCAGACCAGCCTGACACCACGGCCGTGGAAGCAATGATGCTTCGCCATCTGACCGTTAAATCAACACTGCCAGTGCCCAAAATTTTGTTTCAGTCCAAAGGCATATTGGTGATGGGCTTTATCCCCAACAAAGGCATTACAAACCCCGTAGCGGCGGCAGAAAATATTGCGCTTCATGTGGCTGATTTACACAGGGTAAAACCCAAAAGCAAACAGCCCTTTTATGGGCTGGATAAAGAAACAGTCATTGGCCCCTTGCCACAGATAAATACACCAGCCAGCAATTGGTGCGATTTTTTCACCGAAAACAGGCTGATGGCTATGGCCCAATCCTGCATGAATGTATCCCGCTTTGACACACGTTTTATGGCGCGGGTTGAAAAGCTTGCCACCGCCTTGCCCAACCTGCTGCCCGCCACACCTGAGAGCAGTTTACTGCACGGCGATTTATGGGCAGGCAATATGCTAGTAGACGGCGACAAAGCCGTAGGTTTCATTGACCCGGCAATTTCTTACGGCCACCGCGAAATGGACCTTGCCTTTATGGCTTTAATGGGTGGGTTAGACCCGGCTTTTTTTGATGCCTACCATGCAGCTTATCCCCTTGATGCAGGCTTTCATGAAGAACGAAAACCCCTATACCAGCTATGGCCCTTGCTTGTGCATCTACGTTTGTTTGGCAGTGGCTACCAGCATCAGGTAGAAAGCATCCTTGAACAGTTCGGCTGCTAGCCCCAATTATACAGGGGTGTGGGTGGATATGATCTAGACTGCCGAAGCCGCAATTCAGAGACCCGCAAAGGAAAAGAGCGTGAAAAAAATCATTCAGTCTATTTACTTTTGGCTGATGCTTCTTTCGTTGCCGCTGTTCCTTGTGGGCTGCTCAAACCTGTTTATGGATTTTGATTCAAAATTTGAAAGTGATGCTTTTGTTGCACGAAAAACCATCCAGACTGCAACCCACACCATCAGCTACCTAAGCGCAGGAGACCCAAATGGCCAACGTGTCATATTTGTGCACGGCACCCCCGGCGATGCGGGCGGCAACTGGTATGAAATGCTGAAAAATGTGCCTGAAGGCTATGAATTTCTGGCCATCGACAGGCCCGGCTTTGGCAAAACCACCCCCAACAGGGCAGTCACATCGCTGGACGGCCAAGCCGCGGCGCTTGCGCCCTTGCTCGCCGTCAAAAATGGGAAAGGCCCCATCCTTGTAGGCCATTCACTGGGCGGCCCGGTGATTGTAGCCGCCGCTACTAACTACCCTGAGCGCGTGGGCGGGCTGGTCATTGCCGCTGGGGCGCTTGACCCAAATTTGGAAGAAGTGCTCTTCATTCAGCACGTTGGGGATGTACCACCCTTTTCGTGGCTCCTTAATAAAACGCTTAAAAATTCGAACAAAGAACTCATCGCTCTGGAAGACGAGCTGCGCCTTTTGCAGCCCAAACTGGCAAGCATCACCCAGCCTGTTGTTATCGTGCACGGCACCGAAGACAATCTGGTGCCTTATGCCAATGTACCCTTCATGACGCAGGCCTTTACAGGCAGCACACATATAGAGGTCACAACCCTCGACGGCATGAACCATTTTTTGCAGTGGCGCGCACAAGATGAAATTAACGCTGCCATTGAAACTATCTCAGTGGCCCTAGGGCATATCCGTCTTAATTAGAATCATATCCACCC
>JAESQS010000250.1 GCA_016765035.1 Kordiimonadaceae bacterium | reverse complement strand
TTACCCGCGTCTTGTTCCAGATGGATGCGTTCAATCCGCACCAAACGGGCCATGCCTTCGCCCATTTCGACCAGCACTTCGCCCTCGCCAACAATCGGGTGATAGAGCTGTGAAATTTGGTAGCCTTGCGGCAAATCAGCGTAAAAATAGTTTTTACGGTCAAATACAGAATATTTATTAATCTCCGCACCAATGGCAAGGCCTGTACGCACCGCTTGGCGCACACATTCACCATTAATGGTAGGCAACATGCCGGGCACGGCCGCATCCACAAGACTAACTTGTGCATTTGGCTCTGCGCCAAACTCTGTTGCTGCCCCAGAGAACAACTTTGATTTAGACGAAACTTGTGCGTGGATTTCCAAGCCGATTACGACTTCCCAATCCCCTGTAGCGCCTTGAATTCTATAGGATGACATGCGCTTATCTTCACCAAACACTAGGTTCTGCTGTGAAGCCTGCAGCTTCTTCCAACACACCTGAAACTTTAAATACGGCTTCTTCGTCCCATGGTTTGCCCAGTATTTGCAACCCAAGGGGTAGGCCTTGCGCATCTAGTCCCGCAGGCACGCTTGAGCCCGGCAACCCGGCAAGGGATGCTGGCACTGTAAACACATCGTTCAAATACATCGCAAGCGGATCATCAGACTTTTCACCGAATGCAAAGGCCGCAGACGGTGCAGTCGGTGTTAAAATAACATCAACTATTTTATACGCGTCGACAAAATCATTGGCGATAAGCTGGCGTACTTTCTGCGCTTTCAAATAATAAGCGTCATAATAGCCTGCTGACAACACATAAGTACCCATCATCACGCGGCGCTTCACTTCTTCGCCAAAACCGGCATCACGTGTTGCTTCATACATGCCCGGTAAGCCCCCTGTATCAGGCGTAACACGTGCGCCGTAGCGCACACCGTCATACCGTGACAAGTTCGAAGAGGCTTCTGCCGGGGCCACAATATAATATGTCGGCAAAGCGTATTTTGTATGCGGCAGGCTAATCTCAATAATTTCAGCACCCGCAGCTTTCAGCCAGTTAATGCCCTTTTGCCACAATGCTTCAATTTCAGAAGGCATCGTATCAAGGTAATATTCTTTTGGAATACCCACTTTAACGCCACGAATATCCCCTGTGAGGGCCGCTTCAAAGTTTGGCACAGCCAGATCAACGCTGGTGCTGTCTTTCTGGTCAAAGCCACACATGCTTTCCAGCATAATCGCGCCGTCGCGCACACTCCGGGTAATCGTACCGGCTTGGTCCAGCGAGCTAGCAAAGGCCACCATACCGTACCGGCTGCACCGGCCATACGTTGGCTTCATACCGAATGTGCCAGTGAAAGACGCTGGCTGGCGGATAGAGCCGCCCGTATCAGGGCAGTTGCCCCCATTGCCGCAAAACCAGCAACTGAAGATACTGAGCCGCCAGACGAACCGCCCGGCACATAATCATTATTGCTGCCAGTGGCGCGCCACGGGTTTTTCACGGGGCCATAGCAGCTTGTTTCATTAGAGGAGCCCATTGCAAACTCATCCATATTGAGCTTGCCGAGCATCACTGCGCCGTCCTCAAATAATTTACTGGTGACAGTGCTGTCATACTCAGGCTTAAAGCCATCCAGAATTTTTGAGCAAGCTTGCGTATGCACACCTTTGGTCGCGAACAAGTCTTTCACGCCAATAGGAATGCCTGTCATACCTTTGGCATCACCTGCTTTGATTGTTGCATCAGCCGCATCTGCCATCTCACGCGCTTGGTCAAACGTTGTGGCTACATAGGCATTTAATTGCGCAGAACCCTCAACAGCCGCAATATGTGCGTCCGTTAGTTCACGCGATGTAATGTCGCCTTTGCCCAGCATGTCACGAGCTTCGGAAATTTTAATTTTTGTTAAATCAGTCATCTGTTCGCCCTACTCAATCACTTTTGGTACAGCAAAAAAGCTATATTCAGTGATTGGCGCATTCTTAAGAACACTTTCAGCTTTATTGCCGTCATTCACAACATCCTCGCGCCAACGCAGCTTTGCATTCACGACGCTGGCCATAGGCTCTATGTCATCCGTATTGACTTCATTCAGCTGCTCAACCCAGCCAATGATCTGGTTAAGTTCACCAGCAAGCGGCTCAAGTTTGTTTTCTTCAATTTTGATGCGCGAAAGACGCGCAATTTTGGCAACTGTTGCCGGTTCAATATCGGACATTGAAATACCCTATTAGGACACAGAAAAAGCAATAAAATTCAGCGCGGAACTTAGCGCCTGAAAGGCACAGGAGCAAGCCAGAATGCAAAAGGCAACTCAGTTTTACGGAAAATCAATTTCGCCCCCCCCTTACAACACGTATTTAAACCACGCAAAATATAATGCAACACATTGAAAATATTATATAAAATTTAAATTATCGTTCAATGATGCCCCCTCTTCCTGCTATCTTGTCTTTCAAAAAAAAGTAAAGAAAATGGCGGAAATCTAAAGTTGGCATCAGGCCTACGCATTTTGTCCTTGCATTGCGCCCTCGCTTTGGCCCCTTATTCCCCTTATAGAACAGGCTCATGCCAAACGATAAAAGCAGACTATAAAAGCAGAATCAGCAAAGATGACCGTAACCAACAGCGCAACAAGCCCAACTAAATCCCCGGTTATCATCCGCGAGGGTAAAATTTCTGATGGCAAAGCCTTAAACGCCTATATCCGCACTATATTCGAAACCACAGACCACCTTATTACCCGTCCAAGCGAGTTTAAAATGGGCGCATGGCGGCAGCGCCGCTGGATTGCGCAAAAGCTTATGGACCCTGTTGAAACATGCCTGGTTGCACTGGCAGATGGCGAAATTGTTGGCATGTTAGACAATTGGACAGACAAGCGAGGCCGCGTAACCCACGCAACCTGCTTTTCAATGTCAGTAAAAAAAGGCTGGCGCTGCAAAGGGGTTGGCGCAGACCTTTTGGGCCATTTCATCCAGTGGGTGAAAGCGCATAAAAGGCTCACTAGAATTGAACTTCATGTGCATAGCGATAATAAACACGCACTAGCCCTTTATAAAAAGGTTGGTTTTGAGCTAGAAGGAACCCGTAAAAAGGCGGTTTTCTACGAAGACGGACGTGTTGTAGACGACCATATTATGGCGTTTTGGCCGTAACCCTATGAAATATAGATAAAACAGGGGCTTTCATGGCCAAAAGTAAGATGAAGCCAGCAGCAGTATTTCTGCTCGTGATAATAGCTGGTATTGTGATTATGGTCACAGGTGGCATTTTAATCAGCGCCAATATGGACAGCGTTTTAAAAGTCGCCTTCATTCCCAGCCAAAGCTTTGAGGAAGATACACGCGACGCGCGCCTTGATTATACAACAAGCTCTGCGTGGGCCGTGTTGCCCGGCGATGCATCCCATGCAATGGATACGCCTGTAGGACTGCCCAGCCCTCAAGCTGTGCCTGCCATAGATGTATTTTATGTGCATCCCACAACATACCTGAACCGCGCGCACTGGAACGCCCCCCATGGGGATAAAGATGCTGATGAAATTGTCGATTTACAGGCAGTGAAACTTCAGGCCAGTGCATTCAATACAGCAGGCAAGCTCTACGCACCGCGCTACCGCCAAGCCACTTTTGGTACGTTCTATGATAAGACAAGCAATGGCGTAAAAGCACTCGACCTAGCCTTAGGTGACGTCCTTACGGCATTTGATACTTTCATTGCCGACCACAACCATGAGCGTCCCTTCATTCTAGTAGGCCACAGTCAAGGCGCAGCCCACCTGCTAGCGCTGTTGCAGCAGCGGATAACAGGTACTGCCCTGCAAAAGAAAATGGTAGCCGCCTATCTGTTTGGCTGGCCTGTCAGCCTTGAGGAAGATTTAGGGGCATTCCCTGACATTGGGGCCTGCGCCTCCCCTTCGGATATACACTGCGTTATTTCCTATCAAACCTATGGGCAAGGCGGCGACCCCGCACGGTTGCTAGACTATATGGATACGACAATTGGCCTAACGGGCAAGCCACGCAAAGGTTCACAGATGCTCTGCACTAATCCGCTTGATTGGCGCATCGGCACCAGCGCCTCTAGTGATATGCATTTAGGTGGTGTGCTTCGCCACCAAAAGGCAGATATGCCCATTGGCCCCATATTCCCTGCGCTTACAGGCACTGCTTGCGGCAAAGATGGCATTCTTTATGTTAGTGCGAAGCTAAGGAGCGCTTGGCAACAATTTAAACTGGCTGGCGAAAATTATCATATCTATGATGTGCCAATGTTCTATATGAATATCAGGGAAAATGCCGTTTTACGGGCCACCAGTTTCCTTGCAAAACATCAACACCAGAACGCGTCTACCCACCAAAGCGCATCTAACCAGCAGAGTATGTCTAAATGAGCCAGATAGTTTCGATTACAGACCTTAAACAAAGCCTCAAAACCGGGCAGCGCCTGTTAGGTATTGACCCCGGTACAAAAACGATCGGCCTTGCCCTGTCTGATACGATGCTGATTGTGGCCACACCGATGGAAACCATCAAACGAACCAAGTTTAAAAATGATATTATCCGCATTATGGAAATTGTTGAGCAGGAAAATGTTGGCGGTTTTGTCATAGGTTGGCCTATGAATATGGACGGAACAGAAGGCCCTCGTTGTCAGTCTGTAAAAGCATTTGCAGATAATATCGCCGCGAAGGTACCGCTTCCACAAGCCTTGTGGGATGAGCGTCTTTCAACAGCAGCCGTCGAACGTACGCTGATTGAAGCCGACAGCAGCC
>JAESQS010000249.1 GCA_016765035.1 Kordiimonadaceae bacterium | reverse complement strand
TTCATGTTCCAGCTTATAGATCTCGATACGAATTTCATTAATCCCGACCAGGATTATTTGTGAGAGGCGGGAATTAACTAAGTTTGGTTCGGTCATCAATTATCTCTTAGCTGATTTTAGTCACCCACGTTCTATCCAATCAGGCATCCTATTACCACCAGAATTATCGAACCGACTAACTTATTTCCTGGACGTATGAAAAGACCAACGCCCTCAATTGTCGAACTGAATTTAAGCGGGGTATTGTAGCCAAACAGTGCTTGGCGCTGGGCTTTACTTCGAGATAGAACCGCAGCTATGAACCACGGCGAACGGTGAGGTTCTTTGGTCTAAAAGTGCTCGGCACAAAGTAGATTTCACAGCATAAATACAGTATATTAATTGGTTATTATTTTATATAAACAGGACATAAACTGTAATATATTGACAAAAACCAGTATAAACCTGATATTATAAAAATTAATAACAGGGTATATACTGTTTATGGAGAAGTGTCATGCTCAATAAAAACCGAAGACGCGCAAGGCAGCAGCTAGACAAAAGGCTGGCAGACCATGCTGCCCGGGACGTTATGAAAAAGCTCTATGTTCCCCCTAAAGGGTACATAAGAGCAATCCGCGATGCCATTGGCATGACAGCAGCGCAGTTGGGCCAAAGGCTAAATAAAACACCCCAAAGCATGTTGGGCTTAGAGAAGTCTGAGGAACAGGGATCTATCAGCATCAAAAACCTCAAACAGGTTGCTGAAGCCATGGATTGCAACGTTGTTTATGCGATTGTCCCAAAGGAAAGTTTAGAGCAAAGCGTGAATGCGCAAGCTCGAGCTATAGCACGCAAGGCCCTACAGCAAGTGAGTCAATACATGCTGTTAGAAGATCAAAAACCAGATAGCCTCAGTTATGACGACAAGTTGAATTTTGACATAGAAGTAGCGACCTACATTAGTGAATATGTCAAAGACCGCGACCTATGGGCACTAGCGCCGTCTGAAAGCGGGGATAATGCCTGATTTGTTTGTTGAAGCCGACGGCGCCTCTCAGCTTGACCCTGACGAACAGGCGGGGCTACGTCCAACCTGGATCACTACACGTGGGGAACTTAATCAAGCCGAGGCCGATAATATAGCTGCGGCCGTCGCTTGGTCGCAACAAAAGACGAGGCAGCGAAATGATCTGCTAACACCTAACTATGTACTTAATCTCCATAAACGCATGTTTAATGACGTATGGCGTTGGGCGGGGGGTTATAGAAGAACTGCAAAGAACATTGGTGTGGACGCTAACCGGATATCTGCAGAACTTATGCAGCGCTTAAGCGATGTCCGCTACTGGGTAGAAAATGAGACGATGCCAAAAGATGAGATCGCTGTGCGATTTCACCACCAACTCGTTTTTGTCCATCCATTTCCAAATGGGAACGGTCGCCACAGCCGGTTAATGGCAGATATGCTATGCGCTCAATTGGGTAGGCCACTTTTTACATGGGGCGGTAGCAGTCTATTGGAAGACAGTGAAGTCCGCGCGCGCTATATCGCTACGCTCAAACTAGCCGATGCCTACAATATATCGCCGCTATTGGAATTCGCGCGTAGCTAAGGGCGTATTTAGTCGACTAAAAATAGTATGATTTTAAACAACAAATGTCCCAGATACGCCAAAAGGCCAATGTCCGCTTTTGGCGATACGCGACCAATACCGACGTATGCCCGTACAGCGGCTTTCACCTAATAAAGCAGACTCTACCATTTGCTCATTATTGTCTCAAACTGAACCCCCAGCGGTCATTCTCTTGATGTGTAGAAAGTTTGTGTTACGCGAAACACCTACCCTATTAGATCATTCCGAGAATGACCCAGTTTCAATTACGCTATGCCTCCAAATGCGTTAGCGTCCGCCTGTTTTAAGTGGACACTCATTTTATGAGCAAAGGGAAAACGCTGCGTTGTCGATATGCGGATGATTTCAAGCAGGCAGTCGTGGCAGGGCCGAATATCAAAAAGGTGGCTCATTCTACTTGCATTCGCTTTTTGATCCGACTGAGAGCGACGGGTGTGATACCCAAATAGAGCGCAATGTCCTGCTGCGTGATTTTACTAACAAGCTTAGGCTGGCGCTCAAGAAACAAACGATAGCGCTCTTCAGCCGATAGACATAAAAATTCATATTCCCGTCGTTCTTTTTTCATGGCCAGTGACAGCAACAGGTCCGTCATTCGGTCGGCAATAAGCCTATTGTCCGCAGCAAGGCTGCGCATATCGCTGAATGAAAAGCGGACCAGTTGGGTGTCCTCCAAACAAACGAGGCTGAAGCTGTTCTGCCCACCGGCGTAGACCGCTGTTAAACTGCCGATGATGTTGCTGGTGGACAGGAATGATTCGACCTGCTCGCGCCCATCCTCAGAAACATAATAAGCCTTCAATATGCCTTGCTTCACCCAGTAAAGCGCGTCGCCTTTGCCGCCTTGCCGGAACACATGATCCCCGCGTGACAGTTTGAGGGCCGTTCCAGTCGCCTTTAAATAATTTTCAAAATCCATGTCTGTCTTAACCCAGGTTAATTACTGGAGCGGCACTGCCCGGTATATATGCTCAACATTTACACACCAATACTGTGAAAGCGACCCGCAAGCATATGGCATTCTCTTTAAGGCATAAAACCATTGTCCTCACAGGGGGGACATCCGGCATTGGAAAAGCGTTGGCGGCAAGACTGCACAGCAACAACCAGCTGTTTATCATAGGGAGGAGCGCAAGTAAGCTTAAAGCCCTAAAGCAGGAATTTCCGGGCATAACCGTCTTTGAAGCCGACCTCTCTGACACCGAAAGCTTGGCACCACTGGCTGAACAGCTAGTCCGTCAGAGCCCCCATATCGACCTATTAATCAACAATGCTGCTGTCCAGTATACACCTCAATTCACAGATAAAGATTTCAGGGTCGAGACAATCGCGGATGAAACTGCAGTGAATTTCACTAGCCCCTGCATGCTTGTAGCGCTTTTGTTGCCCGCCCTAGTGAAAGATGCGCCCTCCGCTATCCTCAGCATCAATTCGGGTCTGGCGTTGGTCCCAAAAAGGACTTCTGCGGTTTACTGCGCTACCAAAGGCGGCCTCAATATTTTCACGCAAGCGCTGCGACACCAGCTGGCAGACACCAATATATGTGTGTTGCAGGCCTTTATGCCCCTTGTCGACACCACAATGACAGAAGGCCGAGGTACCGCAAAGCTCACACCAACGGTTGCAGCTGAGCGCATCCTACGAGGCATTGAGCAAGAGGTGCCCGACAATGATATTGGCAAAGTCAAATTCCTGCGTTTCCTCAACCGGATTTGGCCACGGGCTGCCACACACATAATGAAAAAGGCTTGAAGCATATGAACCTGAAGAAATTTATACTGAGCATTGGAATATTCATGATGGCAACAAATGGTGCTCTAGCGGACGAGCTAAATATCCGCGTAACTGGCATCCAGAGCGACCGGGGCGGCGTCCTGAGTGTGATGATGTTCGGGAAGGATGGTTATCCTAAAAAGCACGCAAAGGCCCTCGAGATAAAATCCGTACCTGCGGACCAAAACGAGATATTTTTTGTCTTCACGACTGACCGGGACCATGTGGCGGTGAAAGCGCACCACGATGAGGACGGTGATATGAAAGTCACCAAAAACTGGACGGGAATTTATCCTGCTGAAGGTCTGGGGTTTTCCAACAAACGACGTGTGACCCTCACGGGGCCACCCTCCTATAATAAATCAAAAGTTTCCCGAGCTGATTTTGGTCAAACATTGGAGATCGCTTTGCGGTATGGCAGGAAGAAGAAAAAATGAAAACCTTGCTTAAGCTTTTTCTCAGCCTTGCGGCCGTATTTGCCTGCACCTTTTTGATTGCCAAATTCTTCGGTTGGCTCAGTGTGGCGCAAATTCAACATTGGCTTCAGCAAGCACATGCATTATCACCGGTTTATGTCGGGGCAATAGTGGCGCTGTTGCTGTTTGCAGACCTGTTTATTGCCGTGCCTACGCTTACAATCACTATCCTTGCCGGATATTTTCTGGGCTTTCCTACGGGCGCATTTTCCGCCCTTACAGGCACCTTGCTGGCAGGATATTCAGGCTACTTTCTGAGCCGCCACTTCGGAGATGCCATGCTTAATTTGATCAGTAAAGACCAGACGAAAATTATGGAGGCTAGGCAGACCTTTCAACGAGACGGCTTTGTCTAGATCCTTCTGTCACGTGCAGCACCGATCATCCCTGAAGTCAGCGCGTGCCTCGCGGGTGCCACCAAGATGCCGTTCGGGCGGTTCCTTACCGCATGGCTCCTAAGCACCGTGCCATATGTAACCATTGCCGCCTGGGCCGGATCGGTAAGCTCCCTTGAAAACCCAAGGCCCGCCCTCTTCACAGCTATTGGCATAACCAGTATTTTGTGGCTGGCTTGGTTCGCGTTTCACCGCAAGAAAAAACAGCTTAAGTAAACTTAAAAACTGGTAAAGCCTTATGTGTTTTTAGATAACCGCCTGATCAGTCTTGGCTGCACGGCTTTTTCGAGCGGATTGTCGCTGAAGATTCAAGGTAACAGTTCGTCGATACGGTTGACCGGGTTGGTCTGCAATGGTGTCGAACACCAAAGCATGTTGAAGAACTACTATGACCGCTTATGGCGAGAAAGAAACCAATAGCCATTTATGTATGAACGGTCGCTGATTGACCCATTGCGGACATGAGACGAGCGTTGACTTTCAGATGTAAGTGTCGTCCTAACTGTCCGGTGTTCGCGAGTACCTTATTGTACATAAGGACATATCATGTAGTCACCTTTCATTACCAAAATCAGACATGATTTGGTCCTCTGATCAACGTTTTACAGAAAAACCGAACCTTAGAAACTGCCCTAATTACGGGGAGGAGGTTAGGAGGCCTTTATTACCATACAATTATAATCACACTTTATTACCAATCGGTATTATTGTTGACATATTACCGATTGGTAGTTTATGTATATAATTACCGACCGGTAATAGGTGATGTGATGCAAATAAAGTCCGCTATTGATATAGGCCGTCTTATCCGTCTCTCGCGACAGCAGAAAGGGTGGTCCCAAGCCCATTTGGCCGGGGAACTTGGCACCAGTCAGCGTTGGGTATCCGAGATTGAGAATGGTAAGAGTCGCGCAGAACTTGGGCGCGTCCTCAAGTGCCTACGGGTGCTTGACGTGAAACTGGACGCAATGCAGCCGAAGAAGGAAAGGCAGCCGGAAAAGAAATCATTATTGCAAACAATGATTTCGCAACTGGACAAATCACATCTGGAACCAAAGGAAGTCTCGCTAATAAAAGCGATGACCCAAAGCGCTAAATTTACCAATGCAGAAATACAAGCCTATTTCATTCGACCAGATCGCCCTGTGAACATGGGGAGAATTGTAGAGGTTGCCAAAGGCATGTACCCGGAAATTCCCGCAGCAACCAACGAAGAACTACAAAAGTTCATTGGGAAGCTCAGAGACGGAAATGAAGGTTGATTAGCATGGGTAAATTATATGTCTATATGGACCAAGAGTATTTGGGTGATTTCGTGCAGTTGGAGTCTGGTCGCCATTCCTTCGAATATGCGGATGAATGGCTTGAGAAAGACACTGGATTACCTCTGTCGCTATCCATGCCACTGGATGTAAAGCGTCATGAAGGACATAATGTCAGCAACTTCTTTAACGGTCTGCTTCCGGACAATGATGCGGTCCGTAAACGATGGGCAAAGCAATTTGAAGTCTCATACAAAAACCCCCATGCTCTCCTAGCTCACATGGGCAAAGACTGCCCCGGAGCCATACAAATTGTCACCGATCACCCCTATACGGAATTTGGTTATGAACCTTTAACTGAAGCCGATGTCGAGGAACGCTTGCGAACCCTTCGCGAAGATGAAACGGCTTGGCGAAAACCGAGTGACAAGGGCCAGTTTTCGCTTGCCGGTGCGCAGCGTAAAACAGCCCTATTTTTTGACGGGTCGAATTGGTCGGTTCCGACAGGCCGAGCCGCCACTACACACATACTAAAACCACCTATCCCCGGCTTTGAAGCCCAAGAAATCAATGAGTGCTTCTGCTTGTGGTTGTCGACTTCACTCAATCTCATTACCACTGAGTGTAACGTTATGCAGTTTGGTGAAGAGAGCGCGATCGTCATCACGCGTTTTGACAGACATACTGACGAAAATGGATTGCTTCGACGCATCCATATGGAGGACTTGTGCCAGGCTTTTGGTGTTGCCCCAGAGCTCAAATATCAATCAGACGGTGGCCCAAACCCAGAACATATACTTGAACTGTTGGAGTCAACAACCAATCCGGACAAGGACAAACTGCGCTTCATGGAGGCCTTATTCTTCAATTGGTTGGTCATCGGGACAGATGCGCATGCAAAGAATTATTCGCTGTTGCTTGGTCATGGTAATGAGGTGATCCTTGCCCCTCTCTATGACATTTCAAGCTACCTTCCCTATACCGGAGATCCAAGATACGAGAATCTAGCGATGAAGATAGTATCCAAGAAAAAGGCCGGAGAGGTAACTGGGCGTTACTGGAAAAAATTGGCCATCCGTGCACAGATGAACGTGAACAATACACTCTCATCCTTGGAAAGTATATTGAATATATTCCCTAACTGCGTAGACGAAATACAGGTAAAGGCCATATCGGCTGGCATGAATGAGAAATTCGTCCGTCGCCTAAGCAAGCAGCTGAAGGAATGGCACCAGGAAGCCTCTCTATTGTGGAAGATCAAATAATCACAACTCAGCTCAACAAAAATTACACTTTGTTGAGGATAGGAAACCGAGGAGGCTAAAGATTGGCTAGGACGCCTAGTCCAATTGGGACTTTACTTCGGGGTGGCACCCATCACACTCTGGGACTAAACATATACATTTCAAAATGGCGCATTTAGTGTCCGCTTCTGGCGATAAGCAGTCTAAAAGAACGACCCTTTTTTTCGGGTTGTCACACTGATAACTATAAACGGCACATCTGCCTGTTCTGTGTGTTTGAAATTACAAGTTTCTTCAACTAGTAGTTCACGACTTCTTGCGGGTTATGTCAGGCTTTCTATTTTCTTGGTGCAGAGGTTTTGTGCCATTTTGAGCAGGGTTTTCTGCCGGTAGGTGAGCAGGCCGATTTCCTCTTCGGTTATTTCATACTCGGTTGCCTTGTGTGTACCAGTATGCGCACGGCGTAATAAGTCGAACTCTTCCTCATAGGTTTCTGTCTGGTAGAACCATGCTTGTTTCAGGTTGGGCGCAATGGCTTCTGCTCTGTTACGAAGGAAAGTAAGGTCTTGCTCAGGGTAGCTGTGACCTTGGTGCAAAGTGAGCACCATATGATAAGCTTGTTCTATGGTGTTGCGGACTTCAAAGCCTGTTAGCCTGCAACGCTTTTTGTTCCAATAGAACTTCTGGCGCTTCTTATGCGCTTTAATTTCTTCCATAAAACGGGCCATCTGGCCCTCTGCTGCTTGTGCAGGTGTTGTATTTACAGGTGCAGGTTCAGTAGGCCAGATATTGCAATCATTTGCATGAAGAAGGACGCCTTCTGTCAATACATAGGTATAAAAGGGTTCTTTATCCCGCAGCATGGCATTGACCTTGCGGGCATAATCAACCCGCAGGTACACAGGGTGAGGCAGGGCAGTGAGTTGTTCTCGGATAGCTGTCCAATATTTTGGCCGGGTCATTTCCTTTTTATTGACCTCAACAAAGAGATCATAACGGGGTGCTTCTGGTGCGTTTGTTTCAAGAACATCCCCAAACAAGACAATCCGCAGGATTTTACCGGGATTATAGTGGTTCAGGTTTATCGGGTCTTTTTTGGGTTTCAGCACTTGGCCGGGCTTCAGTTTTTTAACCGGCTTTACATAATCAGGGCTGGGTGGATTAGGCACCGAACGGCGAGGGACAGGTTTGGCCGATACGGCAAAACCATCCCGAATAATGGCTTCAATGGTGGCAACATCATCCTGATACCTTGCAGGCACATGCCCAATTTGAGCTTTTAGATAGTGTCTTTCCTCTGCCATTCTATCCCCCATCAGCCCTTCCTTAAATTCTACTATCATTTGTATATAGCAAACAATCAGCCTGATACCAGCCTCTCTT
>JAESQS010000248.1 GCA_016765035.1 Kordiimonadaceae bacterium | reverse complement strand
TTAAGAAAAAGACATATGCTAAAGCGCCTGAGCTTTCAGGCGAGGGGAAGGCGCGCCATTCTTTCATTATTGTTGGCTCTGGGTTGATTGGATTAGCCGTTGCATTGGATCTAGCGCGGAAAGGCCACGCGGTCATTCTTGTTACGGCTTTTGACTTCATTGCGGCGGGTAGCAAGGCAATTTGTTTTGCCAAACAAAGCTTGGATATATTTGATCGGCTTGGGGTGGGTGCCGAGATTGTTGCCAGAGGTGTCACTTGGAATATTGGCAAAGTGTATCAAGGTGAGAAGGAAGAGCCCATATATCAGTTCGATATGTTGCCTGAGAAAAACCAGAAGAATTCCGCTTTTATAAACATCCCGCAATATTCCGCTGAAGATATAATGATCGACGCATTGGAGCGGATGGACAATGTGGAAATCCGCTGGGGTCATCAGGTGAAAGATATTGATGTTCATGGGGGCGCTGCAACGCTCTTTATCACCACGAGAGATGGTGATTATACGCTTGAAACAGACTATGTGCTGGCGTGTGACGGGAGTCATTCCAAGGTTCGTGAATGTTTGCAACTTGATTTCCAAGGGCGGGTTTTTGAAGATAACTTCCTGATTGTTGATGTTAAATTCCAGCATGAAAGCCCGTCAGAGCGTAAGTTCTGGTTCGATCCGCCTTTTAACCGGGGGCGCACAGCCTTATTGCACAAGCAGCCAGATGATATTTGGCGGCTGGACTTTCAATTAGGCTGGGATATCGACCGGGCTGAAGTCATGAAGCCCGAAAATGTTGCGCCTTATATAAAAGGCATGTTGGGCGATGACCTTGACTATGAGATAGAATGGCTTTCAGTCTATACGTTCCAATGCCGCCGCATGGAGAGCTTTGTCCATGGGCCAGTTATTTTTGTTGGGGATAGCGCGCATCTAGTTTCTCCTTTTGGCGCAAGGGGGGCAAATGGCGGCTTCTCGGATGCCGAAAATATTGCGTGGAAGCTGGGTTTTGTCATACGTGGCATAGCACCTTCGGCCTTGCTGGAAAGCTATAATGACGAGCGTACCATGGGCGCAGATGAGAATATTCTCCATTCCACCCGCGCAACTGATTTTTTGACACCAAAAAATGCTATTTCAACGGCGTTTCGGGATGCGGTACTTGATTTGGCTGGCACATATGCATTTGCCCGCCCCTTTGTGAATTCGGGGCGGTTATCTACACCCACGCCCTATTATAATAGCCAGCTTTCTACCCCTGACGGGGACGATTGGCAGGGGAAAGGGCCAGCGCCGGGCCACCCCTGTATTGATGCGCCATTATCCTGTGGTGGTCGTGAGGGTTGGTTACTTGAGATGCTTGGGGGCTCTTTCACAGTATTGAATTTTGGAAACACCGAAGAGGCTTTGCTTGCGGATGTCGATGTGAAAGCCGTTGCTTAGCCGCTGGGCGGCCTAGCGGCAGAGCGATACGGTGCCTGTGACGGGGCGACCTATTTGGTTCGGCCAGATCAAGTCGTTGCCGCCCGCTGGAAGGCGGCAACTGCGTTAGACATAACCAATGCCCTAAAAACTGCGTTGGCTCAGGAAAGAAAACAGGCATGAAAAAACAGAGTTTAAGGCTGAAGGCCAACATAGAGGCGCCTGATGATGTGTATCAAATGCTTCTACAGATGCATGATGGGCGCAGTGATGAAGATAGCCTTCTTATCAATGCCAAGCTTATTCTAATTTTGGCCAACCATATTGGCGATCAAGATGTCATAGCTGAAGCTATAGAGGCAGCAACTAAACAGGTGTGAACCTGTGTAGGTTCAAAAAGCATTGAACACTGATGCTGATTAGCCTTTTCCCTGTATGTAACATCAGTATCCCCGGCCTTTTTCGCCCACCAAAAAAAACAGTAGATGTAATTGGGGGCTTAGAGGGAGGTACGGAAGGCTTGTTCGTTCTAGTTTGTATCTATCTCATGAGCGATGTCAGCACCAACACGGCTTAATTTCCAATATTAACCTACTACTAGGCAGCTTTATCCGAAGTCTCCACTTTGTCCTTCTTTGATAGGACAGACGAATTAACTTGTTTTCTATATTATTGAAAAATAAAGTATTAATATTACAATGACTAGGTATAGCGTAAACTCTATGTCGGCTTGTAAGAAATACAGTGCAGGTGGTTGGCCTTCAACAACGAACCTCCTGCGATTGATCGAAGATGTTGGTTTTTAGGGGGAGCTAGATACCGTTCAGTGAGCAATATCCTTATATTATTAACCGATTGGTCGGTTAATAAATGCAAAGGAATATCCGCGAGCGCAGGTTTTTTGCCTTTGAGGGGGCGAATAACTCACAAACATCACTGGTAACAAAAATAGCATAAATGAAAAATAGTCTGAATGAACAGGGGAGTGTCATGAATATATCGTTTAAAAGTCAATTATTGTCCGGCTCAGCTTTAGTGGCTGCTTTTTTAGGGGGTATATCCTCCCACGCTCAAGGGGCTGAAACAGAAGCTTTGGAAGAAATTATTGTAACGGCTTCATTGCGTGCGAAGAATGTTCAGGATGTTCCAATTACGGTGTCGGTTTTGGGTGCTGCCCAAATTGAAAAAGCAGATATTCATGACGCCACAAGCATTGCAATGAATACACCGGGCTTGGCGTACGGGGAGTTTTCTCCGGGGCAGGCGATTTTTTCCATGCGCGGCGTTGGATCTGCTGATGATGGTGCCGGGCTGGATAACTCGGTAGCCTTATTTCTTGATGGTGTTTATATCGGGCGTGGCGCAGGCGTAAATTTTGACGCATTTGACCTAGAACGCATTGAAGTGTTGAAAGGCCCCCAAGGGGCATTGTTTGGCCGAAATACCATTGGTGGCGCTATATCTGTTGTTACACAGAAACCCTCCGATGATTTTTCTGCCAAAGTTGCAGCTACAGTTGGGAATGAGGGCATTTTTCGAATTCAGGGGCTGATTAATGGCTCTGTGACAGACAATTTAGCGGCTAAAATTGTGGTGAACCACAGGCAGCATTCTGGCTATGTTCGCAACACATTGCTGAATAAAGATGTGAATGACGAAGATACGACTTCTGCCCGTGGTCAGTTCCTTCTGAGCCTTGATAATAGTGATTGGTTGTTATCAGCAGATTATATGGAAGACCATAGAGAGGAAGCCGGGCGTTTCCCCTTTGTGAATGGGAATTTTGATTATATTACCGTTGCACAATCCTTAGGATCTAATCGTCCGCAAACATCTTCCTCCCCCCTAGATGGTTTCGCCGACAGGGAAGCAAAAGGGATTAGTCTCCAAGGGGATATCACTTTTGATACAGGTAAGCTGACAACGATTACGGCTTTCCGCAATGTTCAAACTGATTGGGAAATGCCCTCCATTGGTGCGCCCGCAGGCGGTGGATTTGATCTGGCAAACGGCGTTTTCGGCGTTGATGTGAATGACCATGTCACCGAAGATATTGATACATTTTCACAGGAATTACGCTGGACTTCTGAGCTGGATGGGGATTTTGGCTTTGTGGGGGGGCTCTATTTCTTCAAAGAAAAAACGGACCGGCCTGAGGAGTTTCGGTTAGACCAGAATAGTGAAGCCGCAGGGCAAATAGTCGTTGGTAACGAATATACACGCACGCAGAATGAAACCACGTCTTATGCGGTTTACGGGCAGGCTCAGTGGGACTTTTCTGAAAAATGGTCGGCCATTGCTGGCGCACGGTTCACACATGATAAAAAAGAATATATCGCCACAGCAGTGAACTGCGGCCAGCCAGAAGAAGTTCGGGCTGCTGCCGGGTTTCCAAACTTTTCTGCGTGTGCCGGTGTTGGTGGTAGTTTGGCCATCGTCGCCGAAACCTTCCGTGTTCCTGCGGGTGATACGTGGTCAGATTTTTCTCCCATGGCAACATTACAGTACCGCCCAAATGACGATTTAATGATTTTTGTAACAGTTGCAACTGGCTTTAAAAGCGGTGGCTTTGCGGGATCGCAAGGGGTGGCTGCTGCGGCCGCTGATTCTGTTGAACCGGAAAACGCCATCAATTATGAACTTGGGTTCAAAAGTGTATTATTTGATCAAAAGCTGCGGTTGAATGCCACAGCTTTCTATATGGATTACACGGACTTGCAGATTGTGCGCTTTGGCCCTGTTCCTTCCTCGCCGTTTGGCACATTCCTGACAACAAATATTGGGTCTGCTAAAATCACAGGGGTTGAACTTGAATTTGATATGCAAGTGTCAGAGCAATTTAGCATTAGCGGAAATTATGCGTATCTTGATACGGAGGTTAAAGACCTTGTTATCAATGGCGCTGACCTATCAGGCAAAACGTTGCGTCAGGCACCCGAGCATTCTTTCAATATTTCGGCAGACTATTATGTGCCGATCGCTAATGATATGGGCGGACTTGACTTCAATTTGCAATATAGCTTTACGGACGAACAGCGGTTTGATTATCTCTCGGATGATACCATTTCCGAGGCAATGAAATTGCTAAGTGCTCGGATAGCATGGACATCTTCAGATGGTGGCTACGGGCTGGCCCTCTGGGGTAAAAACCTCACAGATTATAGCTATGTGAACCATACCTATATCATTGGTCCCGGAGTTATTGGCACCTGGGGCGCTCCCAGAACATTTGGTATTACAGGGATCGTAAAATTCTAATCCCCCCATGTACTTTTTGATAGTAGTGAAAAGCCGGAATAGGGGGCATTGCCCCCCTTCCTCTGTTTTTGTGAGGAGAATTGAGTAATGTTAAAATTCATAGGGTCGCTAATGGCGGGTTTCTTTCTGGCTTCCTGTTCTGAGGAGACGCCAGACCAAGAAAAACGCGCTTTAAATGTAGTAAAACCTAGCCCGCTGGAAGTTAGCCTTATAAAAGCGCGTGCCCTTTCGGACTTGAATGCCTTCATAACATTAACAGATGCCCATGATGAGCCTGATGTAGTCATAGGGCGCTTGTCGGGCATGGTCTTGGCAATCAAAGACAATATACATGTGGCAGGGTTGCCTAACACTGCTGGTACGCCCGCCTTGCAGGGATTTATCCCTCAGGAGGATGCCCCTATCATCGCGCGGTTGAAAGCCGAGGGTGCCCGTATTGTTGGCAAGGCGAATATGCATGAATTGGCGTTTGGTATTACCAGCAATAATGCCCACTTTGGCCCGGTAAAAAACCCTTATGATATCAGCCGTTTTGCAGGCGGCAGTAGTGGGGGGGCAGCGGTGGCTGTGGCCGCCCGTATAGTAACTGCTGCAATAGGCACAGATACAGGGGGTTCTGTGCGGTTACCCGCAGCCCTTGTGGGGGTTATCGGGTTTCGCCCCAGTATGGGCCGCTACTCCGCTGAGGCTATAACGCCCGTGGCGCATACACGAGATGTACCCGGCCCACTCGCCTTGACTATGGCAGATATTACTTTGCTTGATAGTGTCATGGCCAACACGCCGGAGGTTACAATTCCGGCAGATGTAAAAACACTGCGTTTGGGTGTTGCACGGCAGCCATTTTATGAAGATCTAAACCCTGAAATCGCAGCAGTAATGGTATTGGCGCTCAAGCGCCTTGAGGCGGCTGGTGTGACATTGGTTGAAGTAGATATGCCGGGCTTGATGTCTGTTAATGAAAAAACCAGTTTTCCAATTGCGCTCTATGAGGGCATGGTTGATTTAGAAAAATACCTTGCCGACTATAAAGTCGGAGTGAGCTTTTTTGATGTAGCAGCCAAAACGCAAAGTCCTGATGTTAAAGGGATATTTTCCGCTATGGCGCAAGATAGCAATAAAGATGGGCACCCTGACGGCATCATGCCAAAAGAAACCTATCATGCAGCGATTATTGAACACAGAGAGACGCTGAAGGGCCTTTATGTGCGCTATTTCAGAAAAAATAAGGTGGATGCACTCGTTTTCCCCACCACAATTCTGCCAGCCGGTTTCATTGAAGGTATCATTGACGAAGTTGACCATAATGGTCGCAGCGTTCCTACCTTTACGACATATATTCGCAACACTGACCCCGGCAGCAATGCGGGCATCCCCGGTATTAGCTTGCCTGTTGGCCTGACAGAGGGCGGCCTGCCTGTGGGGCTAGAACTTGATGGCCCAGAAGGTAGCGATGAGCGCTTGTTGGCTATTGCCCTTGCGTTGGAACCTTTGTTTGAAAAATTACCGGCCACGCCTCTTTGAGGGGGGCAGGTTATATATGGCCCAAAGCCAATGCATCAAATGTCGGGACGAAAGACACAGACTGTTGCCGTTTAAAGAAAAAGAAAAATTCTTTCGGCGCTCCCGTTAAACTATCTATCCCAACCTCCCGGGCCGAGTCCCCATCAACCTCGTTTTTAAAGCATATCCGGTTTACTATGCATCACCAGCCCACACTCTCCCTACCTAACCACCCGCTAGGATGCACTGTGGGGTGGCTGCGTAGGGGCGTGGGTGGAAATTAACTAATTGAACCAGATACGCTCTAGGGTGTTACTTACGGCGGCAATCAAGCTTGCGGGCATACTGAATTTTAAACGTGTTTTTGACCCGCTTGTGAAAATAAATGGCACAGCCATTGCCAATAACTGTTGCGCCTTCAACATAGCCTTTTGCCGCCTTGATGCGTTTGGGTTTACCAAAAGCGGATTTGCGATTTGGGCGGGTAGCTACATAGAGGCCAAAGCCATTTTCGAGGCCTTTTTGTAGTGATTTTTTATTAACTCGAGTGAAATAAAGGGTTAATTCGTCTGTAGTAATGGCCGGGGCAAACTCCAACAGGTTGGAGTTAATGTTTTTGAATAAGGCCTTTGCATTGACGGCTCGGAAAAAACGCCCAGAGCGGTTTTTACGGGCCAGCAAAATATTGGATGTTTTTATCCCGCCCACGGAGCGATCCCACAGGTTTTGTGTAAAATAAAGGCTTTTGCCGTCGGCACTGACTTCGGCATCAATGTTTAATGATAAGGCTTTGTTCCGGGATACATTTCCGGCAAGGGGCTTCAGGTTTATGATCCGACCCGGTGGCCTGAGTTGCCCCTGCCAAAGCGTGTTGGCTGTTTTGTTATACTGCCGGGTGGAAACAAAATAGAAATTACCCTGCCTGTCCATGCTTGGTACGCCATCAAGCGCCTGTGAATTTGCGCCTTGCAAAGGGCCAACAAAGATAAATTGCAGGTCAGTCACTCTTTTCGCGAGGTAAATATCAGTCTGATCGGTTGATTGGTTGCGGTTGTTAAAGAAAAGCAAACTGCCATCCCTGCTGATGAAAGGCTCCATTGCATGGCCATTGTAGCCCTGAATTTTAACGGTCTGCGGTTTGCTAAAATCTGCGGGGCCAGCATTGGCTGTGCTGTAACCAGCCATAGCGATGCAAAGCCCTGCTACTATTCTTTTCCACAGCAGAAAGAGGCGAGGCAAGGGAAGATGCCGGGGAAGATGCCATGGTAGATGCCGGAGAATAATAGGCTGCGCTATTGAAGACTGGGCAGGGAAGCCAAGCCTTCTTTTACCAGTATTAAGGGTCTGCATTGTCATTGTGCGCTCCTAAAATTATTTTATCACAACCGGCAATAGGTAAAGGCGAAACCTATAGCAACAGACAGGTTTTGCCTATGACGGAATTTATGAGCCAAAATTCAATAAAACTGAGGCAGCACAGGGGCAACACAGGGGCAACACAGGGGCAACACAGGGGCAACACAGGGGCAACATGAGACAACGTGGGGTCAGCCCAGGGTAGGGTGCTTATGTATTTATTGCGAGCCCTTGTTGTTAGTAGTTTTGGTAGGCTGGTTTGGAAAATATGCCGCAGAGATGTAAACGCATGAAGTAGA
>JAESQS010000247.1 GCA_016765035.1 Kordiimonadaceae bacterium | reverse complement strand
TTTCACCAATCACGACACCCGTGCCATGGTCAATGAACATGGAATGGCCAATTTGCGCGCCGGGATGAATATCAATTCCCGTACGGTTATGCGCATATTCAGTAAGCATACGCGGCAGCAGCGGCACGTCCCGCTTATACAGCTGGTGAGCAATTCTGTAGGCTACCACTGCAAAAAACCCAGGGTAGCAAAGCACGACTTCTTCCATGGAATGAGCGGCTGGGTCACCGTCAATCAACGCTTCAGTATCCAAATGGCTAAGGCGGGCTATTTCTGGTAATTCAGCCATAAACTGCTGCACAAGAGACCGGCTACAGCCAACATCCTTATCTTTACATAAGGGTTCAACTATATGGTAAAAAGCGTCTTCAAGCGTGCTAAGGCGCTCTTCCAGCGTTAAGCTATCATCTTCTGCAACGGCATATTGCGGAAACATAACTGCCGCCGTTTTTTTCAAAAGCGTGCCAACCTTGCCCAGCGACAAGCCACTAGGCTCGCCATACTTTGCATGGTGCTGCGTTAGCTGCTGCGCTATTTCTTCAAGGCTAACCATTTTTTCAGGTAGTTTGTCCATTGGACCCTCCGCATTGCCTTTATACCATTTTAGGGCAGCAGGGACTATCTACAAGCCCCCTTAGCACGAGTTTTTCTTCACTTTCCCGCGATAAAAGCTTTACGAAAAACAAATTCCCCTAACGAAATATAGCCTACAAAACTTATATAACCTGTTGTTTTTATTAAATAATATCTGTCCCGTAAAGGGCCAAAACCTTCTCTAGCACACCTTGTTTTAAGGGTGCCTGCTTGCCTACTTGCGCATTTTCACGAGCTTCCTCCGGTGTCATGGCTCCACATAAAACGGTTTTTACCGCCGGATGCTGCAAACAAAACCGAATAGCTCGGGAAGCAGGGCTGTGCCCGTCTTCCTGTTCAGAAAGAAAATTTTCAACTATTTCATGCGCCCGGTGAGCATCCTGCTCCCACTGCAATAACTGGCTACGCGGCCAGCTTGACCGATGATCCTCAGGGCGGAAAGCCGTGTCTGCGCCTACAGCCAATGTCAAAAACCCAAAACAAAGAGGCGTGCGCGCCAGCACATCTATGTGATTATCAACGCAATAGTCCAACAACCCACATTCCAGCGCCCGCAAATCAAGCATGTTGAAATTCGTTTGCACAGCGGAAAAGGCATAATGCGCTAGCAGCGGCAAGGCATCAGCAGGGGCCTTAACAGAAAGCCCCAAAGCCCGAACCTTGCCACTGGCAACAAGGCCTTCAAGGCACCGAACCAGATGTGGGTTTTTCTCCAATACATCAGCAGGCGGATTATAAAGCTGCAACAGGTCAATATAATCGCTATCAAGCCTCTTGAGGCTAGCATCTAGCGATGCTTCTATACTCGCGACGGAAAAATCAGCGCCTTCATCAAAAGCATTCCAGCCAACTTTCGTTGCGACCAGCACCTTTTCTCGGCGGCCTTGTAGAAATGCACCAATTCTACGTTCACTTTCACCGTCGCCATACGGCGGTGCAGTGTCAATGAAAGTGACCCCTTCATCCAACGATGCTTCAAGGCATGTTTGGGCAGTTGCAGCCGACATTTCCCCGTAAGATGTCGCACCAACAGAAACGCGGCCAAGGCCCCATGCCCCCAGCCCCACAACACTGGTTTCACGACCCAATCCATGAAGCAGCCGTGTTTTCATCAATAATGCCCGGCTAATTCTACATTATTGATTTTACGATTATACAAGTAAGCGCCCTTCTTATTGCCCCACCAGACAACTTCTTGGCACCACTTGTTAAAATCCGCATAAACCCGCTGAGATCGCTCAACTGTTAAAAAATTATCCTCTGCTTTCAGCGGTATATTTTTCCCAACCTTTATGGCGTCACAATAATCGAGAATGTTGAATTTCAATGCGAGCTCAATGTCATCTTTCACAAATGGCTGGCTTACCATTGCTTTATTCACCCGGATTGCTTCAGCCAAAACAGCGCCTAAATCTGCATTTTTTTGAAGGGCATTTTCTTGAATAATAGAAACCAGCAAACGGCCTGCTTGGTCGTAAAATTCCTCGAATTTTTCTTCTGCTGTTAGCTTGATATACATATATTCATCAGCAGGCCAATAAACACCCAGCCACTCTTCTGAATAGACATACTCCGTACCGCCAGCCTGTATTCGCGCTGCTTCAACGTCAAAAAAGCGCGCGATTTCAGACACCAGAGGATAGGCATCCCCCTCTGTGGCTTGCTCCATAAAGCGTTCAAATATCAAGCTATAGGAAACGCCTGCCAGCTCGTGCGCAATGATCAGCGGATATTGCATTATTTTATCAAAATGCAAAAAGCCAGCCATCCAGCAAAAAGCCCGAACCTTGCGCCAGTCATCCTTCGGGGTTGTATGGGTGGCAATAACAAGGTCCTGCCATTCGGCCACATCATCCTGCAGTTCTAATTTAGAGCCGTGTATATTTATTATTTCACTGCGTACTGTTTCCATGCCGTGCGCCTCCTGATAGGCAGCTTCGCCCATCTCTGCGTTCGGCAAAATAGAAAGATTGTTGAATTGAATTCGGTTGTGCTGCCCCGAATTTATCAAGCCATCAACACCCTTGATAAAGCTGTCATAGGTTTCGCCCGGCAAGCCAAGAATTAAATCGGAATATGTTTCAATTTTATCGGACGTAAAACGGCGCTGTAGTTCAAAGTAGGTTTCCAGCGCGATGTTTTCCCGCTTAATGGCTTTAAGCGTAGTTTCATCCAAACTCTGCATCGATAAAGCCACACCTTTGTTCAGCCCGGCGTCAGCCAAAATCTTCTGGGCTTCATAGGCACGTTCTGTGGCATTTTTTGTATTCTGAACAGACAGAGCAACGGGATAGCCTGTTTTATCCTTCATCTCCGCCACCCGTTTGGCTATTTCGATATCCCGAGGCAAAATACCAAAGTTTGCATCGCAGCAAAAAATATAATCAATATGGTTGTCGGAAAACCACTGGATTTCGCCTAGCAGGCGTTCCTCTTCAAATTTATTGAGCTTCGAAGCCGTAGCAGAACCCCAATCACAAAAAGTACATTGAAACGGACACCCACGGTTTGTCTCCCACAGCCCAATCCAGCTTTCTTCTGGGTTTTTCTCCACCAGCGCATCGAACATACCGTTTAAAAATGGCGAGGGAATAGCCGCCAGGTCTCGTATTTTAGGCGCATCTTGCGCCCGCATGTAAACACCATCCGCGTCAATGTAACTCGCCCCCAAAAGCAAGGCTAGGCCAGTTGCTAATTCTCCTTGTGCCAGAGAATCGAGCAGGGCAGTGAACTGCGTTTCTCCTTCATTATGCACAGCTAGATCAATGAATGCATTTTCTCGCAGAAATGCCTCTGAACAGTCCGGCACTTGCGGGCCACCAAAAACAATGAAAAGGGCAGGGTTTTTCGCCTTAAGGCGCCGTGCAACTTCTAGGGAAATATTGGCGTTCCACACATAAGTTGAAAACCCAACCAAATCAGCT
The DNA here is from genome assembly GCA_016765035.1 of Kordiimonadaceae bacterium. Taxonomy (GTDB): domain Bacteria; phylum Pseudomonadota; class Alphaproteobacteria; order Sphingomonadales; family Kordiimonadaceae; genus Kordiimonas. Next base: position 13,504 of record JAESQS010000247.1, on the reverse strand, counting down.
TGCTGCAAATGGTCCACAATGTCAGAGATAGGCTGACGCTTATAAACCGGGTCCAAAAACTCAAGCCTGTCAGCGCACTGGGCATGTTCCTCTACATAGCTTTGCAAACAAGCAACCGAATAGGGCAAGTAATTCTGACCCGAAAAACTGTTATTAATTTGTACCAAACCAATTTGTAGCGGACTATTTTTCATCGTAAGAACTTGCCATTCAACGGGTTGGGAAAAGAGGTATTCATTTAGGGGCCTACATCAGGCATTTGTATCAGTAGTTTGCATGTTTCGTGCCACTAGTGTTAAGTTTATCAAAGTAACATAGCAGGGGGAAATAGAAATTCTTTCTTTTAATTCAAAGGATTGCACGCTTGTCTAAAGAAACCCTTATCATTGGCGCAGGCGCAGGGCTCGGTAAATATCTATCTGATGCTTTGAATGCAGACACTTTTGTAAGAGGCGACCCTCTCCCCACCATAAAATCATACGACCTAATTGTGTATTGCGCAGCAAAAGCCCACTTTCGCACAGCACCAAAAAACCTTTTCCAGTCCATAAGTGATAACTTCCTGTTGCTGGAGACAATAGCCAAAGAGACCAAAGGAAAGTTTGTCTATATCTCTTCTGTCGATGTTTACACACCAGCCATAAAACCGGCCATAGAAGACCAAAAAAGTTTAAAACTAAACCGGGAAAGCGATGATATTTTCATCGAAGACCTACCTGGGGGCTATCCAAGTTTTAAGCTTATGTCGGAAGCCTTAGTACAAGAATATACAGCGAACCCTCTTATTTTGCGCCCTACATCCCTTTTCGGTGCAAACATGCGCCCAAACAATATCTTTCGGCTGTTAAATGGCGACGGCACTATAACTTTATCTGCAAAATCCCGCTTCAATTGCATAAGATACCAAATGATATCTAACTTAATTGAAGCTGCCATAGACACCAACACATCAGGCATCATAAATTGCGCCGCAACAGCGGACGTTACATTGGGGGAGCTTGGTAAAGCCATTGGTTATACGGGTAGTTTCGGCACCATTGATTATACAGTACCAAATGTGTCTAACGACCGTGCCACATCCTTAGTACCCGAGTTTGGGCACAGCAGCCTCGATATACTGCACCGTTTCTGGGCTGAACAAACCACAACAGCGTAACCACAGAAGGTTTTTAAGGTAAGAGGTTCCCGTACCCCGCCTCAGACACTAATTCATTACTCCGTGTCACCACATGCGCTTCCATACGCTTCATAAAGGCATTTTTACTAAGGCCTTTAGGAAAGGGTTCGCCAATATCATACACAGCCGTGCCGGACCGGTGCCAGAAGCCCTTGCTCCAGAACAAGCCTGTATTGGTGGCAACTGGCACAACAGGCAAGTCTGTATCCTGTTGTAAAAAATAAGCGCCGGATTTCAGCTTTTTAGTTTTGCCAATAGGCACACGTGTTGCCTGTGGATACACAATAAGAGGGCGCTGAAGCTTAAGCACTTGCCTCGCTACATCATCCATATCCTTGTGAGCATTATGGGCTCCACGATCAATGCACACGATCTGCATTTTTGCGAGAATTGGCCCAACGAATGGCACCGAAAACAGCTCTTTTTTAGCAAGGGCGGTTACATCGCCGCGAATACAATAGGCCAACATAGGGTCCATATTGCTTTGGTGCGCCGCCGCCAATATAAAGCCGCCTTCTTTAGGGCAATGCTCTAAACCACGAATTTCTACACGAATGCCCATTACAATACGGGCCAGCATTACTGAACCACGGCAGTAAACACCTACACCCCACCGTACCGGCTTTTCAGATTTTAAAAAACAGAGTGGCGCGACAAAAATACCAAGGAACAGCAACGACCACAGTACAAAAGTAATGTTCCAAAATATTGATCTGATACCATTGATAAGGCGCATAAGACCTCAGTTCCTCTGCAAATATAGTTAAGAGACTGCTAAATTTATTGTCACTTGCCACCTTAACCGGGTTTAACTCAAGAAAAAAATCAGATACGTTGCATAATATAGAAAATTCTCTGCATGGGCTTACGTTGATGGACAACACTGATAAACGCAATGATGACCGCCTGCCCGTTCTTTGGACAGGGACCCTTACAACTGAAGATGATAAGGAATATAGCTGCGAAGTACGGGACATTTCCCATGCTGGCACTCTAATTTCCTGCACCGCACCCCTGAAAATGGAAGACCGGATATTACTTGAAATTGAAGGCCTTGGAGAATTTGCGGCGGCGGTAAAGTGGCAGGGGTCTGCGCAAATTGGGCTCTCAATCCTTGCCGGGCCTGACTTGTTGCTGAAAAAATTTGCAGAAGGGTCTGGCGCAGAAGTGTCGCAGAGGCCCATATCGGCAAATAAAGACCCACTGGCGGATAATTAAAAAATTACCTGTTTGACACTTCAAGCGGGTAAAATTTAAGGCTGCCCTGCCAAACACATAAAAAGTCTGTACCTATGCGACACTGCATAAATACAGACAGTTTTTATCTATTTTTCATCATCAAAAGCCACTCATCGTAAAGCGTTTCATTCGTATTTTCCGGTGCAAAGTCTATTGGTGGCAACGAAACATGGGTGGGCAATGTTTCAAAAAAGGTTTGGGGCTTAATGCTCTCAAAGTCTGCGTCAATAAAGCTGAATATCTGCTCAGTGACTTCAGGTAAATGGGCAGGCACTTGGCCATACTCTGTACAATGTGTGCCTCCAGCAACTTCAAGCAGGTGCCCCTGCTTAAGAAACTTCCGTGCGTGCCGAGCATTTTCAACTGGCGTAGACCAATCCAGATCACTCGTCACCAATAACACCGGCACGTCAATTTCCCAATCTGCGCGGAAACTATCAGACACCAAAGGTGTTGGCGTAATGCCCCGTGTGGCATGGTAATCAGCATTGATATTGCCCAGCCACTGGGCTTCAACTTCATTCGTTAGTTTTTCATCCCGGGCCGCCGTTATGCCCAAGCTGTTGTCTATAAGAAATTCTATCAAGGTGTCTGTATCTGTGTGGCTGCGCTTGTACCAACTGAAAGCAGCCAGATACCGGTAATCACCATTATAGAGCTCGATAATATGGCGCGGCCATTGCGCTAAGTTTGCACGGGCTTCAGGCTTCATGAATGACCAAGCACGGGCTATATACTTACGGAGATCATCAGCACCAACTGTCACATCAACGTCTTTGCCAGTTTTTGGATCAGTAATCGTAACCACATGGGCTTTTTCGCCAAGACGCTTTAAAACTTCCTTGAGCGCGTTCATCAGGCCACCCTCAGGGATGTCTTGTTTTAAGGTTGGTGACGCTTCAGCGGCCGCTGCCAGACGCGTCATCGAAGCCCATAACCACTTTGGACTATCATAGGCATAGTCAAGAGGCTCAATGCCACCAAGCAAAGCTCGGTCAACCGTATCTGGCCAGCGTTTAATGTAAGAAAAGCTCCACTGGGAACCAAAGCTACAACCATTCAGAACAATTTTATCGTATCCAAGAGATCTACGAAGGTCATGCACATCATCAACGATATTCAAAATATCATAACCTGCTAAATCAATACCCTTTGAAGACCAGGTATCGAAAGCTTCTTCAACTGCAGCTCTAATTTGCAGGCTTGCTAATGCAGGGGAATACTGTTGGTCAAGTGCAACCGTGCCCATATTAACGCGCATATCAGCAACAATTTTTGATGCCAAATAATTACCACGCTGGCTCACATAAATAACGTCTCGTGTGCGGCGTAAGCGCTTAACCCACGAAAAATTACTTGGGTTGGAAAAATCTTTTTCCACCCCGGGGCCGCCAGGCAGCATAAAAACAGGGGGGCGACTTGCTACAGCATTATCAGCGGGGAACCGTACAAAATGAATTGCGATTGTCCGGCTTTTTGGGGCCGCCCGGTTTTCTGGCGCGAAGAAAAATCCGCGCTCTGCATTCATGATGCGGCCACCCGTATCCGTTATAATAATCGGCGTAATAATATGGCTGCCCGGTTTAGTTTCTGATGCCAAAACCTCTTGAGCGCCCGTTAGCGAAAATAATAGTGCAACGAATAAAATACGTACCATTTCAAACCCCTACAGTAATTCTACCATGAACCACTATTGAGGGCAGGGCCTCTTCCTACAATTAAATTTTAGTGAAGCGAGGCTTAAGCAAAATGAAACAGCATTTTTCCCCTGCCAAAAAACAAAAAAGCCCACGGCAAATGCCGGAGGCTTTAAATGTCACAATGTCCCCTCACCTTAGCTCAAGGCGAGGCGCATTCCTAAATTAAGAACCGCTCAATCCCCAACAGAAGGGAGCGGGGCATCCAGTGTGCGGCACCCGTATATAAGGCCCTTACCTTGTTCTACATTATTCAAAACAAATGAATTTGTACCTTCAGGGCAGTGAATGCTTGTCCGCTCGCCACTGGGTAAAGTGACAGAGAAATAATCTGACCCACCCCTGTACTGATGGCCTCCATCTTCGATGGAAAATGAGCAGGCCCCAAGTGTCAAGCACGCTGCAGACACAAGTATAGTGTTGATTGTTTTCATGAAATTATCCTTTTAGCTGTCGTTTAGTATTTTATATTTTTATGTCCGTACATCATACGAGATGCAACAACCCGCACAAGCAGGAAATTCATGATAGGGGTGCACGCCTTATTACAATGACCAATATTGTATCACTGGCTTTCGATTGCATGGCGACGCGTACTGCGGTTAACCCACAGAACACAAAGCGTAACGATAGTGAAATAGCCACATGCTGCCATCAACCAAGGGGCCAATATCACAGGGGCGCCTGTTAAAAGGGCACTCAACACTTTCATCTCCGCCCAAAAGGGCAAATAAGGACGCCATGTCTCCTCTAGTAAAAAGCCTGTACCCATGCATAACACGGGTACAAGCGAGCCCATGCCCACATACGACTGCCCTTCTTTGAAAGTTTTGGCAAAACTGGCAAAACCCATTGTCAGCGCTGCCAGAAACATAACTGTTGGCAATGAGACTAGTAAGAACAGCAACCCATTCACCACAGACATATCAAAGCCAAAGCTCAAACCCTCTGGGCTGAAATTACTATAACTGATAAAGCCAACAATAACCGACACCGCTAGCCCCCCCATGCCCGACACGACCAGCATCAGGAATTTACCAGCGGTGATGCTGATCGCCGGTATAGGCAGCAACAGTAAAGGGAATAGCCCATGGCGTTCCCGCTCGCCCGCAGTGCAATCAATTGCAGCAGGCATCAAAATATAAATAGGGATTATCAAGAACATAAAAATAATTGATGGAGCCATATAGCGCGTAATCAATGATTCCTCGCCTACATCAACTATATGCACTTGATAAGGCTGTAAAATTATCGGCGAGATACCCCGGGCTACAAGCCTGCCAGCAGCAATGCCACTACCATATTCTCGCAAACTTTCTTCAAGCATTCTAATCGCATCAGGATGCTTGGAAAAATCTGCTGTGATTGTTAGTGCGGGTAAAAAACCCTTGGCAAGAAGCGGCTTATAATCCGCAGGAATCGTCAATTGGACATTTTTGGCATCCACCTTATTTGTGGTTTTAATGCCTTTCGAATTTAAAAAGCTGACAAGAGCAGGCTCATTTTCACTGCCAACAATGCTAAATTCCAGCGTTTCCGCTTCATTTTGCTGAGCAGAGACAAAGTGCAAAGACCCTAGGAGGGAAAGCGGCATGAAAATGCTAATCACCAAAGCCACTAGCAAGGACCGGTGGTCCCGCCAAACTTCTTTTATTTCCTTAAAAAAGACCAGTTTAATTGCCAGTAGCATTGGAAGCTCCTTTCTCAACAAGAGCCATAAAGGCATCCTCCAGAGTATCTTTCCCGGCTTTTTCTTTCAAATCACGGGGGGTACCTTCGGCACAAACAATGCCATCAGAAATGATAGCCATCCTGTCAGCCAGTAATTCTATTTCCTGCATAACATGGCTGGAAAATAATATGCCTGTACCCTCGTCCCGTAGCCGCAGCAGTAATTTGCGCAATTGCCGCACGGCAAACACATCCAACCCTCTGGAAGGTTCATCCAACACCAGATACTCTGGTTTATGAACCATTGCACGAGCAAGGGCGACTTTCACGGTCTGCCCCTGGCTAAACCCTTTTGTTTCCCTATCAGCAATTTCACTCATATCCAGCAAATCAATCACGCGGTCCACCACATGATCCAGTGCTTTATTGCTAAACCCATAGGCTCCCGCAAAAAATTTCAGATGCTCCCGCGCCGTCAGATGTGGAAATAATCCCGCTTTATCAGGGAACACACCCAATTTTTTTCGCGCTTCGATAGGGTTTATAAAGGGGTCTATTCCCTGTATTTTTACTGTGCCGCCATCAGCTTTAAGCAGCCCTGTTAAAATATTAATCGATGTGCTTTTTCCGCTACCATTACCGCCAAGAAGGGCAATGATTTCGCCCGGCTCAATATGAAATGATACATCACGCAAAGCCGTAACTTTGCCATAAGATTTTTGCAATCCGCTAACAGTGATCATTGCAGCACCCCTTCTGGCACACTACCTAATGGGCCAACAATGAAGTTGGGCATAAAGCCGTCCCCAATACAGGATGGCCCAACTTGTTCTGCCTCCGGGTCGGCAATAAAATCTGTCGCATAATCATTGATGCACGGCACATTTATATTGATGTGCCCTCCATTTTTTTGAATGACATGGAAAGCGTTTGAAAAATATTTCAAGGAATGGTCTGCAAGACTAGGCGGCGTAATGGGGTCTAATGCACCAGATATGAAAAGCACAGGGACAGCAAAAGCGCCCGCATCCGGCACCGGCAAAGGTTCATCTACCATAGGCCATGCTTCGCACATGCTTTTAAAAATGTCCTGTAGCGCTGTGGCATTCTGGAAAGCATTACCTGCCATTTCAGCCCTTTGCAGAGTTGCCTGCTCTTCCGAGCAAATAATGCCCAACCTGCCACCGATATATATAGTTTGTATGCCCAAATACTGCCCAACATCATCCCCAAGAACAGCGAGGGGCGCCCAATTATTATGGCTGATGGCCTGTGTTAGAGCGTAGGGAATAAAGGCCCGAGTGCCAGTGTTATAAAGAGCGCTAAAAACTACTTGTGACACGCTGGTGCGATCTGTCGTGGTGGTAACCTGCCTGCCCGTAACGGGGTGGGCATATTTTATCACGCGGGTATCTTCCAATTCTTCGAGTAATGCCAATGGGTCAAATGCGGGGAAAGCGGCGGCACAGGCACTGTTTTCAGCGCAATCCTTAGTCATTTTATCCAGTGCTATCAGTGCATTAGAAGGGGTTTCATTAATATAGGATGGCGCGAATGGCACCACACCGTCCAGTATCGCGCTGCGTACATGTTTCTCGTGGGCATAAATATAATATTGCGCCAGCCTTGTGCCATAAGACCCGCCCCATAAGTTTATTTTTTCCGCACCAAGAGCTATCCGCAACGCCTCGATATCTTCCGCAGCCATTTTGGTGGTCGCGCCAGCAAGCTCTGGGCCGTGGTCCCTATAGCAACGCCCAACTTGCGATTTCATTTCTTCCATATCAATCTGCGTTAACGGCGGATAGTCTTCCTCATCTTCAGTGGCGCATGTTACCGGGCCGCTAAGGCCTGTACCTCGAATATCAAAAAACACCAAGTCGCGGCTACGTAATACACTGCGGAAAATACTGCGCATCATCGGCGCCATATCACTGGCAGCCTGCCCCGGCCCACCGGCAAGAATGAATAAAGGATCACCTTCAGGCACAGCGGCATCAGACGGTAAAATCACGCCTTTCAACCAAATAGTCTCCGCGCTGCCAAATGTTTTTGGCCGTCGCAAGCTATAACAACGCACTGGCCGCCACACACCCCTGACGGTGCATTCCTCTTCCCTATAAAACCCACTTTTTTGGGAAACATCTTTTGGTATCTCTGCCTCTACAGCCAACACAGTTGGGACAGCAATGTCAGGGGCAAAACCTGCCGCAAAAATAATGAAGGTCAGGATGAAAAATTGTTTCATTAAGAACCCTTACAGCCTTGAAAAACCGATTATATTAGTGAAAAACACGCTTGCACTTGTGTGGTACGAACTTGGTAGTATGTGGGGCGCCCAAGGCTCTCTTTCAATACCGGCTTTCATCTTTCAAAATAAGCCTTCCGCAGGGGGAATAGTAAAGACTTTCACCTTTTCTATTTAGCGGATATCCACTGCGCTTTCTCTGGCTGCGCATACAGTAAAAATGCGATCCATTCCACAAGGCCATTGTCTCGTGCATAGCGCCGTAACTTGCCACGATTCCAATTGTATGTAAGCTCAACTTGGTCCCGTAGCGTTTGTCTATCTTCCTCGCTAAGGTCTTTATACAGGTTTATGCCAATATGGTTTCGTGACAAGAAAATGAACGGTTCAAAGTTTGCGAGCGCAACAGATGTCCGCCAGGCTTTAACTGCTTTCTCTGAATGTTCAGGCCCCGCGATCAAACACGCACTAGCAAGCCGTGCCCATGCAAAAGTAGCAACAGGCGCGAGCGCCAAGCCTGTTTCCAGCTGCTCTATGGCTTTTAAGGCGAAAGCTTTTTTCTCCGCAGCGTCTGTGGTGCGGTGCGCCCGAAGAATGTAAACAAGGCCAAGGTCCGTATAAGATCGCGGCTTATCTACAAAGCCAATTGACTGCTCACGAGATTGTTGCAGGACATCAAGCTCTTCATCTGTCACTGTCTCGCCTGAAGATATACGCTCATATATGGGCGTACCGGGTACAAGCATAAGCTCTGCCAAAAAGCGCGGCACACCAATCCAAAGCAACAGCAATGCTGAGAACAACATGAAAAGAGGGAGTATTTTGGAAGACAACGAGCGCACCTTCAGAAAACCCTAATTGGTGTAATAACCGCTTTTTGTGCCGTAATAATACCCTTGGTCCCCATACCCATACCCCTGATGCCGTTTTATATCCACTTGGGTTAAAATTGCGCCTGCCACTTGGCAATTGGTTTCCATCAGTTGCTTCACTGCTGTCCTGACAATGCCTTTTGCGGTTTTTTCCCACTGAATGGCAAAAGTGATCGCATCGACTTGTTTCGAAATTACCAGCACATCTGACACGGCCAGCACAGGCGGCGTATCAATCAGCACAAGGTCATACTGCGTACGCGCTTCTTCAATAAAATTAGCAAACTCAGTTGAGTTAAAGAGCCTTTGCGGGTCATCTTCCTTATTGGCCCACAAGGCATGAATGCCTGACGTTTCATCCGTATATATTTTTGCACCCGTTTCCAACGCAGTACCATCAAGTACATCGTTAAAACTGGCGTGCGCAGGGTCAATCCCCAAGCGTTTGCGCATAACAGGCCGCCGCATATCAGCTTCCACCACCAGCACTTTAAGCCCTGAACGCCCCAACGTATGCGCTAAACAAAGAGTAGCCGTAGATTTTCCTTCACTGGGGACTGACGATGTGATCGCGAGAACCCGGGGCACAACACCCGTGCTGCCAGCAAACATAAGAGATGCGTGTACATTTCGGTGGGCTTCAGAAAAGGACGATGTTGGTTTCGAAAGTAGGTATTTCTCAGGGCCACTGTCTCTAAGAATAGCCTTACCAACCATAGGGATCATGCCCAAACCACGCAGGCCAAGGTCCTGACGTAACTGGTCAAAATTACGGTAGCCGTTGTCAAGCGCTTCCAAAAGGAAGGCCAAGCCAACACCAATGCCAACACCCGCAAAAGCAACGAGCACCAAAATCAGTTTTTTCTTTGGGTAAGACGGCATAGTCGGCACATCAGCCTCGGAAATAATACGTGCATCCGCTTGCTGCATACCGTCTTGGCTGGATGTTTCTTTGAAACGGTTCATAAAGGTTTGCAGCAGCAGGCGGTTAGCCTCAGCTTCGCGGTCTAGTTCCCGCATCTGCACTTGGGAGCGGCTCACAGAAAAGCTTTCGCGCCTCAGGCTCGCCATATTTATTTCAAGCGTGCGGATGCGAATGACAGCTACTTCAGCTTCCCCTTTTATGCTGGCCGCAATCTTGTCAGTTTCAATTGAAATTTTTCCCTTAATGTCAGCCGCTTCTGCATGGACATTAATCATTTTAGGGTGCTTAGGACCATAGCGTGTAGAAAGCTCGGCCCGCTTACGCTGCACTTCACTTTCCTGCTCTTTCAAGCGCTGAATAAGCGGCGACTTAAGCACTTCAAGAAGCCCTGATTCTGCAAGATCCCCATCAGCCGCCATTTGCGCCACTTGTTCTTGCCGTGCTTGCGCGCGCGCCAAGTCCGTGCGTGCATCCACAAGCAAGCCATTAAGACGTGCCAATTGCTGCTCGTTCACAGTGCCCGCCGAACGGGTTTGAATCAGCTGGTTTTTCTCTCTAAATTGCTGCGCAGCCCGTTCTGTGGTCCGCACTGTCTCTCGCAACTGAAAAACGCGTTTATTGAGCCAATCATTCGCCCGCTGTGTCGCTTCAAATTTCACTTCCAACTGGTCTGTTAAATACAGTTGAGACAATGTATTTGCCAGTAATGCTGATTTTTTTGCGTCGCGTGATTCGAAAGAAAGCCGCAAGCTGTAGGACCGCGCCGGATTGTTAATAGACAATTTTGCCAATATAGCATCAACCACTTTTGCGCGCGTTGCGGCCACAATGTCTTCTTGGCTACGAACATCTACTTTTCTGCCCAAAATGGCATCTGACCAAGCAGCAGGCAAATATGTCAGAGGATTCAAGTAGGAAAGCAGGCTTTTCTTCGTGTTCAATTCACCATTAAACTCTGGGTCCTTGATCAGCTGAAGCGTATCCACCAATTTTCCTGCCAGTCGCCGGGACTGCAAAACATCAATTTCAGTTTTAATAGCGGCAACATCAGTGCCAAGGCCAGACATCACAGCTTCAAGATCAACAACGCTGCTTTTACGCGATTCAATCGCCAGCAAGCTTTCCGCCGTATATCGCGGAACAAGTTGAACCACGATGATAAGCGTTATAGCAATCAGGAAAATAGTCGTATTGATGATAACCCACCGGCGACGCCACAGCGTTGTCAGCAAAGCACGAATGTCAATGACATCATCTTCTGCGGCAGTCTGAAAAGCAGCATTTACTGCTTGCTGCGAAGTGAAATCTGGTTTGGGTTGATTATCGTACATATGCAATGTGCCTAAACAAGCGGGCTAGAAAAAGCGTTCCTGAATGCGGATTATATCACCCGGCAGGACTTTAACCGTAATATCCACCATAATTTTTTCCTCGGTACCATCAGTTTTCCGAGTAATTTCAATTTTCTTCTTGTTGGCTCTGTATGTAAAGCCCGAGGCTAACGCGACAGCATTCAAAACGGTCATGTCACTCACATAAGGGTAGCTGCCCGGCTGATCCACTTCGCCAAGAATATAAAAAGGGCGAAAGTTTAACACCTCTATATTCACTCTTGGCGCAATCAAATAGCCATCTGCGAGCATAGCGGTGATGAGCACCTCTGCCTCGCTTAACTTCTTGCCACCAATGATAGCCGCACCAATAAGCGGCAAAGCCACCTTACCAGTACCATCAATCTTAAATTCACCGGAAAGGTCTTCTTCCCCATAAACAGTGATTTTAACTTCGTCCCCAGCCCCAAGCTGGTACTGAAGAACACCATTTTGTGCAAAAACAGCGGCCGAAACCCCGACCGCTGCCCATAGAACTAGTAGAATACGCTTTATCATAATAATCACACAGTTTCCGGGGCCAGCTTCAAGCTTGTCACTATAAACCTGTTCCCCGGCAAGAACCAGTTATTACCACTGTGCCGTTAAACTAACCATCACTGCATGACGCGTATAATCTTGGTTAGCCTCAGTTGTGTCGCGCTTATCCAATACATAATCAGCATTCAAAGCAATATTACGGTTCATAAGATATTTAGCACCAAAGCCTGCTTTCGTAATATCATCATCCCGTACAGTACCAACATAGTCTGATTGGCTGAACGACGCATTAGCATTAAGCAAAAGGTTCCTCTGAAGCTCGTGCTCAACACGCAGAGAATAAGTTGTTGTCAGCGTACCAGCCGCTGCAACTGTAACACCGTCACTATTTGCTGCGCTCACAGTTGTTTCAACAACATCCCGCGTAACAGCCAAACGTGCAGACGTCAAACCAGTTGGTGCCCATAAAACAGAAGCCCCAAATTTAAAGTCGCTTACATCACCAAGGCTTGCAGCATCAAAATCACGCTTCACATAACCGACAAAAAAGTCGCCTTCAGAAGCGCCGCTTAACTTAAAGGCCACACCACCAACAGCATCCCAACCATCAGAATCACGGCGCGGGCCGCCTTCTATGGTGCTGTCGTCATACGTAACTTTCACAACTGCGAACTTAACAAAAGCCTCATATTCATCATTCAAATGGTATCCAAGACGCACGGAACCAGAAACTGTGTCACGGTCCCGGCCGTCATTCTCAAGGAAGCCACCGCCAACGAGCTCAGCATCATCAAAATCCTGATCAGCATATTTGCCCTCTACAGCAAAAGACACCAAGCCTTCGTCCCGCTTAAAGCCAACAGAGGCATTCAGCAGTGAAAATTCAGTCGGCGCGGCTGGCGCGCCAACATCATCGGCAGAACCACGGTCTTCATGCCCATCAGAATAGGAAAGGCTATAATCAATGGAGGAGCCACGTGTTACATCAAGGCGGCCTGAGGCGCCAAGATTCACATCCGTATATTCTTCTCCGCTATTGTCAGAATATTTAGCAATAACCCCATCCGCAAAAAGAGAAAACGAGTGGCTATTCCAATCCGAGTCTAACTTAAGGGATGGTTTTATGAGCGCAATAAAGTCATCAACTTCATTTTCTTCAGACGCGTAAATATTCGAATCAAATTTTCCTTCAACATCCACTGATGGCTTGAAAAGTAAACTGCCCGACCGCACACCTACTGCGTCATAGTCTGAACGCTGGCGCTCATACACAGACATCAGAGGGGCATCTGAATTTTGTGCGATGGCCGCAGGAACTAGGAGGGTTGAGCCAAGTAGCGCAATTGCTACTTTCGCGAAAGCCTGAGATTTCATGTTGCATACCTCAATTGGTTATTAGTCAACAAAACGTGATTTTAAACAATACAAAAAACTAAACTGGGGATTGCGCGCAAACTACACGAACTTTACCTGAGTAGGTACTGTTATTTTTCTAAAAAGTCTAATATTTTTATTATCTTACTGAATGTTGTCTTAGGAACACACCCGCTAAAAGCGTTTCTTAAAAAGGAACCAAGCCCTAGGTAGTAATAAAACTTACATCGCTCTGTTCGAAAACCGCAGCCGTCAACACACCAGTTGCAAAAGCACCCGTGTCTATTGCAATTCTGTTTTTATGCTGCTCGGGGGCGCGCACACCTGTGTGGCCGTGAACCACGCAAAAGCCAAAATCAAACCCGCTTTGGGTAAATTCCCGGCGAACCCCCAGCAAGTCTGCCCTGTCCTGTGCATCCAAAGGCACCCC
>JAESQS010000246.1 GCA_016765035.1 Kordiimonadaceae bacterium | reverse complement strand
CTAATTAACTTATTTATCTATACCCACTGAGAAGGAACTAACCATGGATGCTCAACTTACAGTACAACTTGCTGAAATCGCTGCTGGCGCTGAAATCCAGTCTGCACGTTACATTGGCGCAGGTATTGCTGCTCTTGCTCTTGGCGGCATCGGCATTGGCCTTGGCGCTATCTTCGGCAACTATCTTTCTGGCGCTCTGCGTAACCCTTCAGCTGCTCCTAAGCAGTTCACTAACTTGCTTATCGGCTTCGCTCTTACTGAAGCAACAGGCTTGTTCGCACTGGTTATCGCATTCTTGGCTCTTTACGGCTAAGCAAGCGTACTGAATAAGTTGGCTTTGCGCGGTCCATATGGACCGTGCGTTTAGCCTAGCACTAAATTGATAATTTCTTTGATTTAGCGCACCCCATTTGGGGGCATTTTTGAACACCAAGTGACAAGAGGCATGTGATGGCTGAAGCCAGTACAGAAGTCCCACCGCAAGGGTTGCCACAGCTTAATGTGATCGCGGATGGTAGCTATACCAACCAGGTTGCATGGCTTGCTCTGACCTTTGTTTTCCTTTTGCTTATCGTTTCGCGTATTATTTTACCACGCGTAAGTAAAGTGATGGCAGAACGTGAAGAGAAAGTCGCTGACGATCTCGATACGGCGGAACGCCAGAAAAGCGAAGCAGAAAAAGTAAAATCAGCTTATGAAGCTGCGGTTGCTGCTGCTCGTGCAAAGGCTCAGGAAGTCGTTGCGGGTGCTAAAGATACAATCCAGGCGGACATCACTAAAGCTCAATCAGACCTAGATGCTGATTTGGGTGCAAAGGCTGCTGATGCTGAAGCACGCATAGGTAAAGCACGTGATGAAGCCCTTGCAGGCATTGATGCTGTGGCTGCGGAAGTTGCTGCTGATATGGTTGCCAAGCTTGGCGGTGTTGAAGCTGATGGTAAAGCAGTAAGCAAAGCAGTTAAATCTGCGCTTGATAGCGTGAAGGGAGCATAAAGATGGCATCTGGTGAACCTTTCTACGCTGATCCTACTTTTTGGGTTGCTGCATCTACTGTCGTATTTGTTGCTCTGGTACTTTGGAAAAAAGCGCACCATAAAATTGGTGAAATGCTTGATGCGCGTTCTGACGAAATTCGGGCGCAAATCGAAGAAGCCAAGTCACTCCGTAACGAAGCAGAGCAGATGTTGCTAGATTATCAGCGCAAACAACGCGATGCAGAAAAAGAAGCTGCCGACATATTAGAGCAAGCTTCTGCTGATGCGAAAATCCTTGTCGATGCTGCCAAGGCAGATATCACAACAATGGTAGAGCGTCGGACAAAATCTGCTGCTGAGAAAATTGAGCAAGCTGAGACTTCTGCGATTAAAGAAGTGCAGGCAGTTGCCGTTGATGTTGCTGTGAAAGCTGCAACAGATGTGCTTGCCGAAACGCTGAAAGGCAAAGCAGGTAAAGCCTTGGCTGATGCTGCTATTGCTGATGTGGACACAAAGCTTCACTAATTAAATGTAGCTTGAGTGATTGTTCAGAATATTCAAAACGCCTCGCCTTACTGCGGGGCGTTTTTTATTGGTTATGTATCTTAAAGGGCATACGGCTTTAAACGGGATAAAGTTTAAATTTCACGACTAATGCTTAAATCTTCTTTCCGCCACGCTGCTGGGCTGGCATAAGAGAGACTGATTTTTGTGAGTGGAGTGTAGCGTGAATACAGACAAAGCCGGTGATTTGATGCGTTGGGCCAGCCGTGCTGCCATAGCAGTTGCCTCTTTACTCTTGGCAGCCAAAGCCTATGCATGGTGGTCGTCAGGCTCCATTGCCATGCAGGGGTCATTTGCAGATTCAGCCCTTGATTTGGCAGCGTCGCTCGTAACCTTCGTAGCGGTTAAAACCGCGTTGGAACCGGCTGATGATACGCACCGGTTTGGCCACGGTAAGGCTGAAGCGCTTGCTGGGTTGTTTCAAGCTGCGATTATGTCTGGTTCTGCCATGTATCTACTACTTGAGGCCATATCACGTCTATGGCAGCCAAGCGCAGTGGCGGCCTCTGAACTGGTGATCGCGGTGTCCAGTCTTGCTATCGTGATGACCTTGTTTCTTGTTATGTTTCAGTCTTATGTAGTGAAACGCACGGGATCCCTCGCCATTGCAGGCGACCATTTGCACTATAAGGGGGACTTGCTGCTTAATTTAGGCGTGATTGTCGCTGCCTATGCCAGTGCATCTGGCTATATGTATGCAGACGGTATTTTTGGTGCCTTGATTTCTTTTTACATCCTGTGGGGCGCGTGGAGCATTGCGGTGCCTGCCGTTGATATGTTGATGGATAAGGAACTATCAGACGATGATCGCGAAATTATTGTCAATCTAGCCCTTGGAAATTCGCTAGTTATGGGCATTCATGATTTGAAAACACGCACATCTGGCCGCGCCACATTTATCCAAATGCATTTGGAGGTGAGCGGGAAGATAACTGTGCAAGAAGGGCATACTATATCTGATGAAGTGGAAGCCACAGTGGGCGAGCAATTCCCTGCGGCAGAGATACTTATTCATATTGACCCACCTACTGGAAGGTCAGCAGACCTGACAGTGAATGAATTGAAAAAATATAAGGACTGACCTGTGCTTACACTTTACGGCATTAAAAACTGCGATACGGTTAAAAAGGCCCGAAAATGGCTTGAAGAAGAAGGTGTAGAACACCGCTTTCATGATTTTCGGAAAGATGGGTTTGGTGCTGACCTTGTGAACAAGCTTGAGGCAGTGCTTGGCTGGGAAGCCCTGCTGAATACCCGTGGTACCACATGGCGTAAGCTGGATGAGGCCAGTAAAGAAAATATGGATGCCGGTAAAGCTCGGGCCTTAATGGCAGCCCATGACGCGATTATTAAACGCCCTGTGTGGGAAAAGGCGGGCGTATACCAGCTTGGTTTTGCCGCCAAAGACCAAGAGGCAATTAAAACGTGGGCCAAGGCCTGAATTAACCTGGGGTTAGTCGTTTTGGGCTTTGAGGATAGACGATGATTGAGATACCAATATATCAAATAGATGCTTTCACTGACACTGCTTTTTGCGGTAACCCAGCAGCAGTATGTCCGTTGGATGATTTTTTGCCGGATGAAACCTTGCAGGCTATTGCTGCCGAGAATAATTTGGCCGAAACGGCGTATCTAGTCCCAATGGACGGCACAGAAGCTGATTACCACCTGCGCTGGTTCACTCCAACGACAGAAGTGACATTATGTGGCCATGCAACGCTGGCGTCTGCCTATGTTGTTTTGCAGCATTTACGCCCAGAATTGCAGACAATCCGCTTTGCCACTCTGTCAGGTATTTTGACGGTGAAAAAGCAAGGCGCTAAGCTTGAAATGAGTTTCCCGGCGTTGCCCGTTACCCAAATCGATATTCCCGCAGGATTAGGCGATGCCATGGGAGCAGAACCTGATGCGGTATTTAAAGGCGAAGAAGCCGATAGGGACTTGCTGCTAATTTACAAGGATGCTGCCATCATCGCCGGTTTATGCCCTGATTTGGCAGCGCTGCGGGCCTTTGCACCTTATGGCTTTATCGCGACAGCAAAGGGGTCTGAGGATGAAGATTTTGTCTCTCGCTGCTTTTTCCCCAACCACGGCATTGATGAAGATGCTGTTACAGGGTCTGCGCACTGTGTATCAGCGCCTTACTGGGCAGATGTGTTGGGAAAAAATACGCTTTTCGCCCGGCAAATATCTGCACGGGGCGGCGAGCTTTGGCTTACTGTTGCAGGGCATGGCCGCGTAGAAATGGCAGGCTATGCAGTAGAAGTTATGCGCGGCACCCTTTTTCTATAAAGGGTTGGCTGTTGCGCTGTATGTGCATGTGCCATGTTTTTCTTGCTCTTCTGTATCTCGGCGCTAGCTTAAGACGGATACACTCTAGGGCTAAGTAAGTGAACGATATGAGAGAATAAAAATGACAAGTGTCCATGATTTTACATGCCCCCGCCTGACGGGGAAAGAACAGCCACTGGCTGAGTATAAAGGCAATGTGATGCTTGTGGTAAACACCGCATCAAAGTGTGGGTTTACGCCTCAGTTTGAGGGGCTGGAGACTTTATACAAAGACCTGAAAGATAAAGGGCTTGTTGTTTTGGGTTTCCCCTGCAACCAGTTTGGTAAGCAAGACCCGGGAAAAAATGATGAAATCGGTGATTTCTGCCAGATTAATTATGGCGTGTCTTTTCCCATGTTTTCTAAAATTGAAGTGAATGGCGACAATACAGACCCGCTGTATAAACACTTGAAGGCAGAGAAAGCCGGGATTTTTGGCACAGAGCGTATCAAATGGAATTTCACTAAGTTTCTTGTGAATAAAGAGGGTGACGTGGTGAAACGTTTTGCACCAAAGGATAAGCCTGAAAGCATTCGCTCTGCTATTGAAGCACTGCTTTAGAGCAAGTCCAGTTTAAGATACGTCACAACCACCCTAGAGTATATCCTAGCGGGTGGTTGGGTAAGGGGCGTGGCTGGAAATGACTATAATTAAAACGGATATGCTTTAGATAGTAGGCGAGAGCCGGTGATGAAACGCTTAGCTTGAAGGGGCTATATTGTCTTCCAGTACCAGTGCTGCGCCTTCGAATAAAATCTCGGGCAGAGGGTCGTCTTGCATGTGCCCTTGCCAATATTGCTCGGCACGCTCATAGGTCTCGGAAATAGGCTCGCTGTCATTCAGCAGAAGTGTTGCATCGCCTTTGTGAAAGTTCCCTTCTAGCTGCAAGCGCACAATGTAGGATGCTTTTGTTCCCAGCTTTTTCTGCCAATATTCAGCCAAACCAAAATCATCGACAACCCAAAGGCATGATTTGCGCGAGGGGGCCTTGGGTGCGACCCGGTTTCGTACATCATCCATTATTATTTCTCTGGCCAGAATATTATAATGGTTGGCAATGGCTAACGCTTGGCGTGGCAGGTCGGGACACTCAATTTTTCCACGATTAATTTCTCGAAGGAAAGTGAGCGCAGGTACTTTTACCGGGCCATTCGGTGCGGAAACGCTATATTCCCGGGCTTTTTCATAGAAGGAATAAAAAGGGTTATGCTTTTGCCCAACGGAGAAAGAATCTCCGCGTTTCATCGGCTTATGATAAATATAGCTTTTCTGGAGGCAGATATGAAAATACTCGCCGTCTCGAAGCGGTGTTATTTCAGTCACTCCAGTTTCCTTTTCCCTGTTTTTCAGTCTTATCTGGCCTTATTATTGGCCTGACTTTGTATCGGCGCAGTTAAGCACCAAAAATTACCGCATGTCAGCTTGTTTTTGTTTTTTCGTTTTTACACATGGTCTTGACTGCATGGCATAGTGAACAGGACACAACTTTGGCTCTGCTTGATGGGTTTGTCCTGAAGGCTTATTGGTGCGGGCCTGAATGCCCTGATGACATAAGTAAAGTTTTGTTTTGGCAGTTGGCAGAGCACCTTTAGAGCAACAGGCCGAATTGCGTTAACGGGGCTAAATACGTTTACTGAGCTTGAAGAAAAAGCTGGTTTCACGGGGCCTAATCTCTAGGATAAGGTTTTGACGTATTACTGCACCTCAATGCAGATGTATAAGCAGAGTTTTTATAGTATGACGTTACAACCTGCCTTCATTGAAGGTCTATTTGTCTCCATAGGCTTGCTTATGGCTATTGGGCCGCAAAATGCCTATTTGCTGCGGCAGGGGCTGCGTCGTCGCCATGTTTTACCCATAGCAACGGTGTGCTTTTTGGCAGATGCTCTGCTTATTAGTGCCGGGGTTTTAGGGGCTGGTAAGCTCATTGAAACTAACGAATCTCTAAAGCTTTGGCTTGGCTGGGGCGGCGTTGCTTTTTTGCTGTGGATGGCCTTTTCCAGCGCGAGGGCTGCTTTTCAGAACCATGCTTTAACAAAAAATGACATCGAGCAGTCTGCAGGAGAGGCCGCCGGGCAGGGTGCTGGCGTTGCTGTTATGCACGCGCTTGCTTTTACGTTTCTGAACCCGTGGGTGTATATTGATACGCTTGTGTTGGTGGGGGGTGTTAGCGTGAAGTTTGCTTCTGATGCAGGCCAGTGGTTTTTCTTGGGCGGCGCGGTTACTGCTTCTGCCCTTTGGTTTTACGGCCTTGGATTTGGTGCCATGAAATTGGCCCCTCTGTTTAAAAGCCCCATTGCATGGCGCTATCTGGACGGGTTTGTGGCCCTTATCATGCTGTCAATTGCCGTTATGCTTGCACGCCACCAATTGGGGGGCTGAGTTTTGTCTTGCCGTGTGGATGCGCAGGTTTTCAGTAACAATGTGATAAAGTAGGCTTGACCCATTGCCAAGTTGACAAACTTATCCCATAGTTTCCCCCTGAATTGGGAGACATGTACCTATGGCCGGAGGCCCTTTATATACTGGAAGCTGCCTTTGTGGAGACATCAAACTTGAAGCGTTTGGTGAATTGAAATGGATTGCCCATTGCCATTGCCCTAGTTGCCAGAAAGTAAGCGGAACCGGGTTTGCGACCTACGCTGGTTTCAATAAACAGGATGTTCATCTAACGGAGGATAAGCTTAAAACCTTCCGTGCATCGGTGGCAGTGGCGCGTAGCTTTTGTAAAAAATGCGGCGTGCCTGTCAAATTTGAAGGCGAGGCTTGGCCTGACGAAGTTCATATACATCTTGCAATGCTGGATAATGCGGCTGATTTGCAGCCGCTTGGCAACGTCCATGTTAAAACCCGCCTGCCGTGGGTTCATTTAGAAGATGGCTTGGTGGCGTTTGACCGCTTTCCCAAATAACATTCCCCAAATAACATTCCCCAAATAACATTCCCCAAATAACATTCCCCAAATAACATT
>JAESQS010000245.1 GCA_016765035.1 Kordiimonadaceae bacterium | reverse complement strand
GACTTGAACCCCCACTTCCGAAGAAACTAGAACCTAAATCTAGCGCGTCTACCAATTTCGCCACGCCCGCATACCAAACAACAACCTAAACCACTCAGAGCGGTCCTAACTGGCCATTTATATATTGTAAAACAGCATATGCTGCCAGTCATTGACGACTGTTTGAGGCGCTTATAATGAGGCTAGTGGATGAGCACAAGCATTATTGTTACCCTTCGAAAGAAAAAACCAAAAATGCTTGTTTTTTACTTACGGCAACACTGCTGGAATTATAGATAAAAGATCTGATGCAATAAGGCCTCGCCCCGCTTTCATGCCAGCCTCACCATGAATCCATACTGCGGCAGAGGCTGCTTCAAAGGCAGGCATCCCTTGGGCAAGCAAGCCAGCTATAAGGCCAGCTAATACATCGCCAGTACCCCCAACAGCCAACCATGACGGCCCATTGCTTGCAATAGAAACACGGCCATCAGGCGCTGCAACGATTGTTGAAACACCCTTTAGTACAATAGTGCTGCTGGTTTGTGTAGCGGCTGTTCGGGCTGCCCCGATACGGTCAGCGGCAATATCAAGTTCCGGAAACAGCTTGGCAAACTCCCCTTCATGGGGGGTTAGCTCAACCTCACCGTCAGCAATCCCTTGTAGTATTTTGGTTTTACCAACAAGGCTAGTAAGCACATCAGCATCCAGCACCATATTGCATTTTTTAACGCCAGCTTGCTGCAATAGCTCAATTGTTTTACTGCCAACACCTGCGCCCGGCCCTAAAAGAGCCGTACTAATACGAGGGTCGGACAGAATCCCCACAAAACCAAACGCCGAATCAAACCGCCTAACCATCACATCGGTTAAACTACTGGCCTGCACTGGGTATGTTTCTGTTGGTGCTGCAAGCGTCACAAGCCCAGCCCCTACCCTAAGTGCTGCAATACTAGCCAACCTTGAAGCGCCAAGTGTTGGTTCTTTTCCTCCAAGTACCAACAAGTGCCCCCGGTCATACTTATGGGCTTCTGGCCCCTGAAACGGATAAAACTTACCCCAAAGACATGGTTCATTCACAAAATGCAGGGGCGTAATATCTTCGAAGATATTCTCTGTGGCCCCTATATCAACCACATGCACATGGTCTACCCCACCACATAAAAAACGCCCTGGCGCTACAAGCTGCCCCGGTTTTTTATGGGAAAAAGTAATAGTAGTATCCGCTTGGAAGCAGGCACCAAGAGCAACGCCTGTTTCAGCGTCTAAGCCACTTGGCATATCAACAGCCAACCTGATAAGGTCTGCTTTATTGATTTTAGTAAAGAGTTTGGCGACTTCACCATTCACCGGTTTGTTCAGGCCAATGCCGAACAAGCTGTCCACCACAACCGCCACGCCCTTTAGCTCACAATTCGAAATTGTCCCAATCTCGCCCACCCATTTGGCCGCCATTTTTTTTGCGTCGCCTTTAAGGGCAGAAGGTTCCCCCAGCAGCAATACCCGCACCGGATAACCCCACTCATCAAGCAAGCGGGCAATGACAAAACCATCACCCCCATTATTGCCGGGCCCACATAAGACAATGACTTCGCCCCCCAGTTCAAGCGGCGTGCCTGTATATTCAACCAGTATATCAGCAACGGCTCGACCAGCAGATTCCATCAACTGTAAGCTGGACTTACCAGCATCAATTGCCAAGCTATCTGCTTGCCTCGCTTCAGCGGGCGTAAGTAGAATATAGGTATCACTTGAGTGTCGAACTGACATCCGTTTCCCCCTTTGGAATCGGTGCAGTGTACCAAAAGAAAAAAGCCCCGAAAGGGACTTCTTAAAAAAAATTTCAAAATGGGGCGAGTAACCGGACTTGAACCGGCGACCTCCAGAATCACAATCTGGCGTTCTAACCAACTGAACTATACCCGCCACCCTTTGAAATGGTGCGCTTGTTTATGCGGAAGCGACCTCCTTCGTCAAGCGTGAAATTACACCTTTTTTTTAATGGTGGAAACTTTTTGATGGTTCCGCCTTGTACAGTTCTTGTGCAACTGCTTAAAATTTAGGCAATAGCCACCCTGTTCTCACCAGAATGAACGACTGAATTCACAGAAAACACCCTAAATATCAGCATGTTAAAAACTGGCACGTTCCATGCTAAACCATGCTACACGTGTGCAGGCATAAACTTACTTTGGGCGTAATAAAAACTTAAATCTGCACGCCTATAAGTATAGCGATACATGGCATTTCATCACTGGAACGGGTAATATAATGAAAAAAATTGAAGCGATAATTAAACCTTTCAAGCTCGACGAAGTAAAAGAAGCGCTGCATGACATTGGCATCTCGGGCATCACTGTCACTGAAGCCAAAGGTTTTGGCCGCCAGAAAGGGCACACCGAGCTGTATCGCGGCGCAGAATATGTTGTAGATTTTGTGCCCAAAGTAAAAGTTGAAGTTGTTATTGAAGCCTCACAGGCGGAACGCGCCGTAGAAGCTATTAAAAACGCAGCTCATACTGGCCGTATTGGTGACGGCAAGATTTTTGTTAGCCCAGTTGAAGAAGCTATCCGTATTCGCACCGGCGAAACGGGTGCTGACGCAGTTTAAAAGTGCTCTTGCAGCTTTGCTTGCATTGCTGAAAAAGCCAACTCTCTGAATATTAAAGGAATTTACATGTCTAAATATAGCAACCTCAGCATCGAGGAATTTCTCGCGCTGGTGAAAGAAACCAACGCCGAGTGGGTTGATTTACGCTTCACTGAC
This sequence comes from Kordiimonadaceae bacterium, assembly GCA_016765035.1. GTDB lineage: Bacteria > Pseudomonadota > Alphaproteobacteria > Sphingomonadales > Kordiimonadaceae > Kordiimonas. Next base: position 812 of record JAESQS010000245.1, on the reverse strand, counting down.
CCTAAAGGTAAATGGCAACACCTTACAATGGATGCAAGTGTTGTAGATGAAGACATGCTTATGGAAGGCATTATGTTTGATGGCTCTTCCATTGCAGGTTGGAAAGCAATTAACGAATCAGACATGATTTTGATGCCTGACCTCAATTCAGTAACGCTTGACCCTTTCACTGCTGATGTAACAGTTGTTGTTTTCTGTGACATTCATGAGCCTACTACAGGCCAAGGCTATGAGCGTGACCCACGGTCAACAGCGAAACGCGCCGAGGAATATCTAAAGTTCACAGGAATTGGTGACACAGCCTACTTTGGCCCTGAACCAGAATTTTTCGTCTTTGATGATGTTAAGTTTAAAACAAGTTACAGCGGTGCCATGTTTGAAATCGACGATGTCGAAGGCCCTTATAATGGTGCCAAATCATACGACGAAGGCAACTATGCTCACCGTCCACGGGCTAAAGGCGGCTATTTCCCGGTTGCGCCAGTAGATAGCTGCGTTGATTTGCGCGGTGAAATGGTAAAGGTCATGAAGGAAATGGGCCTTGCCATGGATAAGCACCACCACGAAGTGGCTGCGTCCCAGCACGAGCTTGGTATGCTTTTCTCTACACTCGTAGACACAGCCGACAATGTGCAGATTTATAAATATGCAGTGCACCAAGTAGCGCACACATACGGCAAAACAGCCACTTTCATGCCAAAGCCTGTTGCTGAAGACAATGGCTCAGGTATGCATGTGCACCAGTCCATCTGGAAAGACGGCGACCCAACATTTGCTGGTGGTAGCTATGCAGACCTTTCTGAAACTGCCCT
>JAESQS010000244.1 GCA_016765035.1 Kordiimonadaceae bacterium | reverse complement strand
GGATCCTCCGAGCCATATTGCACCGGCCACCAAAAGGAACGCCATTAACATGCCAAAAACTGTACTCATAGAGAAGGTCCTCCCACTGTAGTCTTCAGTGTGCTTTTCTGCGCTCTAGGCTAAGTGCCAACGCCTTCAAGTTTTATAATTTCAGTCATGGTTACACCAAGGTGGTCTTCCACCAAGACAACTTCGCCCCGCGCCACCAGCCTGTTATTCACATAAATATCAATCGCTTCGCCAACTTTCCGGTCGAGTTCAACCACAGTGCCGGGCGCAAGTTTTAGAAGCTGACTGACTTCCAGTGAAGACTTTCCAAGCACAGCCTGCACTTGCACAGGTATGTCGTATACTGGTTCAAGCTCTTTAGCTGCACGAACCTGGCCATCTTCTTTCTTGGCAAGCTCTGGTGTTTTTGCATCCCCACCAGATAAGTCCTGTAAGTCTACGCCGTCGTCTTCGCCATTTTCATCTTGGTCAGTCATTATCTGTCCTCATTTCTACTATTCAGTAGCGTCAGCAGGCTTTGCAGCCTGCTCCCGGGTTTCTGTATCAGCGGCCTTAGTCGCGGTATCTGTCATCACAGCATTTTCGCTGCCAGACATCACAAACCGTTGCACGGCGCTTTCAATTTCTTTTTGGGTATCTGCCTGTCGGCGTTCTGTTCCGCCATCAGGCCATTCTACCCGACAATCCTGAGGGCCAAGCCCTGGCTCGCTTAATAAAACAATATCCCCAGGAAAATTAGTGGAGGCTTTCAGGTCCTCAATGCGTTCATTGACAGCATCTGCAAGGCCCTCTGCCACACGAACAACCAATCGGGGTTCTCGGTGGGCTGTAACCATACAGTCCTGTATTAAAGCTTCGACTTCAGCAAGCGGTTTGGTGCGCAAAAGCGCAGGGGATAGTTTTGACGCTATGGCGTATGCAAGCTGAACCATTTCCTGTTTTAAACTTGTTTCAAGCTGGGACTGTTGCGAAAACAAAGCATGAGCGGCTTGTGCAATTTGGCTCAGAGTTTCGTTTGTCGCAGCCTCTATTTCTTTCAGCGCCTGTTGACGACCTTCCTCTATACCTTGGCTGTGGGAGGCAGCTTGCGCTTGCGTCTTTTCTTCTTCCAAGCGAGATAGTTCAATATCATGGCGGCTTTTTGCGCCACCATCGAAAGCCTGATCAAATGTATATTTTACTGGTTTTGTCATAGGGTTTTAAACTGGTTTTAGTAAACCAGTTCATCCTCTCCCTTATTATCGGAAAGAAGGATTTCACCGGCTTCTGCAAGGTCTTTGGCTTTGTTGACCATTTCCATTTGGGCTTCGTCAACATCGCGCAACCGTACAGGACCCATTGCTTCCATATCTTCGCGTAAAATTTTGGCTGCACGCTCTGACATGTTTGAAAAGAATAGGTCGCGCAAGGTGTCTGAAGCACCTTTCATCCCAAGGGCCAATTTGTCTTTGTCAACATTCCTAAGCAAGGTCTGAACACCACTTGGGTCGAGGTTAACCAAGTCTTCGAAAGTAAACATAAGGGCGCGGATGCGTTCAGCAGAATCGCGGTTTCGGTCTTCCAATGCTGCCAAGAAGCGCGCTTCGGCACTGCGATCAAGAAAGTTGAAAATCTCGGCGATTGTTTCGTGGCTGTCACGTTGGCTTGAACGGGCCAAATTATTCATAAATTCAATGCGCAGGGTTTGCTCGACTTTATCCAAAATATCCTTCTGGACAGATTCCATCCGCAGCATACGCATGATAACTTCCATGGAGAAATCTTCTGGCAGTACACCCAAAACCCGCGCGGCATGTTCGGCTTTTATTTTTTGCAGAACAACAGCCACTGTTTGCGGATATTCATTTTTTAGGTAGCTCGCCAGCACCATTTCATTCACGTTGCCAAGCTTATCCCACATGGTCCGGCCAGCAGGGCCTCGGATTTCATCCATGATCTGCTGCACACGATCATCAGGCAGCATTTTATTAAGTAGGCGTTCTGTGTTGTCAAAAGATCCATTGAGGTTCCCAACAGAGGAAACCCGACCCGCGAATTCTACAAAAAGGTCCTCCACAGAGGATGCTTCAACGGCACCAAGAGAAGACATATGCTGGGAAAGTTCTTTTATCTCATCATCTGAGAGTATTTCCCAAATTAATTTTCCATGCTCTTCGCCAATAGCAAGCATGAAAGCTGCTGCTTTCTGCGAGCCAGACATTTTGCCAAGGTCAATTGGTGTGTCACTCATTTATTCACTCGCATTACTCTGCATATAACCAGCTTCGAACGATCGCCACTGATTCTTCAGGGTTAGCGCGTATAATTTCCGCCACTTTTTTAATGGCAGATTCCTGGAGGCGGCCTTCTACCTGAGCCACATCAATTTTGGTGTCAGTGCGCATTTGGCCGGTGACAAGAGTGCCTGAATCGCGCGCCGCTAAAACTGCTGCCGCTGCGTTTTCGTCTCCGGCTGCGGCAGCCGCCAATACTTCCGCACTGAGGGGGGCACCCGGCGCTGCGATTGCGGGAATGTCAGGGGACCGGTCCTCGAGTGCTTGATTGGGGTCAATCGGAGGTGGCGCGTCAGGGATAGATTCAATAACGCGCGCGACCAATGGGCGTACAATTAATAATATAACGATGATCGCAAGGACCACTGAGCCCCCTGATTTCAGGATTTCAATGATGTCCTGTTTGTTCAGCCCCAAGAGGTTAAATGCTTCGGGTGCTACTTCAATTGGGGCAGGGTCAACAAAGCGCATGGTAACGATAGTCACTTCATCGCCGCGATTTTCATCAAAAGGAATAGCGGTTTTAACCAACGCTTCTAGTTGAGCTAGTTCGTCGTCTGTTCGCGGTGTTGGCGTGCCCACAGTGTTGCCATCTTCATCCAGAACCCGGTTATGGTCCACCAGCAACGAAACTCTGATTTGAGTGATTTCGCCCGGCTCTTTCACTACCATCGTTTCAGTTTTAGAATTCTCAAAATTGGTGACTTCATTGGTTTTGGAACTGTCGTTCCCGCTTGCACTGTTCGGGCCACCTTGCGCATCGGGAAGGTTAGCTGAAGCAGTGACTTGCCCGCCGGTTAACGCTTCTGAACTCCGTTCTTCACTAACATTAGAGGATACGATTACTTGGGTGTCAGGGTCGAAAGTCGTTTGGCTGGTTGTTGTGCGGTTCATATCCATTTTGACAGAGACTTCTGCCCGCACAAGGCCGCGGCCTACAACGCTGCCAATAAGGTCTTCAATTCTATTGCGGTAGGTGCGTTCGTTTGTCAGGCGAATTTCTTCCAGATTTGAAAAGGCGGCATGTTCGCTTTCAGCACTGCCATCCATAATCAGCCTGCCGCTGGTGTCTGATATCGTGACGCTTTCTGGGGACAGGCCCGGTACAGCAGAGGCAACAAGAGCCTGTATGGCTCGGGCTTGCTGTTGGCTTATTGCGCCTGCAGTTTTCAGCATGATGGCAGCAGATGGACGGCTTTGTTCGCGCTGGAAGGGGCGGCGTTCTGGCATAACCACATGCACACGTGCTTCTGTTACGGAGCGGATGTATTTTATTGTTCGGGAAAGTTCGCCTTCAATGGCGCGCACATAGTTTATGTTCAACTCAAAACTTGTGCGCCCAAAACTGGATTCGCCGTCAAAAATTTCTTTTCCAACCACACCACCGGAAAGGCCTTCGCCGGCAAATCGCAAACGCAATTTGTCTACTTGATTCGAGGGTACACGAATGAGCCGGCCTGTAGCATCTGATTCGTAAGGGATTTGCTCGGTCTCTAGCTGCGCGGCGATGGTCGCCGCAGAGGAGGGGTCCAAGTCTGCATATAAGGTTGACATGCTGGACGTTTTTAGGCCGCCAATGAGGGCCCAAAAGAAGGCAACTACCGCTGCGCCTACAAGCCCGATCATCAATAGTCGACCTGACCCCATGGTCCGAACAAACTGTAATAAACTCTCCAACGCCTGCCCCGTTTACTTATTGCTACTAGCCTTTTCAGGCCGCTCTATTCGTTCCCCACATGCCCAAAATACAGTGTTGGAAGTAAATAGAAAGTTAATTCTAGGCAAATATTGCCTATATTTGCAAAGCAAAAGCTTGTGCCAATCAAGGAAAATTAAAAAACAATCGCCTAAACGGCAAAAGTCAGCCATTTTTCTATGAACAAAAAATACCTAAGCGAATGAATTGATTATGCTAATTTTTCAGTCACGGTATTTTTGAAGGCGGGTTGTGCGCAGCCCGGCCAGCCCATTTTCATTGATTGCCTGTTGCCACGATAAAAACTCTTCCACGGAAAGAGAATAGCGCGAACAAGCCTCTTCAAGGCTCAATAAACCGCCCTGCACAGCGGCGACAACTTCAGCCTTACGTCTGATCACCCAGCGCTGGGTATTGGCAGCAGGCAGGTCTGACAGAGTTAAGGGTTTCCCTGTGGGGCCAATAACCAAACCGGTATCCTGTGGCAGATATTTCTTTTCTTGCATAACCATCCAACAAGTCTACGACTATCGGCTAGATCGTATTCGGTATAATTTGTATCCTCGGTCCACGCCTCGCTTACTATCTGGCCCAACCACCCGCTAGGACACACTGTGGGGTTGGGGGCGTGGGCGGACCTGATTACTAACTAAAGCGGATACGGTCTAAGCTAGAGTATAGGGTCTGGCCTTTAAAAAAGGACTAATGCGTAGGGTTAACGTAAATTAAGTTTCTGGCCATGCATCTGCCCTTCAGAACAGGCATCTATCCTCAGAAAAGATATGGGAAATAGTAAAGGGCGACCAACAGGCCGCCCTTTGTGCAAAAGAGAGTATATTGAGAGAGTTAGATTCTCACAAGTTCTTCGAGGATCTGGTCCGCTGTTGTAATGATCCGCGTTGAGGCTGAGAAGGCCCTTTGGACTTTAATCAGTTCTGCAAATTCATTGGCCAGGTCGACAGTGGATTGCTCCAAGGAGTTTGGTGCCACTTTGCCAGCACCACTTGTTGCTGCCTGCTGGTAAGTTACTTCGCCAGACTGGCTTGAAACACCGTAAGCATTGCCTTGTTTACGCTGCAACCCATTGGGGTTATCAAAAATCGCCAGCGGAATTTGGTAGACATCAAGCGACAAGCCGTTTTCAAAAGTTGCAGATACGATGCCGTCATTGTCAATGGAAATGCCGCTTACGCTGCCGAAGGTCGCGCCGTCAACACTTTTTGAGATAAGAGATGAAGACCCCGAAAGGGCCCAGCCATCAGCAGTGCCATTGGTGCCAAAGTCAATTGTTAAAGATCCAGGGTCCACAATAGCAGTACCCCCTGTTGCATAGGTTATAGGGAACGAACCGCCGGGTAATGTTGCAGCAACAGCAGTACCTGAAGCATCAAAACCAAAAAGTGTGGTTATTGCAGCATCATCTACTGTTGAAATATCAATTGTACCATCAGGGTTAAACTCCATGACACCACGAGCGATAAGGCCATTAGGGTGCGCAGTTGCGTCTACTGCGGATGGGTCATCAAAATAATATTCGTAATTCCATTGGTTTGCGGCGGTTTTTTGCGCTGCCACTACAACAGTGTGCTCACGGCCGAGGGAATCAAATATCTGAATATTTGTTTCAAAATCTGCCGTCGCAATCGTGCCAGCAGATAAACTACCAAGCGTGAAAGGTGTTGTAATAGCTTGTTCAGAATCCAAATTCACCCGCATTTGCACATTGGATGTGGCTTGGCTGATACCATTGAGCTGGGTAATATTAATTGGCTCAAGGGAGGAAGCGCTTTGCAGGTTTGAGGGAGGCTGCCCTGTGGCGTCTAAGCGCCAACCCATTAAATACAAGTTTGCTGTATTCTTAAAGAAACCTTCAGAATCCTGCGAAAAGGCCCCTGAACGGGTGAAGACCAACTCGCCGTCTACGGCTTCTGCTGTATCGGCAGAGCGCACGACGAAAAAACCAGCACCATCTACAGCGAGGTCAGTTGCAGAGCCCGATGGCTGCAATAAGCCCTGTTTGGACACAAGCGATTCTGCAAATGCCCGGACACCGCCCGGTGAATAGCTGGACGTTGATGATGTTTCTGTCACCAACGTGGAAAAACGAGACCGGGTTTCTTTATACCCAATCGTGTTCACATTTGTAATATTGTCGGCGATAACGCCCACACCTTCAGTGAATGCCTGAAGGCCTGATACGCCCGCGGCCAAAGCAGTGAATGCCATGTTACTTCTCCTTAAACTCTTTTTTTTTGCATGTTCACATTACTGTGGCATTCTGCTGTTGCCTTTCCCTTGGTGGGGGGAGGCTAAGGCCGGACACTTTGGTCCAGCCGTATCTGCGGATAAGGCTATGGATTCCTTATCAAGCTTAATATGTCTGTCTGCTCTACGGTGTTTGGACCAATCGTAAAGGTTGGTATGGTCGAAGCCGTATTAACTGCAGTGATTGTTTCTTGCACGGCGATGCCGGTTGTTAATGTATTGCCTTCGGAATCAAGTGCGTCGATGCTCAACTGGTAATTTCCAGGGGCGGCAAGTTGGCCGCTATTGTCCAGTCCATCCCAATTAAAGTCGTGAAGCCCGATGCCGGTTTCTCCGGCAATTTCATAAACAAGGGTACCATCTTCGTCCAAAACCTGAATCTGGAGTTTATCTGCAGAGTCCAAGTTGCTATATTGCCACTTGACGCCATCTGTATCATGATCCCCAAAGGCGGCTTCGATCAGCGCTTCATTGCCTAGATACCCTGCGATGTTCCCTATGTTGTTAAGTTGGGACAGAACCGCCAATTGTTCCAAGTTCTGGTTGGTTTGAATTTGCTGTTCAACGCCAGCAAAGGCAACAAGCTGCGAAGTAAACTCACCACTATCCATCGGGTCTAGCGGATCTTGGTGTTGCAACTGCGTCGTCAATAGCGTGAGAAAATCACTAAAGTCATTCGTGAGGTTTTTCCCAGCGGTTGCTGCTCTAGACTGAGATTCTGTTAAGGCATTTGCGGCTTCTATTGGCATAATCTATTTCCCTCGATCTTGCTTACACTCTAACGTCAAGGCCGGTTTCCGGCGTGACGTGCGATAGGATTTCTTCCAGCATCGCAAGGTCGGTTTTATCTGTGTTAAGGCCAGCATCTTCTTCTGTACCTTCGCTGTTGTTGGCAGCATTTTCTTCTAATAATGCGTTATGGCGGTCTTGCTGTAGGGCTTCTGCCATTGCTTTGCCTGCGCTTTCACCGTCCCCTGTATCGAGACTAAATGAAATGTTGCCTGCGTCAGCTTTATGACCACCTGCCTCGATAGCACGCTCTAGTCCGCGCACTTCGCGCTGGAGCAACTCTAGTGTTTCAGGGCGCTCAACCATTACTTGCGCCGAAACAGTACCGTTACTGCTAAAGGCCATTTTAACTTGCACCCGCCCAAGTTCGGTGGGGTTAAGTTTCATGGTAAATTCGTTAGTGCCATTACTAACTGCCCTAGTAACTTGCATGTTCAGTTGCTTGGCGATTTGTCCACCAAGGAACGAGGGTGCTTTTCCGCCAACCATACTAAGGGTAGACATAAAACTACCTTCCCCGCGTAGGCCACTTAGGCCAGATGCGAAGGTGTCCATTGCAGCCCCTTCCCCTATGCCGGCGATACGCTCTGGCGTCAAAGCCGGGGCCGCTGTTACGGCTTGGCTTGTAGGGCTTGGTGTGTTTGCAGCGGATAGTTTCTGGCTGTTGGTTCTGGCAGCACTATTATTATCTCCCCCGGATTTCCCCTGCTTTTGATCGCCGGGTTGGTTTGAGGGGGCCGCTTGCGCTGCGGCGCTTGTTGCAGCTTGATTATTAGCAACTGTATTAACTTGGCCTGTCAATTGATTGGCGACCTGCGCTTTTTTAGCTGTTGTTGCAGCTTGCTGTGCCTGAACACCGTAAATATCCGCTTCTGCGGGCTTTTGCATTTTAGCCTCTGCTGGTACGGCTTGGTCTTTCGCAGCTTTCAACGTTGCCGCTTCAGGGGCCTTTTCAGCCAACTCTTTAAGGGCTTGCTGCTGCTCTGCCTGAGTGAGTGGCTCAGTGGCAAGTTTCAGGGCGGCAGGGAGTGCAGTGTTCGCCAAAGCCTCGTCAGGGGCTGTACTGAAGACTGCAGTTGCACCGAAGTCTGATGTTGCACCGAAGGCTGCAGTTGCAGGGGCGCTTGCAGGGCTGGGTATTACCGCAGAAGCTGCAATGTCTGTAGTGGCTACCGAAGCGACAGTGGCTGCATTGGTAGCAGAGGGCACATTGCTTGTTGCTACAGCGTTCCCACTAAAAGGAGCCACTTGTGTAATGAGGGCTTCCAGCTCTGCCATAGGCAAAATATGAATAGTGTCAGCGATTGCACTAGGGGCTGCGCCAGGTGCCTGAATAATAAGGAACTGGGCATCGCTAAGAGCATTTGTTGCCGGTGTAGGCGCTGTCGATGTCTTCTCGGCAGCACCAGTTATGTCGCCAAACAGTGCGGCAAAATCTTGTGGTGTTACTTTAACAAGCTCTAGCCCATCAGGAATGGGTGCCTCAGTCTGAGGCGCGTCACTTAGCTTGACGCCTTCAATTGCCTGAACTGCTTGTAGCTGGGAAATAAGTTCAGGGCTGACAGAAGCGCCTTCAGCGCCTGTAAGAGCATATAGCTCAACTGCGCCAGTCTTATCAGAATTCAATGTTTTGGAAAGAGGGCTTGCTTGGCCTGCGCCACGAACGGCAGCCGTAAACTGCTCTGCAAATCCGGCAGCATTTTGTTCGCTGGCGGCAGCAGTGCCAAAGAACGCAGCCATTGATTGTGCGGAACTAGCACCAAAAGCCTGCATCATTTGTTCTATTGCGTTCATACTCTCTATTCCGTTTAGGCTACCTCGTAAGCTAGTAGAGGGGCAGCTATCACTGTTCGGACTTTAATAAGCAATCCGTGGGCCAGTTTTCTCTAAAGTATGAATCCTGTTGAATTATCTGGCGCATTCGGGGTGCTGGGCTTGCCTTTGTGATGGGAAAATCCTGCGCAAAGGGCTGTGTGGCTGTTGTTGCCGGGCAAAAAGCCACTCTTTGGTCTGAGGGCGGAATCACTTGCCTCTTTGGCTAATCGATCCTATATGCTGCTTTTAGTACAGAAAAAGGCTATTGTTATAGACATGACAGAAACACTGAACAGTTTGGGCTTTGCAGGCCCGCCAGCAGAGACACGTGTGGTTGTTGCCATGTCTGGTGGGGTGGATAGCAGTGTGACTGCAGCTTTGTTGCATGAAGAAGGCTATGATGTTGTTGGCATTACATTGCAGCTTTATGATCACGGCGTCGCAATCCAGAAAAAGGGTAGCTGCTGTGCAGGCCATGATATTCATGATGCACGGCGTGTTGCTGAAGATCTGGGTATACCCCACTATGTTCTGGATTATGAAAACCGGTTTAAGCAACAGGTGATGGAAGAGTTCGCTGATAGCTATATTAAAGGCGAAACCCCGATCCCTTGTGTGCGCTGTAATCAAACTGTGAAGTTTAAAGACTTGCTGGAAACAGCAAAAGACCTTGGTGCAGATTGCATGGCCACAGGCCATTACGTGCAGCGGGTTATAGGTGCGGATGGCAAAGCCCACCTGAAGCGGGGTGTTGATAGCGGTAAAGACCAAAGCTATTTCCTGTTTGCCTCAACGCAAGAACAAATAGATTTTCTACGGTTCCCCTTAGGCGGTATGGATAAAGACAAAACCCGAATTCAGGCCGAACGCTATGGCCTTGTGGTTGCGGATAAGCCTGATAGTCAGGACATATGTTTTGTACCAGAGGGCCGCTATGTGGATGTTATAGAACGCCTCCGCCCCGGCGCGATGGAGCCCGGTGACATTGTTGACTTGGACGGCACCATTCTTGGGGAACATAAAGGCATTGTGCATTACACCATTGGACAGCGCCGCGGTATTGGTGTTGGCGGCACTGCAGAGCCGCTTTATGTAGTGAAGCTGGACCCCGGTAAGAAGCAGGTGATTGTCGGCCCTAGAAAGGCACTGGATACGCTGGAGATAAGCGTGAAAGAGCTTAACTGGATTGGCGAAGATGTACCGGAAGACGGATTGGACATTGTTGCCAAAGTTCGCTCTACCCGGCCAGGCGTGGCTGCCACATTGTTTTTCGATGGTTCTGGCGGTGCCCGCTTGATCTTGCGAGAAAGTGAAGCTGGTGTATCTCCCGGGCAAGCTGTCGTATTCTATGCTGGTGACAGGGTGCTTGGTGGTGGCTGGATAAAAGGCACGCTCAGCGTAGACCCGCGCGTTCAAAGCTAATTCAGCAATATCCTACCCCTGGGCACAGCACCAAAACTGCATCATGTTATCAAATGTTTCAGGGTGTAATTGCTCAAACTTTTCCCAGTTATCAAGGTCAGCCATGGCTGTGTCACTTGGGAAAAGCGCTTGGTACTTTTGCTTGGTATCCCCTCGAATGCTGTGAAATCCGATAAAGCGTAACCCATGGTCTGCAAGCAGGCTTTTTAGGCTGGCTGGCGTGTAGCGTAGTTCACTTTTATTGAAAATATAGTCGTGCAGGCCACTGGCAGAGAAAAAGTCCTGACTTTTCTGGATAGAGGCCATGGGGTGGTTGAAAGGGAGTGCCTGAATATGGTCGCGGATGGCTCGAATATCGTCTAGCGTGTCACCCAGACCTTTTTCTTTGATAAAGGTTTGGGCCGCAATAGAGGCTTTTCGTCCGCGTTCACTATAGAGAGCAATAAGCAGGCTGGTGCTTGGTTTTGCCAATTGTTGCAGGGCGTTCAGGCCCTTCGACACATCATCAAGATGATGCAGGACACCTGTGCAGATAATAAAGTCAAAGGTAGCGTCCCACGTTCCCACCAAATTAATGTCGGCAAGGGCGAGATGAGCATTGCTCATCTCATGTTCTTGCGTCTTCCTATATGCGTAGGCAAGGCTTGTGGCACTGATGTCGAAGGCCAAAATATTTTTGCTGTTAATGGCTCTGCCAAGACTTATCACCTGTTTGCCGGTGCCGCAGCCCGCAAATAAGATATTCACAGGCCCTTCGGGGGTTTCGGGCAGGGTGGAGGCATCAAATTGAGAGGCCAGATAATCGCGCAAGTCAATAGAATTGGTGGTGCGCACAGTTTGCCAGCGTGGGTATGGGTAGCGCTCATATTGTTCACGAACAGGACTTTGCGCAATTTCAGGTAAGGCCGTTAATTTTTGCAGGTTTGGTTGGATTTGTGTTTCATACCTTGGTTCTAATACTTGTATGCGCCACAGAGTACGCATGACTTCCTGCCAGCCAAGGGCCTTCCCTGTCATCCGGTCAATCACATCTTCTGGCAGTGTTTCCATGAGAATGTTCAGCGGCGTGTAACTGGCAACAAGGGCAATAAGATTTTCACTACAGGCATCGGGGTCTTGCAGGAAGGCTTCATTCAATTTAGCAACGCCTTCTTGCTCAATATCATCTATGGCAAAAACATATTGTGTATTGAATGCCTGACACGCAAGGGCAGGTAAAATATCTGCATTACCTGCTGCTGGCGCGATGGTGTCGAGGGTAGCATCTGCCCATGTGGCAAGGTGAAAGCGCCGTAGATTGGTCAATAGGTCTTCAATCTCAGGTGAAATCGAGATGGCATCTATAAGAACCAGTTGGACAAGAGGGTCCCCTAGAATTTCATTGATTGCTTCGGCTGCGGTTTCCTCAAGGGGTTCTCCCATTGGGCAGGTCCGCAGCGCTTCTGTAATCTCATCTATGTCGTCACTGTAATTATACTGGTTACGTACAATAGCGGCCAGTAACTGGATGTCGTGGTGCCCTTGTCGCGCCACCAAAGCGATGGCTTTGGTGAAGGATGGAGGCAATTCATACCCGTCTGTATGAGAAAGCAAATCAAACAGTGCAAACTGAATGTCATGGTTGCCGGGCTCTAGGGCAAAGGCTTCAAGCAGATTGGTAAGGGCCGCTTTATAGTCGCCTTTCCCCACGTTACTTAGGCCTTCGCGTAATAGTGCCAGCGGTTTTTGGCTATCAGATTCAGTTGGCATGGTTTATCCAATCAATATTACGACTATAGGGCCATCAAGGACTATAGGTGCCATTAATAAGGTTAGCCGGGCCGGTTTGTCCAGTAACCACCGTTAGGCGGGCAAAATGGTGACTGATATTTTAAAGTATAGTAGGGCCAGTATAGTAGGGCCGGGGATGCCGATGAAACTACCTAAAAACGGATACGACCTATATCGTATCCGCCATATTGGGTGGTTAGTCGTTCTCTAGGGTCTGTGGACATTTAACGTAATTCAATGATTGTTGCTGCAATGTGCCATGTTGCTTCATAGCTTGTGTCTGTCTTGTCATAGCGAGTATTAACACCCCTGAACTCCTTGATTTTACTAAAGTAATTTTCCACAAGGTGCCGCCATTTGTACATTTCCTGATCGTGAGGGATATGGACTTTACGATTACACTTCGCGGGGATGATCGCTGCTGCGTCACGTTCAGCCAAGTCCTGTCGCAAATGATTGACATCAAAAGCCTTGTCGGCCAGCAAGGCCTCGAATGTGAGGCCATCAACCAACTCCGGAACACCGGTGATTTCGCTACGCTGTCCCGGCAGTAATTTGAACCGCACAAGATTGCCGAGAG
>JAESQS010000243.1 GCA_016765035.1 Kordiimonadaceae bacterium | reverse complement strand
TGCCCGTTGCCGTCGAAGGAGAAAAGATGATGCTCAATTGGATTAGTGAGGCTGAAAAGCTGCCAGTAATAGGTCAAAGCATTTTACTTATGACCCCCCGCCAAAGCGGGCAATGGTGGGATACTAAAGTGGCACAAATTCTGGTTCGACATGAGGATGTAATACCAAACCCGGTAATTGCCAGGAATAGTTCATGGCCTACAGAATATTGGTGGGCATCAGGCGAACGCTACAGCGACACCACTTTAATTACAGGGAACGGTTATTGGGCAAGCATGGAAGACCTGCCACTGCCACCGGGGGCTGTTCCGTATTTTGAGGGCGATTATCACGCCGTTAAACAGATCGGTGAATGTTTCATCACCAAAGGCCCCACGCTGACGGAGGCTGAATGATGGCCGAGCATAACCAACAATTCGATACATTCATTGAGTGGGTCAATAAAGCGCCATCTTGGTTGACGCGGCACACAAAATACCATGAGCGATACTTTCGCGCTGTTTGTGTTGATGCTGCCGGTCGAATTTGCTGCTCCGGCGCAGACATGATGCGCGCACGGGATGATAGCACTTTTCCTGTTCGCTGGTGGTGGCCAGACCAAGCCATCCTAGAACTAGCCAACTCTCGCCCTACAGTTTCAGGAGATAAAACATGATCGATTTTTTAGGCATGCCACCAGAAAAGCGCTTTGAAGCAGCATGCCGTGACGACATTCTTAACCAGATTGTTCCTTCTGATATTCGCGGCCTACTAAGTGAGATAGCCACGCTGTCAAAGAAGATTGAAGTAGCCACCTCATGCCTGTCAGTTGGAGGTGATGAACAATGACATTCGACCGAGAAAAATGGATAGAGAACGCTAAATATTTACCGCCTGTCATGAGCGACTTTCACGACTGTAAAGATGTGTTCAAGACGATGGTTCCAAATTTAGCGAACTACAGAAAGAGCAACCCGAATATCCCTGATGTTTCTTGGGTAGATATGCATTGCCTAACAGTTGATGTGTTTCTCTTCTTCATGGCTATGCATGGATACAAGCTTCAAAGAATGCCGAAAGAGCAGCGCGAAAAACTGAAGTGTTTGGACCTTGAACGGAGCGTTAACGAACACAAAGACGCACTCATGGGGTTGATGACAGCAGACATAACCGCTGGGCTGACCAACAAACACCGCAAGGAGCCAGAGCATGCAGCAGATTAAACTTGAAGACTTCAAAGCCCGGGCAATCGTCCTGTTTGGCTCTGATCCGAAAGGCTGGTAATTTGTTTGTCCCAAGTGCGAGCACTCGCAATCGGCACTTGATTGGGACGCGGAGGGCATCGACCGCGAGCGGATAGAGAAGCAAATAGGGTTTTCCTGCATCGGGCGTCACGTAAAGGACAAAGGCTGCGATTGGACTCTTGGCGGCCTGTTTAGATTTCACGAGATTGAAATCATCGACGGTGACGGAAAAGAGCACATGCATTTCAAGTTGGATGATCCAGACAACAAGCGCCTCTCAGTGGAGGGTTCCAATGTTTGAGGTTATTAGAACGTCCAGCCACAAGGCTCATAAACAGCACCAGTGTGACAACTGCGGCTATCCGATTGAACCGGGTGAAAATTACCGCCGACAGCTCGGGAAATTTGAGGGCGAACCATACAGCAACGTTGAGCATCAAGAGTGTGTTGATCTGGCATCAAAGCTATTTGATAGCGGCGCAGTCGATGTGGGTGAAGGTTACACATTTTTAGTTGATTGGGATGCCGCCTTTCACCGTGACGATTTGCCCGAGGATATGTGGCAAGCCAGAGCGGCGTTACTCCTTTCCAAAAAGCCCGCCACCTCATGCCCGTTGCCGTCGAAGGAGAAAAACAATGTCTGACATAGGCCTAACCGTGACGTTCTCCAACGAAGTTAAGGAAAACACCGGGCTGGAAGGCTTTACTTTCAGGACCGCTGAACAGCCATGCCCGCACTGCGGTAAACCCTGCTTAGTCCGCAGTTTTGAGGGAGGCGGCTTCATCGAGCACCGAACCGATACTCTTGAAATTCAATGCGAGGCAGCACGCGCAGAAAAAAACGCCATCTCAAGCCCTGTTAATGGAGAAGAAAAGTGAAGTTTAATAAAGCACAAAGCAAAGGTTCATTTATTTGGGTCTTGAATGACCAGGGCGAAAACCTTTTTTCTTTCTCTATTCAGCGAGGCCGTGACAATTACGGCGACCAAATTACCGAGGAAGCCGCAACCGCAATGGCTGAGTTCATGAGGGACGCTTTTAACATAACAAACGATGCCACTCCACAGAGGAACAATAAACGCCCAACGATTAACACAAAGTAAAACCACTCAAACAAAGGAGATAACTAAGATGGTTCAAGCAGGTGGAATAGCAGGCGAACAACTACGCGGATACATTGAGCGTATTGAGCGCCTGGAAGAAGAGAAAAAAGCTATAGCGGAGGATATAAAAGAGATTTACGCGGGCGCCAAGGCCGTTGGCTTCGATGTCAAATTTTACGTAAAGTGATTGCTGTGAGGAAAATGGACCAAGCCGACCGGCAAGAATGGGATGCCCTTTTAGAAGTCTACTTGCACGCTATCGAAGGCGGCCAAGCTGCACCAGCAACAGAATAGAAATAAAGGGGCTTCGGCCCCACACTACCAAAAACCATGCAACAGAAAGACTAAAACAATGCCAGATTTATTCGGCTTTGAAGCGGCTAAGGGAAAAAGAGCAACAAGCCACCTTGCCGCCAAGCAACTAGAAAACGCGGGGAAGTTGAGCAGCCGCCGCTTGTCGTGCCTTGTCTCGGTCGCTCAGAAGCGAGGCAGTGGGTACACCGTCGCTAAAAAACTAGATTTAGGGGTTACTCAAGTGCGCCCGCGCCTCACAGAGTTAGAGGGTATGGGCTTTATAACTGATAGCCTTAAACGCAATAAGCTGCCTTGGGGAACTTCCGAAATTGTCTACGAAGTAACACCGGCAGGCGTTGCGGCGCTTGCTATTCAGGGGGTTTCATAACGATGCATGAAATTCACAAGCTATCTAATAAATTCATTCGTGCGGTGTCAAAAAGCAAAGGGTTTAACGTGACACCGGCAGATGCTATGTTGCTGAATAAAATTGGTGTTATCGATCTATTGATGCAAGCGCAAGCGGAGGCGCTAAAACCATGTCAAGACAATATCAAGTTGGCCCCTTCTGGCTCAACGAGGAGCCCAACAGCGGCAAATATTTCATCTACTGGTACGACGAGCAACGCAGGCGCACAAAGCGCAAAACAACAGGCACCACGAGTTTTCAATCAGCCGTCGATGCAATAACAGCGCACCACTTGGCGCACCTTGAACCGGAAAAAGAAGGTGGTTTGACGGTGCATCAAGTGGCAATGAAATATTGGCTGGAGCATGGAAAAAATATAGAAGCAAGCGGACACTCAAGCATAAGCCTTGGTCGCCTAACTGCCTTTGCTGATTATTTGGAAGGCAAAGACGGTGCACCCTTCCTTGCTGAAAATTGGACAAAGCAAACCACAAAGGCCTTTATTACCTGGGTGCGAAAAAATCCATATCACCGAACTAAAGAAATCAAAGACGGTCAAGGCAAAGTGATTGAAGTCATTAAAACGCCCATGCCGGTGTCTGATGCCACTATCAACCGCAACATAAACGATGTTCGTGCCGCTTTCCGCTTTGCTATGGACCGCCCGCCCCTTATCGAAGGGATTAAGGGTGTGCAAGCTCGCGGCGGGCGCCAGAAACCAACGCTCAGTACAAAGCAGGTCAAAGCCCTCTTTGCCTATGCGTTCGAGACACAAGAACGCCGTCACTTGCAAACGTATTTAATCGCCGCCTTTACGACGCTAGGCCGCCCCGACGCCGTGCTAGATATTTCTGTATCACCCGAGCGCGAGCAAGTCGAATGGGACTATCGGCGACTGCACCTCAACCCATCGGGGCGAGAGCAAAACAAGAAATACAGGCCCATCGTACCAATCAACGATTATTTATTGCCGTATCTCCAAGAGGCAGAAGACCGGCTTGAAGAAAGCAAAATCAACCCCGACATAAAAACAGCGGGCTTTTTAACTGAGTGGAATGGAAAGCGCATGGCCTCGCCGCGTGCGTCATGGAACAAAGCCAAAGAAGCACTTGGTTGGCCTATGGTGCGTGATTGGGATGCAAAAATGATCCGTCACACTATGGCAAAGTGGTTGAGAGCGCAGGGCGTGCCGTGGGCAGAGCTTGAGGGGCATCTAGGCCATAAGATACCATCTACCTCCGAAACCTATGCAGAGTATGCGCCGGACTATCTCGGGCGTGTACAGCAAGAAATAACCCGCTTTTTAGATGGAATTTTCGAGGGTCAAGAATGGGCTTGCACCCCGATTGCGCCCCGATTTGAAAAGCGTGTAGTTTCTATTATCTCTAAAAAACCAGCAAATTCAGGGGGTTAAGTGGTGCACCCGACGCGATTCGAACGCGTGACCTCTGCCTTCGGAGGGCAGCGCTCTATCCAGCTGAGCTACGGGTGCAATCTGGTGTTTCGGCGCGGACAATACACCTAGGCCGAATTTGGTGCAAGCACCATTATCCATCATCGTGAAATTCATCGTTTTTACTAAATTTTAGTGTGTATGCCCCTAGCAACCATAGGTTTTGGTGTGTTTTTAATAATTTTTTTCTTATATTTTTTTCTTTATTTTCAATTAGTTACCGTATATTTTTCACAGTAGTTAAAATTTTATGGTTTTAATTACTACTAGTTAAGGATGAATTCCTATAAATAATGCATACGTATCCGGGCTAAAAACTAATGACTTTTAGTCAGCAGCTCGGCGAGGAAACACATCAAGAATGATGGAACAAACATGTTTAAGAATTTAAATAAAATATTTGTGGCACTGTCTTTGGCTGTTGCGTTCAGTATCGTTGCGGCACCGGCTCATGCAATTGACATGAATGGCTGGAAAAAGGCTGTGATTAAGAAAGTAGCAAAAAAACAAAAATATCCACGTTCAGCGCTTGCGCGTGAAATCGAAGGCAAAGCAAGAGTGCGGTTAACTGTTGCTGCTGACGGCGCTATTACCAGCCACGAAATTCTACAGGAAACTGGCCAAAGCGTTTTGGACAAAGAAATCCCGAAGCTTGTGAAGCGCCTTAACCCGCTTCCTGCTCTGCCCGACGGCAAAACTGAGCTTTCCTTTGTTTTACCGCTGAATTGGTCGTTAAATTAAGTTTCTGAAAACTAAATTTCAGGGAGCTAAGCTTTAGGGAGCTAAATTTCAGGCCCGAAGCACACTATCAGAATACTGTTCCGAGTTTGTTTTGAGTACCAAATTTGTTCAGAGTATTAAAAAGCCCCAGCAGATGTTGGGGCTTTTTTTATGGGCACACCCCGTTTAATAAGCATCACCGCCCCACGCCCCCTACCCAACCACCCGCTAGGATATACTGTGGGGT
>JAESQS010000242.1 GCA_016765035.1 Kordiimonadaceae bacterium | reverse complement strand
CACGCTTCAATTTCGAAATGGCTAGAAAATCATCGTATCAAATTGGCTTTGGGCCAGAGCCAACCCCTCGCTGGTGTTCGGCACCATTTGATCCCACCACACATCGTCCTTGTGCCGCTCCAGCAGTAGCACGCGAACAGGGCATTCGAGATCGCTCCGGCTGTTAAGCTGCGCCAGCATGTCCCCGATTAGCTCAGCTCTCTTGGCTACATAATCCACCACAATAAGGGTCGGCCGGTCGGGTTGCCATTTTTCCCATTTGTCAAAAGTCGTGTGGTCGGAGAGAAATCCCACTTGCCACGTTTCACGCTTGGTCAAACAAAACTCCAGCGCCAATCTGCTTTTGCCAAGCCCCCCGCTTCCTATCACCAACCACCAGCTAAACTGGTCTGCGCAATCGCAAAACGAGCTGAGCTGAGCCATTTCCCCTTCCCGTCCCAAAAATGGGATATGCCGAGCGGCAAATCGTAGGCGGGTTGTAGCGATATCCTCAACAAGGGGAATTTCTAAGGGCGGCTGAGGGTTGGAGTCGTCCTTCAGAGACTTCTTAACACCTTTAACAATCTCAAGGATTTCGATGGTTTTCTCATATTGTTTGAGGTCCAACTGGAATTCGGCAGAAAAAGATTTGGCAGCCTCAGCAGAGAGGGTTGTGGCTGACCCATCGAGAATGCAGTCCAATTCCCGACGCACCTTTACGCTTTTGCTGAGCGATACTTGCACACCAGCAAGACGCTCGAGAGCTTTGGGACCGAGCCACGGGATTTTTGTAAATAATTTCAGAACAAAAACGAAAACTTTTCCAATAAGCCAAGCAACACCTTTCGCTGCCGACTTCCTAATCACCCACCCGACAAATCGTAAAAGGTTCCGGAAAACAAACTTGGCCAAGTAAGGGGCAATTGGAAACTCCTCGGCAATGGCTTCGGTAATTTCGCGAACAGTCTGAGAATCGACTAGGTACTTGCTCAGCCCCTCATTCTCAAAGGACGCAAAGAGACCCTCAACTGTAATTACAGCGGAAACTTCTTTATCAGGGGAACTATCGGGCATGGAGGGCTATCACCGGCAAGATTGAATCAGACACCCAGTGAAACACTAGTTTTGCCTGCTTGCAACTAGTAGCCGCCCAAAGCGCCACCGACAGTTAGCTTCTAAGGTCCGAGGCCCCAAATTCAGTTCGCATCGAGCGCTCTAGGTTGGAAAGTGATACCGGATGGTGAGCGAGGCCCCTGCTCCTTTGGGGGGTTCATAGACGATAACGTCACTCCCTCCCATAGTGGCGCGCATAACAGCACAGCAATCGGGCATATTGTGATTGCTTGGCGCCGGGTAACCGCCCAAGACACGGTGAAGCTCGCCGGAGTTAATTTCAACGTGGGGACGGCCTTGTTTTTTCGCGCGACCGATTTGGGCATCCAATTCAGTCTGAAAATCATCTCTCGTTGCCATTGCTCTCTCCCAAGCCTTTCATCAAGTACGTAACGGAATAAACTGACCGTATTTCGGTTCTCGGGCTCAGACAAGAACGCCAACCGCGTGCAGATGGAGCCACACACCCTTAGCGCGTAGCCCCCAAATCCCAGCCCCCCTACCCCCGCAAGCCTTGCTGGCGCGCAACTAGATCGTCCAGCACGGCGAGGAGGTTTTTCATGGCTTTGGGGCGGCTGATGCCTGTGCGTTTAATCGCGGCAGCAATCGTGAGGCCGCCTAAAATGACCGCGTCGATGAGGTAGCGGCCCACGGTGTTGCCCGGCCAGCCATTCATCCATGCCCGGTATATTGGCCAACTGCTGACATACCACTCTGGCTCCCGGTCGGAGTATCCGCCGCCGCCCTCCCCATAAGACGAGATGTTGGCTTGGCCTGCCGCACAAAAACGCTCGTGCACCCGCCGGGCCACGTGCCATGCGTGGCGCTGGGCGTGGCTGATGGCGTGGGTGCGCAGCAATCTGTCTTCGGTGGCCTCATGGCACACCCGTGTGCGTGCGCCGGGCAACTCATCTGCCCTGCCCCAATTGCGTGGGGCTTTCAGGTCTTCGCCTGACAAGGCATCAACCGGCCCACTTTGTCCGTAGACTGATTTTTTCTCCGCTGACTTTTTGCGACGCGTAGGTTTTCTCTTTTTTGGTTTTGCCAAATTGTCCTCAAAGGTTCTCTCCTCCCTTTGCTGAAATGCTCGCCAATCGGGTCACTCTTTACCCGCCGCACACTCCCTTCAAACTTTGGGCAATCACGGCCCGCCGCTCTTCGCGCGTACCTTCGTTCTCAAACCGTTCGGTGTGCTCAAATTCCACAATCGCTTTAAGCCGTTGGTGGACAGCGCGGCGCTTGTGCAGGCGGGGTTCGGCCAGTGTTAAAATATCGGCCGGGGTTGGGAAAAACCGGTTGGTGTTGCGCCAACGTTTGGCCGCCTCGTCCAAAATATCCAACGGCAACTCTTTCCACGCATCGTGATACTCGCCGTATTTAGCCCGCAACCGGGACACGTCGTCGTTCATGGATTTTTCAATGTGCTGCACAATCGACAAGCGCCCGATGATCCCCTTGCGCGCTTCATCAGTGGCAGGCACAAGGGCGGCTGCAAACTCGGCCACTTTGGTGCGGGCACCCGTCACATCAATAGCGTTGCACGTGACGGTCTTCATTGGCCAATTGATCTCCGCGCTCTGGAGAGCTTGACTCATAGATGGCTCTAAGGTGGGTGCTTTGAGACTCTGAGGCGCTAGAGTGCCCGCCTTGCTGTTGGGTTCCGCCCTGTTGAGTGCTGTAAATTGTTGCGCCATTGCCGGCTCCTCTAGGTTTAAAGTCTTGGTAATTGCCCGTCCATGTGCCCCACGCGGCTTTCCAGTTCACCATTAAATTTCCCTTGGCAACGTGGTGGTTTTTAAACTGCTGGCCTTGGCGCTCAATTTCGCTTTCCGGCACGCCGTTTTTCACAGCCAGTGCAAACCACCCTCTGGCATCATCTTGGTCTTGGGGAAGCTCCCACTCTTCTGGCAAGAGTGTGCGCGGTTTATTTTTCTTCTTAGGTCGCGGGGCGGTTTTGTTTAAAGCGCCTATAGATACGTCAGTATCTATGGTTAGTTCTGGTTCTGGTTCTGGAGGGGTCCCCAATTGGCTATCCCAAACCAAACCATTGGGTTTTTCTAAGTCTTTGTTTTCGTTCATTTTGGGCCGTCCCCCTTTGGCCCCATTGAGACGGTTTTTGGCGATAATTTCTTGGGTTCTTATCCACGTTTTTTGTAATTTTTTCTGCGTAATGCCCTGCGCGGTGTACTCCAAAAACGGGTCCAGCCGGGTTTTGATTTTCCGCCACTTACCTTTGCTCACTTTTAAAATACGCGCGTTGTCCACGTCGTCGTCTGGCACAAACCCATTGCGCCGCCACATCGCCGCCATCAACAACAGATAAGCGCCGTGCTCCTCTGCCGACAAATGCGTGGTGTCGGCCAAATAGGCGTCCCAATACATGGGCATGGCAGGTGCTTGGCTCATTCGCCCACTCCCCCCCGCATCTGGCCGTCTCGCATCTGGCTTTCTTCACGCGCAATCCGGGCGAGCGTACGGTCGATCTTTCGCAGGCACTTAAACACCGGCAGGCTGGGTTCTGGCCGCGCGCGGTCTTCTTCTTCCCCCGGGGCAGGCGCGCATACGCCCGGCATTATAGTGGCAAGCCCGGTCGCGCTGATTAAATAACAATACCGCCCGCGTTGGCGCTGGCGCACAATGCGGCCATCGCGCACTAAGTCCGACACATAGTCCGCTGCCATGCCCGACGACCCTTTGCCGGTTTTCCTTTTCAAGATTTTACCCATCATGTCTTGGGTCGGGGCTTGCTCGCCATTTTCAGCCGCCTCGCTCAACATCTCCAAAACGAGAAGCCGATTTTCAATCGCCTTTTGGCGCACCCGCTGCCCTTTGTGGCGTTTAAATTGGTCCACTCTCATTGCACATCTCCCACGCGCCCAGACTTGGGCCCAGATCCACATGCACCCAACACCTCGTCGCTAATCTCACGCGCCACCCCGTCCAAGCGCTCCGCATAAATAGGGTCTGCGGTCCGTTGGTCCCTCACCCGTTTGAGCCCGTGCAAAATGGTTGTGTGGTCGCGGTTCAAGGCGGTGCCAATTTCAGTGGAGCTCATGTGTAAAAGGTGATTGAGCAAATACATGGCCACCCACCGCACTTGCGAAACGCGCTGGGTTCTGGTGTCACTCAACAAAACCGACAGCTCCAGCGAACATTGCGCGCTCACCAATTCAATAATCTTGCGCGCATCGGCTTGCACCTGGCGCGTGGGCCGCAGGTGGGGGCGTTGATAGCGCAAAGTGCGCACTTGGTCCGGCCTATAAATATCAGCATGGGGCATGGGCATAAAACTCCGAAGGGAAATGGGGGGCACTCTTAAGGTTGGGATTTGGGCATAGGGGGGCGGATAAAGCCGGGCACGCGCACGCCTTACGTCTCAAAATTCATCTCGTCAGGAACTAGGCTTACTTTTTCAACCCGTCGGGCACGTGAGGCCAATCACCCAGCATTTCGCTCTCCCCCAGATCGGTTAAGGCACGGGTCATTTCACGCCTCTTCTCTCGGACAGACTTTCCATACTCACGTAGGCTAAAGGCAGACACGCTGGCCAAAACCGCGCACGCCCGCACCAAGAAGCTGTTCCAATTCTGTGTCATCGGGCCGCCGTTTCGCCGTAGGTTCATTTGCTTTTCGCCTTTTGTTTCTGATGGAATTGCCAAGCCACCCTTAAGGCGCAAAAAGATTGATGCGCCAAAGAGTTGCTGCGACAGAGCGTGCCAACAAGGCAGGCCCTGCCGCATCCCCACAGCGGCATTGGGGAGGGAGGAGAGCGCCCCTGCCGCCATGGAATTGAAAATGTGGGAACCGATCTCCCAAAAAAAACTGAGACTGAAACTGAAACTGAAACTCAAACTCACGCCCAAAGCCCGGTGTTATGGGAACTAATTTTTTTAGGTCCGAAGTTGTGGCACCAAAGGAGATCATGTGTTACGTCCCCCCTAAGACGCTTCGCAAGATTGATCCTTTTGCGGAGCGTGGAACGAACGGACAAATCAAAGTCAAAGCGCGCAAACGGATTGCAGGAAACAGCGCGCCCAGACATTATGTTTAAAGATGAATGAGTGCAGAGGGCGGAGCCTGAGGGGAACAGCGCCCCACCCTCTGCTTTCGGTCCGCCACCTTGGGGAGGCGCGGACTGAAGAACTTGAAAGGGGGAAAAGTGAAATATGTCAGCCACAAACATGCCTCCACAACCTAGAGGACCAAAAGCGCGCAAACATTTTGACGCAGCTTTCCCAAGAAGATTTTCCAAGAAAACCTTTCTCAACCTTTGTGCGATAGAGCTGGGGGGGTCAGCGGGGTAAGATCTTTCCCATAATGCCAAACAGCTCCCGGTCTCCTCGACACGTCGATATCATCCGTATGCGCTTCAATTCCCTCAGAAGGGTTGCAAGCCGTCAAAGGAATACAATTTTGAAGAGCGCTGTGAATGAAGTCACGCCGATACCAGCCTTTAACCGTTTCGTATTTTTCACCAGCGGCCGTGGCCAGATTGTCAAAGGCACTGGCCATCGTTCCCTTATGAGGGTCCGCGCCAGTGTCCTCACCGGTGTCCCCAAATTGTTCAATAAAGTCTCTAAATCTGTCCATGAGAAGAATGGTACTTTTAGTACCCACTCAAGTCAACCAACAAAGGTTCCCATAGTACCTTTTTATGTGGAAGTGTCCCCAACATGAAGGAAGAACAGAAAGATAGACTCAAACAAGCCCGAATCGCGGCCGGCTACGCCAGCGGTGCTGAAGCCACGCGATCCTTCGGTTGGGGATATGAGGCCTATAAGGCCAATGAGTCTGGGAAACGCAAATTAACCTCAGACACAGCAGAGCGTTATGGCAAGGCATATAGCGTTAAACCGGAATGGCTGCTGTACGGCGCATCACATTCTGACCCGACAATGGCCATTAATAAAACTCAATCCTTTACCCAAACTGTGTCTTTCAGCGTGCCTGTGGTAGGTGCAGTGCAAGCGGGGCATTGGGTGAGTATGGACATTTTGGATGAAATCAAAGAGGCGGGACTGGAAGTACCAGGGGACCCCCACTACAAAGAGTTTGACCAATATGCGGTCAAAATCGTCGGCGATTCCATCAACAATTTCGCCAAAGACGGCGAATACGCCATCTGCGTAGACATTCACGCAGGCATTGACCCAGAAGACGGCGACTATGTGGTGGTGGAGGCGCTGCGCAATGGCGGGGCTGAAATTGAGACCACCATCAAGCAGCTCAGAATTACCCTAGACGGTCCTGAATTGTGGCCAGATTCCACCAACCCAAAACACAATGGCCCGATCTATTTAGGCAAAAATGGCGATGAAGTGCGCATTAAAGCCGTCGTGCT
>JAESQS010000241.1 GCA_016765035.1 Kordiimonadaceae bacterium | reverse complement strand
TTCGTCGTCGTCGTCATCGTCTAAACTGACGTTGTCCGATGCGGCATCTTTGTCGTCATCATCGTCCAAGTCCAAGTCTTCATCGTCATCAGACTTTGATTCTGAATCAGATTTTTCTTTTTCTTTTGCTTCAGCTTCTTCTTTTGCTTGAACAACAATCGGTTGTTTAGTTTTCAAAATAGGCTCTGGCTTAAAGTCCACGCCACATTCAATGCATACAACCGGGTCATTATTACCCAAGTCATAGAAGCGTTCACCGCATTTTGGGCACGTCTGTTTTGTGCCCCATTCTGGTTTCGTCACGTCTCTCTCCTTGATATTTGACGAGCTTTACAGCTAAGAAGGCGCATCAATTGACATGATCGCACGCCGCTGTCAAAGCTTAACTGCGTATGCCGCTGTTTAATACGGAAAATAACCAATGCCAAGCCTTATTTCTAAGCCATCCCGAGCCCTTGAGGGGTCTTGCAAAATCCCTGGGGACAAATCTATTTCACACCGTTCGCTAATGCTTGCGGCCCTAGCAGTTGGTGAAAGCCGAATCTCTGGCCTGCTGGAAGGCGAGGATGTTCTGGCCACCGCCAGCGCTATGCGGGCCATGGGCGCAACCATTACCCGGGCAGAAAACGGTGAATGGCATGTGCACGGTGTCGGCGTTGGTGGCCTTATGCCCCCCCATGACATTATAGACATGGGCAACAGCGGCACGTCTACTCGGCTCTTGATGGGCCTTATTGCCAGCCATAACATTCAGGCTGTCATGACAGGCGATGCCAGTTTGCGCGGTCGCCCAATGGGCAGGGTAACGACCCCCCTAACAGAAGTTGGCGCACAATTTCAGGCAAGGGACGATCAATTTCTACCAATCACGATCACTGGGGCCAACATGCCAGTGCCGATTGATTACACGCCCCCCATTGCCAGCGCACAAGTAAAATCCGCTGTCCTTCTGGCGGGCCTCAACACCCCCGGCACAACAATTGTGCGCGAGAAAACCCCCACGCGCGACCACACGGAACGCATGTTAACGGCCATGGGGGCAGACATTACTGTCACAGAAGAAGACAGCCTTCGGGTTGTGCGCCTTGTTGGGCAGCCAGACTTAAAGCCCATCACGCTAGAAGTGCCGGGCGATATCAGTTCCTCTGCTTTTTTGCTGGTTGCTGCCAGTATTATTCCCGGCTCAGACATTACTGTTGAAAATGTCGGCCTTAACCCCTTGCGCACAGGTATCATCGGTGCCTTGCAGGAAATGGGCGCAAACATAACAGTGCTCAACCCCCGGGAACTGGGCGGTGAACCCGTTGGTGACATACGCGTGAAACACGCCAAGCTGAAAGGCGTGACCAACCTGTCTGTTGAACCGTCCACCATGATTGATGAATTCCCCGTGTTATTTTGCGCGGCAGCCGTGGCCGAAGGCCCCAGCCGCTTCACGGGCCTAGAAGAACTTAGAGTGAAAGAAAGTGACCGCATTGCCGTTATGGCAACGGGCCTGAAACAAAATGGGGTAGACCTAACCGAATTTGATGACGGCATCGAAATCACAGGCGTTGCCGGTAAAATACCCGGTGGCGGCACTGTAGCCACAGAGTTAGATCACCGCATTGCCATGAGTTTTGCTGTTTTGGGCCAGATGGCACAAAAGCCCATCACAATCGACGATGCAGCACCCATTCAAACAAGTTTTCCAGTCTTCATTGACCTGATGAAAACCTTGGGTGCAGGCATGGAAACCTAAAGCGTATCAGGTTTAGCTGGTAACATTCTGCTATTTGCTTTTATAACTCAGGCCGGAGTTTTAAGAGGTGATTCGCAGTGATTATTGCAATTGATGGCCCCGCTGCCGCTGGTAAAGGCACACTAGCGCGGCGGTTGGCTGAAAAATTTGACTATGCCTATCTGGATACAGGGGCGCTTTATCGTGCAGTCGGTTTAAGCTTGTTAAATGCTGGCAAAAGCCCCACAGATGAAGCCGCTGCCATTGCAGCCTCTTGCGATTTAGACCCTTCCCTTTTTTCAGACCCGGCTCTGCGCGCCGAAGCCACAGGCAGCGCCGCCTCCCAAATAGCGTCCATACCTGCTGTACGAAGTAACCTTTTGAAATATCAAGTTAATTTTTCAAATTCACCACCAGAAAACAAAGCGGGTGCCGTTCTTGATGGCCGCGATATTGGCACTGTGGTTTGCCCAAATGCAGACAGAAAGCTCTTCATTACGGCAAGTGCAGAAGAACGCGCACGCCGCCGAACTGCTGAAATAGAAGCCCGTGGCGACGCAGCAAATTTCGCAGCAATTCTGACTGATGTTAAAGCCCGTGACGCCCGCGATATGAACCGCAAGGACTCGCCCTTAAAGCCCGCTGAAGATGCGCTCTTGCTTGATACGACTATATTAGATATAGACGCCGTGTTTTTAAGGGCAGTAGAGTTCGTAAAAGCGGCAATGCCGTAACGGATAACATTTCCCCAATAACCGACGATACGACTGAACCAATTTCCTCATGCGCCAAGGTGTACTGCCTAGTGTGCTGTAGGGAATTATTTTTGTTGATATCAGCGGCTTTTAAACTGAAGAAAACCTGAGGGATGGTCCCTTGGTTAGAAAAGGGTTTGAAAGAAGACCGTCGGAGCCAACCGACTGGCACGAAAACATTAGAACTTGAAAGGAAGACTTAGATGTCTGAACTGGCTACTATGCCAAGCACTTCTGATTTTGAAGCGCTCTTGAACGAATCCATGCCTGGCGAAGGCGGATTTGAAGGCAGTGTCGTAAAAGGTACTGTTGTTGCTATCGAAAATGATTTCGCGATTGTGGACATCGGCTTGAAAGCCGAAGGCCGCGTTCCTCTTAAAGAATTTTCAATCCCGGGCCAACCTGCTGAAATTAAAGTGGGTGACGATGTTGAAGTATATGTAGACCGCGTTGAAAATGCGCTTGGGGAAGCAATACTTTCCCGTGACAAAGCCCGTCGCGAAGAAGCATGGACTGACCTAGAAAAAGCATTTGAAGGCGACGCCCGCGTTACTGGTGTTATCTTTGGCCGCGTTAAAGGTGGCTTTACAGTTGACCTTAACGGCGCAGTGGCTTTCCTTCCTGGCTCACAAGTTGACATTCGTCCGATCCGTGACGTGACACCACTGATGAACATCGAGCAGCCATTCATGATCCTGAAAATGGACCGTCGCCGTGGCAACATCGTTGTATCTCGTCGTTCTATCCTTGAAGAAGATCGTCAAGAGCAGCGCGCTGAGCTTCTTAGCAAGCTTAAAGAAGGTGATGCTATCGATGGTGTTGTTAAAAACATCACTGATTA
>JAESQS010000240.1 GCA_016765035.1 Kordiimonadaceae bacterium | reverse complement strand
CGAATTTAGGGCGTCTATTGTTTCTGTTAGCGTCTATTCTGTGGTTGGTTTTATCACCTACTTTGCTGTTCAAGCAGGTTTCATAGAAGTTTATGGGGATGCAGGCAAAAGGGGCTGGGGCTATTTCTGGGCTGTAACGCTGCTTATGATCGTGGTGCAAGACACGTATTTTTATTGGATGCACCGTTTGCTGCATATGCCTGCATTGATGAAATACTCCCACTATTATCACCACAAATCCATTAATCCTTCACCTTGGACCAGCTATAGCTTTGATACGATTGAGGCGGCAGGACATGCTTTGTTTGTGCCGCTGTATTTGCTGTTTGTACCGATGCCGGGGTTTGGTGTGTTTATCTTTATGGGTCATATGATGGTGCGGAATGCAATTGCGCATTCAGGCTATGAAATATATCCGCGTTGGTGGGCAAAAAATCCGGTGATGGGCTGGATTAATTTAGTGACGCACCATGATATGCACCATTCGAATGGTCAAACAAATTTTGGCTTGTGGTTCACGTGGTGGGACCGCTGGATGGGCACGGAACACCCGGAATATCTGGCGCGTGCATCTGGTGACCCTATTGCGCGCCGAGGGGGTGCCTTCGGCCCCAAAGCTGCCCTCCAAATACATCAGCGATAAATAAGGGCCTTGATCACCTCGTGGTGTGCCCTTGTAATACTCGAGCGTATCCAGTTTAATTTGCATTATCGACCCACGCCCCGCTTACGGTTTGGCCCACCTACCCCACAGTGTATCCTGGCGGATGGTTGGGACCAGAGAGTGAGTGGGGCGTGGGCCGATCTGACTTTAATTAGAACGGATACGGTTTAGGCTGGCGCTATTCATACCTGCTAAGGCAGCTATTAAAAGTTTCCCCCTAGTAGTTTTTGAATTGCGCCTTATATGCATAATTAGGGCTTCTGAGCCGCTGCTCAGAAGTGTTTTGGGCTATGCGTGTGTTGTAAGGGGGCAGTTGTGTTTGAGTTACTCGAAAATATTTTCCGTTTCTCCGCTATTGCAGGCTATGCTTTCACTGCGGCAATTGTTAGCCGGGATGGCGGCGACACGCTGTGTAGCAAGCTGGGCGTAACAACTTGTTTGCTCATTATTCTATATTTACTGGTTTATATACCGGGGTTATTTGATCTTGTCGGGTATAGCATGATCCCTCTGGTCATATTGTGCCATATCGGCCCTGTGTTTATCTGGCTCTTTTGTCTCTCCATGTTTGATGACATGTTCAAAATAACCAAGGCCCATATAGCTGCGGGCGTTTTGTTTATTGGGTTTGTAGCAGCAATGCATCTGGCGGTTTATGCCGCAAGTGGCAAAGTTATTCTTTCTTCTAAGGCAGTCAGCTATGCCATTGCAGGGTCTGCGGGGCCGCTTTCTATAGCCTTTGCGGCCCCTGTCTTATTATTCAAAGCTGCGATTGCAGGCCACTTATGCTTTGTCGCATGGAGCGGCCGCGGTGAAGACCTAGTAGAAGAGCGACGCCGCTTCAGAACAATATTTGTGAGTACTGTGTCGGCTGCTTTTCTATGGATGGTGGGCTTTGAAAGCTGGATGTTGTTTGGCGGTAGCCCTTTGGTAGCCCCGTTTTTCCAAATAGGGCAGTATGGGCTGCAACTGGGCATCATTGTTTACATGCTTTGGCACTTGACCAAGCTGCAAGGGGAATGGCTGTTTGGTGTCGCAGGTGCGCCGGCCCAGCAACCCAAGCGCCGGTCGTTAGTGGAAGACCGGCATGACCTTGATACTCTTTCACGTATGGCAGATCAGGACGCCTTACTGGAGCAGGGCCTGTCTATTAGCAAGCTTGCCGAGGCCACAAAAATGCCTGAACATAAGCTGCGTCGTATCATTAACGAACATTTAGGCTATAGGAACTTTGCGGATTATCTGAACCACCACCGTATTCTGGCGGCCAAAACCCGGCTGGCTGTGGTGAGTGACCGGCATGTGCCCATCCTTACTATGGCGATGGACCTTGGTTATGGCTCCCTTGGGCCATTCAATCGCGCCTTCAAGGAACGGGCTGGGATGACACCCACCGAATATAGAAAAAAAACCCTCGCCGATTGTTAGAAAAAGCGGCTGATTATTGAAAAATCTACCTCTTTTTAAAAATAATAGGAATTCCCAACAGTTAAGCCCTATCTAGTTTTTAGCGAGACAGGATACGAATTTCTGTGTCCTAGACAGTAGAAAACTAGGGCTGCTTAAATACCAACAGAATGAATGTTGGGATTAATGAAAATGACACGAGGAGATAAATTATGTTCGAACAGTTTTTGAAACTTCTTCCCAAGCGCGGTTCGGTAGTCCATTTACGTGCTGGCAAAAAAGCGTTTTTTGATCGTCGGATCGCGTACCTCTTATTTGCATCGGCAGGAGCAGGCCTTTTAACTGCTCCTGTTTCGGCAGGAGAGTTGCGCGGATATTGGTTAACTAAAAATGGTGGTGACATTGTTGAAGTAGGTCCGTGTGGCTCATCTGCCAGACGTATGTGCGGTAACATTGTATGGGTTGCTGAAGGGTCTAGCAATTCTATTGGCGCTAAAGTTCTTAAGGGTTTTAGCCTCGTGGGTAAAAAGTCCGGCGGCCGTTGGGGTAAAGGCAAAGTTGTAAAAGCGAATGGCAAATCACAAAAAGGCGAGCTTCGCGTAGGCGAGGAAACTTTGAAGGTGAGCACCTGTAAGGGCGGAAGCTGCGCTCATGTTATATGGACACGCCCCAGCGATACACTTACAGCACAGGCTGGCTTGAGTGGTAGCTCAGACTAGAGCTTGGTAATACACAGTTTTGAGTATTAAAAGGTGGCCTTTGTGCCGCCTTTTTTATGGTGTTGGCATAGGAGGCAGGCACTCTTTTGGCTGGCCTCTTTTTACCGCAACACTGGTCAGTGCGCTGGGCGCTGAGGCCGTAATCTCCAAGGTAATATTGCACAGAATTACCTCCTGCTAAATGGGCTGCGCCCACAGCAATGAAAACTGTGCCACTACCGTCCAAAATGGTTTTAATTTGTGCGGCCCATTTTTTGTTACGGTTCACAAGAAGCGCGGCATAAAGTTCCTGATGGCCTTGTAGAGAATACACCATGGCAGCATCAACACCGTTTACATCGCCGCTTACCCAGCTAGAAATTAAGCCTTCAAGGAGGTCTGGTTCCTCAATAATTGCCCGTAGGCCATCTTCAAAGAAAAAAATCTCGGCCTTTTCAGATAGACCGCTGAGAAATTGGATTTGATCAGCGTCAGTTTCCAAATAACCGATTGCTTTTCCTTGGCTCTTAGCTTCAGCGTTCAAAATGTGCTCGACACCAAATTTTGGGTCCCCACCGTGCGCGGCAAGTTGCGCAGCGGCCATTGTTAAGCCTGCGAGCCACGGGCGCATGGGCTCTAGCTGCTGTATGCGGAGAGGGGTAGCCCGAGCGAAACGACTGCTTTTTTTAAATTGGCTTTGCCGGTGGTCGACATTTTTGTGCTGAGGGGACGATGTTTATCCAGTCCGTGCTGTAGTATCAAGGCTTGCATACCGCGGGCATTTCCCGGGGCTTCGAAATAAACCTTTTCTGCATTGGCAAAGGCAGCATCTATTTTTTTGGAGCGCCATTTGAGTGCAGGGTTCAGCACATGCACTGTACCAAAGAGCCATATCACGCTGTCATGGTCTGTCAGTTTCCAAATGGCAGGGGCAGGTTCCTCTTCAGCCCAAACCGGAGTGGCGATGGGTGTGAAGAGGCACAGGACTGTATAAGAAAGTGCAAAAATCGCATTCCGCAGGGTGGAAAATGTTGGCATGAATACTCCTGATCCCGTTTAACAGCTAATGGCGTTCTGCAATTTCATACGCTCTAGTGTGCTCGTTAGTGATGCAAACTGTGGGCCGCATTTAAGGGCAGGCTTACAATATGATATTCGGTATTTGCAATTGGGATAGGTCTTGCTCCCCGGATCAATTTGTTAATTGGTCCCTGAGAGTACGCGCACACGCGGCGGCAATTTCATTTTGAAGTCGCACATGGCTGGCCCCGGATGCCTTTCCAGCTTTGTTTAGGCGGTTCAAGGCTTCATCAAGCAGGTCTAATGTAGCCAGTATTTCTGCTGTTGTTGCGCTTGGGGCTTTGGGAGCCGTGTTTGTTTTATGTGTTTCCACATTTGTTTCTTCTGGCTCAGGTTTACCAAGTGATGCGGCGATTGGGCCAATGGCTTCAAAGAGTACATCTTTTACAGCAGAGACCGCTGCAACTGCCAAAGGATTGGCTGCGTTGGGCTCTGCGGGTTTAGCTTTGTTTTTGGCAGGGGTTGCCTTGGGGGCAGCGGCAGGGGCTTTAGGGGGCATATTGCCTGCGGCGCTCGTAGGTGTGCCTGCTTTCTGAGGGGTAATATGCGTTTGTGCGGCTGCTTTTTCTGGGCGGACCTCATGGATTATGTCGTCGAGGAAGATTGCAGTTGCCTCGGCTTCTGTCGGTAAGAATGGGTCTTGTGATTGTGCGGTAACGGGGGTTAGGACACCTTGGTATCCATCAAAAATGCCGCCGCCGCTGCTGAAGAAGGGTGTTGCTTCCAGCGTCCAATGTTGGTGTTGTTTTTCAAGGTTAGCCAGATAAATTGGTGCATCATGAACAGTGCTGCGCCGCTGGAAGGCGCGCGCAACCGGGTGCCCCAGTTTATGGTTTAGCCCGAGCAAGTCTAGTATGGTTGAGCTGGAATTACCCATTTCTACGCCAAGTATTTTGGTGCCTTGGGGCGAAATTTTGATGATAAGTCCGTCACGGTCGCTTTGCCATGCCCATCCCCCCGGCCCGGGGTCTTTCAAAGGAGCGTCTGAAAGACTTTCCTCGGCAGAAGTTTCCGCGTCCGGTGTCACATTGCTAGGTCCGCCCGCTGGTGCTTTTGGGGTTGCAGGCTTAAAATCACGCGCTCCGCGACTAAAGCCAAAGCTTGAACTACCCTCAAGTTCAGGAGCTGGGTCCTCAGGGTTTTTTGGGCCGTTTAAGCGGGTGCGTTCTGCCAGTAAATCTACATCTGTTTTGATAATGCGTATGCTTGAACTGCCCGTCGCCCGCTTGCCAGATGCCTGTTTACCCGAAGGGAACGGCGTAACTGTCGCTGTGCCGCCGTAGCCTGTTATGGTGGCTTCACCACCGATGCTTATGCCCGATTGGAGTGCGGCGGAAGCCGGGCCTCCGTCAGTGCCGGTACGCAAAATGCCGAGGTCGTCGCTCCATAAAGCGAGCGTTGATTGATGGTCAAATGGTGGCGCACTGGGCGCTGCGCGGGCCAAGGCAATCCATATATTGGCAGAAAGGTCTTCTCGGGATGCCAGAATTTGGTGATGTTCGCGGCCAGTGCGCTTGATCAGCTCGATAATATCATCTTCGTCAAAGGAAATATTTTTGAGAAGTTGGGTAACCAGACTTGCGCGGTCGCGGCAGAGGCGCAGTGCAAGATCAAGCGGCGGTTTGGACATATTGGCAAGTAAATCTGCCACAGTACGTCGGCTGTCAGCCTCAACATGGGGCACTAAAGCTTCAATAACATCTAGAAGTTGTAAGCGGGTAGGGCTTTTTTGAGGGGCTT
>JAESQS010000239.1 GCA_016765035.1 Kordiimonadaceae bacterium | reverse complement strand
GGATCAGGCTATTTCATATAATTTGCGCGGGGCAATTTCCTTTCGCGAAGGCAATATTGAAGAGTCTATTATTTTGTATAATAAGGCGCTTGCTATTAACGCCGACTATATGTCTGCATTGAAAAACCGTGGTTGGGCTTATGTTTATAGCCGCCAGTTTGAAAAAGCATTGCCGGACCTTGAAAAAGTCTTGGCTGTTGACCCACAAGATGCCCATGTTCATGGGATGATTGGCCGCACATACCTTGAATTGGGCCAGCTAGAAAAATCAATTAATTATCTGGAGAAAGCAGAAGCTGTTTTCCCCCGGTCCGCTGTGATCCTGTCTGACCATAGTGAGGTTTTGGCCGAAAAGGGCTTCATGACATCAGCGATTTTGAAAGCGAAAAAAGCGAGGGGCTATGCCGAGAATAGTAAAACCCTAGTTGCCTATTTGGATGACAGAATTTTAACGTGGGAGACTTCTGAGGCAGCGCGCAAAGAAGCGGCGGCAGAGGAAGAAGCTTTAATTCGTAAGGAATTAGCAGAAAAGCGTGCGTTAAAAGCCGAGAAGACGGCAGTTCGCGAAGCCCTTGAGCAGGCTGAGGTAGCTGCGCGTGCTGCAGACGCTGCTTTAGAAAAAGCAAAATCTGCCGTAAAAGAACAATCGACTTTAGAAGAAAAAGCGTCTGAGCAATAATCCCGCAGCCACCCTAAGCATAAACTCGCCTAATCATAAGCCACCCTCATCATAAACGAGCCTTCATCGCTAGAGCGTCCGGTTTGATATGCATCACTGGCCCATGCCGCGCTTCCTCTTCTGGCCCAGCCATCTCACAGGATATACTCTCGGGTGGTTGGGCCAAATACTAAGTGGGCGTGGGGCGGTGATGCACTTAACTAAGACGGATAGCCCTACAGATAGCCCTACAGTAAGCTCGGTAGGCCGTTGCTTGGTGATGGACCCCTTGGGGGCATGGGCCTTCATGCAAATAAAACGGATACGCTCTAGCGGCTGCTGAATATTTGGGATATGTGGTGCGCATGTTTTCTTGGCGCGCTCAGGTTTTGAGCGCTGCCTGGGGCGGCTAAAATGGTTTATGGCAAAGGGGTTGTCATACCTTGCTATCTGCCTTTTTTCTGTGTTTTGGACTCTGCGATGGCCATTTTATTCTGTGTTGTTTTTTCTGTAATGGCCGCATTTGCAATGCTTTTGCCCAGTTTCTTGTTTTTTCTTGAAAACCTTGGAGCGTCAAAGGCTGCGGCAACGCAGGTGTTAGCTTGCTACAGCTTGTCACAGTTTGTTGCCGGCCCGATTTTGGGGCGTTTATCAGATAGGGTAGGGCGGCGGCCTGTTATTCTCACAGGCTTGGCCGGGGCAATTTTATGCTATGGAAATCTGGCATTTAACGCTGATAGTGTAGCAGAAGTTTTATTCAGTCTTATTGGGGCAGGTCTCTGTTCAGGCATTGTTGCTGTCTCTTTTGCCGCAGTGGCGGATATAACCGCGCCTTCGGCTCGCTCAAAAGGGCTAGGCATGATTGGGGCTTCCATTGGCCTTGCTTTCACCGCAGGCCCCGCTTTTGGGGCGTATCTAGCCAGCGAACAAGCCGCATTGGCCGTTATTACAACGGCTGCCAAAGCATCCTGCCTTGTTTTAGTCTTTGGCTTTATCGTTGGTACTCGGTTGAAGCATGGCAAAAAGGCCCTTGCAAGTCTTGCTACAAAGGCCCTTGAAAAACCAACTCAAGAAAAAACAGGTGATAACACCATAAGTACAAAGCCTTCAGTCGCCTCAGTAGGGCAGAGGGGGGTGGTGGGTAAAATTCGGTCTATGGGCCTGATGGCGCAGCGGCCGATTATTGGGGTGCTGTGTGTGCTCATGTTTCTTTTCACCATTTCACTGGCGATGATGGAGCCTGTTACGCCGTATCTGGTGCATGACCGGTATGGATGGGGCCCAAAAGACATGGGAGCGTTGTTTGCGTACGCTGGCCTGCTGGTTGTGCTTGTGCAAGGCAAGCTTATAGGTCCGCTTACTCGGCGCTTTGGTGAAAAAACCCTTATGCGCACGGGCATCGTGTTTATGGCTACCGGCTTGCTGTGCATGATGATAACGCCAGTGTCGGGCGGTATGTGGCTTGGCTTTACGTTTACAAGTATTGGCGGGGCGATGTTTAATACCTCGTTGCTGGCCCTTACTTCGCAAAAGGCCGCAGGGAGCGAACGTGGCTTGGTACTGGGCATGGTACAGTCCATGCAGGCGTTGGCCCGCACTTTTGGCCCGCTGGTTGCCGGTTTTTTATATCAGCAGGTTTCCATATTACCGCTGGCAATGGGCGTTGGTGCCATGGGGTTGGCTTTTTGGGGGGCTATTGTGCTATTCCGCCTTGCCCCCATGCCGTCAAATCCCGAAAAAAATCAACTTTAAATTGCTCTGCGCCATCAAGATGTAAATAGCTGGGGTTATCTGGGCTTGGATGAACGCCTCTGCACCTATGCTCCTTGGTGAAACTTAAAGAGATAAAATGCTTTTATAAGTTAATCTTAACGGTAGATTTGAAGGCAGTGTTTTCTCGCCATTTCCCTTTTAGATTGCGCCTTGACAGAAAGGCGGCAAGATTCGACGTTTTAATAAAAATAGGAAAAAAAATGGTTACCAGCTTGTTAACCATAAGGGCAGGGATAATAATTAAAATCATTTATAAACAATTAGTTATAAATTATTACCTTTTTGAAATTTTTATTTGAATCAAGTTTCTAACCTGCTTCTGCCTTCTTCATATGATGTTAAATATCGCTTAATACTTTGGCTCTAGACTAATTCCAATCCGGGAAGATTTTCGGGTCCAGTTTAGGCAAAGGCGAATTGCAATATGTCCAAAGGGCAATCAGCATCTCAAATTGAATATGGCTTGCCGCCAGAGCTTGATTTATTGGCGGCTGAAAGCTTGAAAGAAAAGCTCGTTGACTTCCTGCATCAAGAAGTAGGTTTGATTGTAGACGGTAGTGATGTGGCCCGTATATCAACCCCCTGTATTGAGGTTCTTTTCGCGGCAGGTACAGCTTTTACGGAAGCTGAACAGGCATTCCAAATTACCAACCCAAGTCAATATATGAATGATGCACTCGAGGCGTTGGGGCTTAGTGATCATTTTCAACGTTGGAGAGCATCCTGATGGGCAAGAGAATTTTGGCAGTTGATGATTCAAAAACCATGCGAGACATGGTCTCCTTTACTTTGAAAGGGGCAGGGTATGAT
Source organism: Kordiimonadaceae bacterium (assembly GCA_016765035.1). Classification (GTDB taxonomy): domain Bacteria; phylum Pseudomonadota; class Alphaproteobacteria; order Sphingomonadales; family Kordiimonadaceae; genus Kordiimonas. The sequence continues at coordinate 791 of JAESQS010000239.1, read as the reverse complement.
GTGTTGTTGGCCGATGACGGCGTAAATGCCCTTTCAACTATTTCTAACGAAACTGTTGATCTCATCATCACCGATGTGAATATGCCGAACATGAATGGCATCGAATTGGTGACAAAGTTGCGTGAAGACCCCCGCTTTCGGGCCACTCCTATTTTGATATTAACAACTGAGTCAGATGACGAATTGAAGCAGCAAGGTAGGGCCGCAGGGGCCACCGGGTGGATCGTGAAACCATTTGTCCCAGAAAAGCTACTTAAGGTTGTTGATAAAGTATGCAGCTAACCGCTGTCCTTTAAGGGCAGTTTGTTTCGATGCGTTACCTTGCTTTAGGGCCATTGATTATAGGGTCGGTCCTCAGAAAAAGGGCCTTTTAAAGCAAGATTTATAAGCCTGTATGGGTGTTAAAATTTAATGGCCTCCAGCCCTAAGTAAAATCCAGTCCTGAGTGTAGTCCCGTCATCAGTAGCAAGTGCCGAGTTTGACCATTTCACGGGTCTGCCTTTTCGAGTTTACCTGTTCCGAGTTCCTTATGAGATTAATTTCTAGGTGGGAACATTATGCTGCCAGCAGCAACAGACGATCCATTTGCCCAGTTCAAAGTCACTTTCTTTGAAGAGTGCAGTGAACTTTTAGCAAGCACTGAACAAAGTCTCGCTGATTTAGAATCAGGGGCTTACGAGAATGACACATTGCACGCGATCTTCCGTGCGGTGCATTCAATGAAAGCAGGGGCGGGTGCCTTCTCTTTCGACCGTATGGTTGCTTTTACCCATAAATTTGAAAATCTACTT
>JAESQS010000238.1 GCA_016765035.1 Kordiimonadaceae bacterium | reverse complement strand
TACACCTCAGCGCGCTTTTCTTCATTTTCAACAAACCATTCAGCGATATGCTCAAAGCGCGGCCACCAAAAGGCGTACACTGCGGGTTGGTTGATAACCGGCTCAAAAACCCGCCGCCCAACAGCCAGCAATCTCTCTAGCCCTTCTGCACCATATTTGGCGCCTTTCTCTGCCAAAAACAGCTCTAGTGCCCTGTGTAACAAAGTGCCTTTTTTGGCGGCATTCGGCCTGTCATCAACAGGGTCCAAAGTCCGTAGCCCCAGAATTTTTTTGGCGTAAAGCGCGTAAGGGTCCCGCATCCAGGTTTCTACCTGCGTGACTGACAAGCGCTTTGGCCTGATATCGGTAGGCGGCTTTGGCGCTGGTGGACTGATTAGCGCGTCCTTAGGGGCAGTCGACAACTGGTGTGCGTAATCAAGATACTGCTTTGCCTCGGGAATAGCCCTCCCGGCTAGCGCCTCCAGCCTGAACCACCAGCGGCTTGGCACAGTTGGGGAGCCATCGACTTTTTCCGCCCGGGTGATAAACACCGTACCGCCTGATGCCGCCTGCACAAAATCATGAGCAGATTGCCCCATCCGACGTTCAAGCGGTGGCAATCCAAAAGCCTTGCGCATGGGTTTGCTCATCCATGGATCAGCTTTAATTTCGCCGGGCCAAATGCCTTCGTTCAAGCCGCCAAGGATCATAATATCTGCCCTTTGAAGCCGGGCTTCCAGCGGCCCCCAAATACTAAGCCGAGGGTGCCTGCGCCACACAGGCCGCACTTTGGCCGGAGCCAACATTTCTGCGAACAAGGCGCTATAGCCTTCCGCTGAAATACTACCCAGCGACACACATTCTTCAATCAGTTCCGCAAGGGCATCTGCCAGTGCAATACCTGCTTCGCCTTGCCACAACACATCCGCGCCATTCTTCTCGCTGGTGGTGGAAAGGGCTTCCGCGCACTGCACCTGCGCGCGTAAAATATCGCTCAAAGAACTGTTTGCCTCAAAGGCCAGCGCAAAGGGTGCCAGAACGTCAACAGCGTGTGCCAGCAGATCGTAATTATCCTGCGTGAATTTACTTTTGTTGTCAGCCACTGCCTCAGAGGCCCGCGCCAACAAACCGTCCAAACCACCAGCAGGCCGCACGCCGCGCAGCACTTCCTTATCCAATTGCCGGACAAATTCAATATACGCACCGCGTTCTGTACCCATCGACACCAGTGGATGCTGCAACAATGCCAAAAAGGGCACAGGCACAAAACCATCGGACAACGCCGTCGCGAGAAGCCCCAGCAAGCGCCCCGGCACTGTATTGAGGGCTCTATCGCCACCGGAATCGTCAATATCTATAGCCCAACGCCCCAGCAATGCCCGAACATGGCGTGCCAACTGCCGGTCAGGCGTTACCAGCGCGGCTGTTTTTCCGGGAATTTCCAGTGTTTCGCGCATCAAAGCTGCAATCGCCGTTGCTTCTTCTCGCCGCGTTGGGGCAACAATGGCTTTAAACCCTTCAAAAAGAAGGTCATCTGGCTGACCGCTATAGGGCATTTCCCGCCAACTACGTGTTAGGGCGGAAGGCAATAGCGCCTGTTTGATAAAGTCATGACGCGAACTTGCGCTTATTGGTGTCGCCATACCATAAGGCCAAACCTCTACTTCATGGCGAGACATGCCCATGGTTTCCATGAGCGATTTCATGGCGGTTTGAGGGTGCGTGGGTTCTATATTTTCCCAGCAATCATCCTGCATAATGTGATCAAACCCCGGTAACACCACCATGCCTTTAGGCAAACGCGACACTACAGACAGTAAATGAGCGGTCGCGGGAATAGAGCCTGTAGAACCTGCGGCTATAACAAGGCCCTTCGGCGGATTTTTTTCCCAAGCAGCAGCAAGCATACCCAACATCGCATCCCTGCGAATTACGGGGTTTTGCGCACCTTCAGCTTCCAAGATAAGCGGCCAAGACTGAGTTACAATTTTCAAAAATTCTAATGTAATATCCCAGTGATGTGCCAGCTCTGCGGGCACAAGGTCTGCCAACGTGTCATAGGCAACGCCTTCTGTATCCACTTGGTCCATCAAGCGCGCCAGTTCCGCTGATAAGCGCCAACCTTGTGCGGGGGCTAGTGTTGCACCGCCATGGGCAGACGAGATGCCACCCCAAGCCATAACCTGCTGCATCAACAGGGCTTGCCGCCGCGCAGGCCTAATGGCTGGCAACAAATCAGACGGGTCAATATCTAACCCAGCACCCAGAAAACTGATTTCATCTTCATCTACATCGCCAATGGGGCGCATCATGGGCAGCAAAGTGGTTTTATGTTCGAGAAGACGCAAAAAAGCTTCTTGCAACGAGCGCTGGGCTCGCCGGTTTGGTAGCAAGACTGTCATGGCAGACAAGACCAGTGGGTCGCCCCCTGCCTTGTCCAGCAGACCAACTGCCAGCGCATCCACAAATGAAATTGTCGGGTCAACAGTGTAAACTGTGGGGCTTATGCTGTCGGGTTTCATTATGCCGCACCAATTTCTGCGAGCTTTTGCTCAGCTTCAGCCACTGCCCCCATAGTGCCCACGTGCATCCAGTGGCCGTCAATCAACAAGCCGCGCAATCGCCCTTTTTTTGCTGCTGCCCGAAAAATTTCCCTGTTAGACCAAGAGCCTTCTGGCATGTCTGTATATGCATCTGGGGCCACCAACTGCACACCGCCAAAAACATAAGGCGCATCGGGGCGCTCATTTCTGAACTCGACCTGCAAAACATCTGAATTGCCTTCAGCAAAAAAATCGCCCACACCCTCATAGCCTAGGGCATCTTCTCGTTTCACCAGTAAAAGCAAGACATCCATCTGCGCGCCATCCCAAAGCGCTTTCAGGCGGGCGAGGTTTCCAAAGGCGTTATCCGCACTGGCATCAACCCAAAGCGCGTCGCCATTCACCACATAAAAGGGATCAGCGCCCAACAAGGGCAATGCTTTTTTTACACCACCGCCAGTTTCCAGTAAGCCGGAACGCTCATCCGAAATTGTGACATAGCCAGTTTCTATTTCAGGCTCTAACGCCGCTTCAATTTTCTCAGGCAAATGATGCACATTCACCACAACCTGCGTACAGAGGGCAGCGCGCAAATGGTGTAATAGCCGAGCGAGTAATGTCTGGCCAGCAACGACAGTTAAAGGCTTGGGCACCGTGGCAGACTGAACGCCCATACGGCTGCCTTTACCCGCTGCCAAAATCATAGCGCGGCTCCCCACGCTCATGAGACTACCTTTTTAAGACGCTCTGCCCAGCTTTCAGCAGCCCCGTAGAAACCCACTGTGCGGGCTTCATCTTCGCCAGCAGGCGCACCCTGCGGACGTTTTAGGCGAATTTCAAGAGCATCATGCCACCAATAGTCCGGCATACGGTCTGGCCACTCCACCAGGAACACAGCCTCTGGCCTATCGTCTTCAATGCCAAGGTCATAGACATCCTCAGCGCCTTGAAGGCGGTACAGGTCAGTGTGAACCACATCAGCCACGCTTGTTTCATATGTTTGCACCAACGTGGAAGTCGGGCTTGGCACTTCTGCCGTGCTATCCTGTAGCAAAGCCCGAATGAAGGCTCGGGCAAAAGTTGTTTTTCCGGCCCCAAGGCCCCCCGATAAGGCAATAAGGTCACCCGCAACAACAATGCCCGCCAGCCGGGCAGCCAGCGCCGTGGTTGCCATTTGGTCCGGGCAGGAGCTTTCATGTAGGGAACCAGCCATCTGATTATTATTACTCATGTGGAAAACTACGCATCCTCGTCTAATAATTGTTCACGCGGTAATGTGCAGCACAAAAGCAGGCCTTCTTCTTCATAAGCTTCAAGCGCAATTTGCCCCTGATGCAGGGATACGATGCTGCGCACTAGGGATAAATCAAGCCCGGTGGCACTTCTTCCGCCGGGGGAGGCACCCATGCCAACAGCCGTAACCAGCCTATCGCGTTCACTGGGGGCCAAGCCGCAATCTGGATTGCAGATTGAAACGAATACAGAATCGCCTCTTGCCTCCACCTCAACTGTTAATTTCCCGCTATGGCGCGCATAACTAAGCATGGATGAAACCATATTATAAAAAGCCTGCTTTAGGCGGCGTTCGTCAGCAGCAATGGTGCCAACCGTATCTGGATATTCCAGAACAAGTTCAATATCAGATTTTTGTGCCAATTCCCGCGCCAGCTCCGCAGCTTCACGCATGGCCAAACATACATCTGTATCCATAAGAATAAGCGAAACTTCCCCTGCTTCAATCACGGCAAGGTCAAGCACGTCACCAATAAGGTCTGTAAGCTCTGTCGCAGCGCTCATAATATTATGCACATACCCCGCCTGCTGTTTGTTCAGCTTGCCAAACATTTCAAGTTCAAGCATCTCTGCAAAGCCTGAAATAGAGTTGAGCGGGGTGCGCAGCTCATAGGACATGCTCGTGATAAATTCACTTTTCAGCCTGTCTGCCGCTTCGAGCGCATTCGAGCGCTCACGCAAGGCGCGCTCTACTTTAAAGGTATCTGTAATATCACTTTGTGTCAGCATCACGCCGCCATCTGGCAGGGGTACAATTGCGCAGTCCACCACAACACCGCGCCGTTGTTGCAAGCGCCCGGTTTTATGTTTCCTGTCCGCTGCCCATACTGCCAAATCCGCTATGAAGTGCTCTTCATCCACTTCTACTTCATTTTTATCCTGCATCATTTTAACAAGATCAGTTAAATGGGGGCTATTTGCTGCATCCTCTTTGTCCAAATTCCATAAAGACAGAAAAGCAGGGTTAGAAAGCTGAAGGCGACCATCAGTGCCAAACACAGCAACACCTTCAGTCATATTATCAAGCGTTTCTTGCTGCACGGCCATGAGGGTATTGTAAGACCGTTCAAGGGCAAGGCTGTCGGTTACATCTTCAAAAAGAATGAGCAATCCCCCTAAGGGGTGCGGCTGCGTAACAACACGGTGGGCTGAGCCATCAGGCAAATGCCACATTTCCTCGAACGGCTCAAGCAGTGTGGTGTAATAGCGCAGCATGCTTGCTTTCCATTCAAGGAAATTAATCTGCTCTGGCAACCGGCGCTTTTCGCGCATGGCATCCAGCAATTCACTGTGCAATATGGCCGAAGACAGCATTTCTTCGCTCAGGTGGGTCAGCCGCGCAAAAGCACTATTGTAAAACCGCAAGGTCTGGCCTGGCCCAAAAATCGCCACAGGACTTCTGAGCCTATTCAGTGTTTCAGATTGGCTTTCAAGCACTCGGGAAAGTTCAGACAAAGCTTCTTCTTCGCCGTGACATCAATCGCGATCGACAACACGCTTTCGCTGCCTTCCAACGGTGTATTGGTAACAGCAAACGCCCGGCGCTGCCCCTCTATCACACCAAAGCGCCGTTCCCGAACCGGGTGGCCGCATTCGCGGGCTTTCCGAACAGCACTTAGGCTGCCCCGGCCAAATAATTCCATCCGCCGATCGATCACTTCAGCGCCATTCACAGCGTCCACTGCATTAACATAAGCACTATTTACTTCTACAATCGCATCATCGTCAGCCCGCACCCAAACAGGGTACGGCAAGCTATTGAATGAATTCGCCAAATCTTTTAGCTGCAATTCCATGGACCTGACACCGTGCCGCCGGGTGCCTGTTGGCTGGTCAATTGCTTCTTCAAGCCATAATATTCCAAAAGGCCACCGCACATCTTTGGACGGCAACCACTGCACGTCGATGATAAGCCGCGACAAGGCCCTGCCTCGATCAACAATCAAAGGGCCCAACACAGTTGAGCTATCCGTAAGGCCCTTACGAATAATTTCGACAATATTTGCAGGAAGGCCTTTACCCCCAGCAGACACAAGTTCATCAAGACTGGAAATATTATCTGACAGGCCCACAAGTGACAAAGCGCCCATATCAGCCTGCAAACGACCATCAGGCCAAACCCAAATAGGGTACCGGTGGTCAGTTTTAATCATGGTATCAAGAAAGTCGGCTAGGTCCCGCAGCGACTGAGCCCTATCATTCATGCGGCCTGCCCGCCAAAAGGCATACAAGCTAACCCCTGACCAAGTCAGGAATACAGCCGCAACAACGGCCCACATGCCAATAGTCGACCATTCACTTGCGCTCATGGGTGGCCCTCCCTCAGTTCAAATCAGCTTGCGTTACCTTAAGCAGAGGGAGACTAGCCTTCTTGGGGCATGAGAACAAGCGCGTCCGAAACAAGGCGCTGTTTTAAAGACCGAACTCAGATCTCAGGGCATCAACCAAATCTGTGCGCTCCCAAGAGAAACCACCATCTTCGGTTGGAGAGCGGCCAAAGTGGCCATAAGCTGCTGTGCGAGCATAGATAGGCCGACTTAGGCCAAGATGCTCGCGAATACCGCGCGGGCTCAAGTTTACCATCTGCTGCAACACAGTTGCCAACCGCGCTGGATCAATGTCTTTTTCGCTACCCCACAGGTCTACATAAAGGGCGAGCGGCTTGGTAACACCAATCGCATAAGCAAGCTGAATGGTGCAATTATTGGCAATACCCGCAGCAACAACATTTTTTGCAAGATAGCGTGACACATAAGCCGCGGACCGATCCACTTTGGTTGGGTCTTTCCCAGAGAAAGCACCACCACATGCGGGGCAGCCCCGCCGTATGTATCGACAATAATTTTACGGCCCGTCAGCCCGGCATCCCCATCAGGGCCACCAATCACAAAATTACCTGTTGGGTTCACATAAAATTCTTCGTCAGGACACATCCAGCCATCCGGCAAAACCTTTTCAACATGCACCCGCACACGTTCGCGCAAATCAGCCTGACTAACGCCTTCTTTATGCTGGGTGGAAACAACAATGCTTGTTGCCTTCACTGGGCGGCCATTTTGGTACTGAAGCGTTACCTGGCTTTTACTATCAGGCTCAAAAACGGAATTAGCATCAGCATGGCGTTCTTTAGCAAGCCCGCGTAAAATCCGGTGTGAGAAATCAATCGGGGCAGGCATAAGGCCGGGTGCCTCGTCACAGGCATACCCAAACATAATTCCTTGGTCACCAGCGCCTTCATCTTTAGTGCCAGCGGCGTCCACACCCACTGCAATATCTGCTGATTGTTCATGAAGATAGTTTTCAAAAATAGCCTTTTCCCAATGGAAGCCTTCTTGCTCATACCCAATTTCTTTTACGGCAGCACGGGCCACCTCTTCCACATCAGCAGGGGTGATGCTGTCTGGGCCACGCACTTCCCCAGCCACAACAATACGGTTGGTAGTGACAAGAGTTTCTGCTGCTACACGCGCATCAGGTTGAGCACCAAGATAAAGGTCCACGATGCCATCCGAAATACGGTCCGCGACTTTGTCCGGGTGGCCTTCAGATACTGATTCACTTGTAAAAAGATATTCAGTCATGCGTGTATTCCCTGCAGTAATTTTTTTCTTGTCTACTAGGTTCATTGCAACCCCCTTAGGCCAACCGTATTTTAGTAACGATAATGCTCAGGCTTAAAGGGCCCTGTTACTTTGAGGCCAAGATAACTGGCTTGATCCTCTGAAAGAGTTGTTAACTTAACGCCCAGTTTTTCAAGGTGCAGATGAGCCACTTTCTCATCCAAATGCTTCGGCAACACATAAACTTCTTTACCGTAACTGCCTGCATTGTTCCAAAGTTCAATTTGCGCCAACACTTGGTTGGTAAAGCTTGCTGACATCACAAAGCTTGGATGCCCTGTTGCACAACCCAAATTCACCAAACGGCCTTTTGCAAGAACAATAAGACGCTTGCCATCCGGGAAGATAACTTCGTCCACTTGTGGCTTCACTTCTTCCCAAACATAATTGTTCAGGGCAGCAATTTGAATTTCACTATCAAAATGGCCGATGTTGCAAACAATGGCGCGGTCTTTCATTTCCCGCATATGATCCAGCGTGATCACATCTTTATTGCCAGTAGTTGTTACAAAAATATCGCCTGAAGGAGCGGCATCTTCCATTGTTGTAACTTCATAGCCTTCCATGGCGGCCTGTAGCGCACAGATGGGGTCAATTTCAGTTACCAGCACACGCGCGCCTTGGCTACGGAGGATTCAGCAGAGCCTTTGCCCACATCGCCATAGCCGCAAACAACAGCGATTTTACCAGCAATCATAACATCTGTTGCCCGCTTAACACCGTCAACAAGGCTTTCGCGGCACCCATACAGATTATCAAATTTTGATTTGGTTACACTGTCATTCACATTAATAGCAGGCACCAGCAAACGGCCTTCTTTGGCCATTTCATACAGGCGCATCACGCCTGTTGTGGTTTCTTCTGAAATACCTTTCACGTCCGCCATCAACTCAGGATAATCATCATGCATGATCTGCGTCAGGTCACCACCGTCATCAAGGATGATATTTGCTGCCCAGCCATCCGGGCCCTTAATAGTCTGGTGAATACACCATTCAGATTCTTCTTCAGTTTGGCCTTTCCAAGCAAAAACGGGCACGCCAGTTTCGGCGATTGCGGCAGCCGCTTGGTCTTGTGTCGAGAAGATATTACAGCTTGTCCAACGCACTTCAGCGCCGAGAACTGTAAGCGTCTCAATAAGTACCGCTGTCTGAATGGTCATGTGCAGGCAACCCGCAACCCGTGCACCAGCCAAAATTTGCTTTTCGCCATATTCTTCGCGCAGCGCCATCAGGCCCGGCATTTCAGTTTCAGCGATTCTAATCTCTTTACGGCCCCAGCCAGCTAGGGAAATATCTGCAATTTTATAGTCTGTCATGACTG
>JAESQS010000237.1 GCA_016765035.1 Kordiimonadaceae bacterium | reverse complement strand
CCCAATACGGCCCATACCAATAATACCCAGCCGTTTACCCTGAATGCGGTGCCCCATTAGGAACGTTGGTGTCCAGCCGCTCCATTCGCCGGCCCGCAGGATTTTCTCACCTTCAAACAAACGGCGCGGAACTGACAGCAACAAGGCCATCGTCAAGTCTGCCGTGTCTTCGGTTAGGACACCCGGTGTATTTGTAACCGTGATGCCTTTTTCCTGCGCTGCAGCAACGTCAATATGGTCAACACCTGCCCCAAAGTTAGCAATCAGCTTCAGATTTTCACCGGCCGCAGCAATGATTTCTGCATCAATTGTATCCGTCACTGTTGGTACAAGAACATGCGCATTCTTCACGGCCTTCTTCAACGCATCAGCATTAAGTGGCTTATCTGCCAAATTCAGCGACACGTTAAAAAGCTCTGCCATACGGGTTTCAATGCTGTCAGGCAATTTGCGCGTGACAACAACCTTGGTCCGTGAATTGTTTCCTGTTTGACTCATGAGACAAAATAACCTTTTCTAGCAAGCGACAAAACGCCTGCGAATAGACTTTAGGGGTTCTGTACCAGATGGTGACTAAGGTTACAAACGCCAAGCGATAAGGAAATGGGTGTGAATCGGTATATTGTTGCTTTTTTCGTTATTTTTTCATTATTTCCAGTCTCTGATGTCATAGCACAAACTGTTGGGGCCAGTGGTCTAAAACTTCCGCGTTTTGTCTCTCTCAGTACAACAATGGCCAACCTTCGCACAGGGCCGGGGACAAATTATCCTATAAAATGGACGTATAAACGGCGCGGGCACCCCCTTGAAATCATTGCAGAACACGATCATTGGCGCAAAGTACGTGACCAGGACGCCACTGAAGGCTGGATCCTGAAGATCTTGCTTTTTGGCCCGCGCACAGCAGTGGTACGCGGCAAAACCCGGCAACTTTTCAAAGACAATGACCTAAGCTCTAAAGTCCTGTTGGTGGCAGAAAAAGGCGTTACAGGCAAAGTGCTTAAATGCGCTGGTATTTGGTGTCGCGTTGAAATAGACAGCACCAAAGCATGGATAAAACGCCGCCACCTTTGGGGTGTGCACCCGAATGAAGAGATCGATTGAGCCTTCCCTCGATTCTCTGATTAATTCAGCTCCCCCACGGCTACTAGCTAAAAATTGCACTAAAATTGCGAAAAATTTCTCTTTCATTTTACCTTAAGTGGTTGTTTTGATTACCACTATATTAATTGCCCTTCCCCATACTGCTCTCCGTTAGGTGTGGCATCCAGTAGGGGGAATACGGAGGTGACGATGAGTGATGTAGATCAGGCAAGTTCAACATCAGAGACATTCGACGTGGCAGCGGAGGATTTGGAAAACCAACACAAGGCATCGTGGGACGCCTTGGAAGAACACCATGAAGCACAAGCAGAGGCCCTTGAGGCAGAACTTAAAAGCCTGTTTCAAGAAATGGAAGACGCACATGACAGCACCATTGAAGAGGTGGAAGCCCGACACGACAGCGAGCGACACGCCCTAGAGGACCGCCAGGAAAACGAGCGGGAAGCCATAGATACAGATAACCAGCAAGCGCAGCAAGAACGAGAAGCCAAGCAAGACGAAGCATGGGAAACGCTAGATAAAACCCAGTTTGCTGAATGGGAATCCTTACAAGAAACTGTATCGCAGAAAATTGACACCTTCCATGAGGGTAACGATGCCGCGCGGGAAGCCCTTGAAGCGGAACACGCTGAAAACCCTGATCTTACTGACGAGCAAAAGCAGGATGGCAAATTTGCCCTTGAGCAAGCCCATGAAACAGCATGGGGCCAGCTGGAAATAGAAATCCAAGCGATGTATGAAGCTCAGGAACATGAGCATGATGCCCAGCGAGAAGAGCTGCAAGCACGCCTAGAGGCAGAATGGGCAGAAGCCAAAGACACAGCGTCAGGCTGGGATGCACTCCATGACACCCATGAAGATGAATGGCATGAGCTGGAAGCAGCCCATAAAGCTGAATGGGAAGAAACCGATGCGCTTCTTAGAGCAGAATGGAATGCCCTGAAAGAAGAGGCTGACCAACGTTTCGACGCCCTTGCACACCAGCATAAAGAAGATCGCAAAGCCCAAGAGACCGACCATGAAGCAGAGTGGGATACGCTGAAAGAAACCCACGATGTCGAAGACGACAGCCACAGCGGTAAAATCGACGAGCGAGTGGTTGGCAACGACAAAGCAGACTTCCTGCATGGCGGGGATGGCAACGACACACTTGTTGGCGGTGCAAACAATGACACCGTCGACGGCGGTGACGGTGATGATGCTTTATGGGCAGGGGCTGACGATGAGGGGGATGACCTTTATTTTGGCGGCTCTGGCGATGATCTTCTTGGCGGCGGCAACGGCAATGACACCCTGATAGGTGGCAGTGGCACAGACAGTGGCAATGCGGCAGGGTCTGACACCATGTTTGGTGCAGCAGGGAACGATGTTATTGTTGCCGGCGACTGGGAAGATAGCAACGGCAACGGTGTTTTGGACTTAGACGACACCTTTAGCAACAGCGCAGATGACGATGCCAACATGATATGGGCCGGCACTGGTGACGACACCATAATCGGCAGTGGAGGGTCTGATACACTTGGCGGTGCAGCCGGTAACGATGACTTGTTTGGCGGCGGCGGTGACGACCATATTTTTGCTAACATTGGCAATGACAATGTGGATGGCGGCGCTGGGGATGACCTGTTGTTTGGCGGCAATGACGATGACACTCTGCGGGGTGGCAGCGGAGATGACCAGATATTTGGCGGCTCCGGCAACGACCGCATCATCATCGACAGCGGCAATGACACCATAATGGGCAAAGACGGCAATGACACTTTTGTCTTTGCTGGCGATGCCGGTGAAAACCGCATTCTGGACTTTGAAATCGGGGCTGATGTACTTGATTTCTCAGAGCTCGGACTTAGCCGCGATGATATAACCGTGGAGACCACATCAGGCGGCACGCTTCTTAGCTGGGAAGGCGGCAGTGTGCTGGTTATTGCCGATGACCCATCAGCCACAGTGGACGATACCTGGTTCGACTTTTAATTCCTTTCAAAACAGCACGATACTCCAGTGAGGGGTTGCACGTAAGTGTAACCCTTAGCCTACTAGAGGCAGAGAGGTCCTATAGGGTCTCTCTGCCTTTTTTTAATTCTCTTCCTTATTGACAGTAATTATATAAGTACTTATGTAATTACTTCATGATGGAGGCTATGATGCAGGAAACACCTATAAACTCGGCGCTTGGCGCACCCCTTGAAATTTATAGGGAGCTTGGTCTCATCACCCGTATGCGGCGCATGATGGAGCAGTTCACGGCTGACACGGATAAATTATATGATGAGGCAAAGTTGCCTTTCCGCGTCAGCTATTTTTACGCCATGTATGCCATTACCACTTGCGGCCGCCTTACCATTGCCGACATTGCCAAACTGGCAGGCTTTAGCCACTCAGCTGTTAGCCAGACTATAAAGCGCATGGCGCAAGAGAAGCTTGTGGAAACCACCAGTACTGAAGATGGCCGCCAGAAAGTCGTGTGCCTAACCCCTTTCGGGGAAACTGTGAAAGAGCAATTATTGCCCCTATGGGCTGCGCTGGAACGTGCCATGAAAGACGCCATGGCAGAAAGCGGCTTCAATTTGGTAGACAGTATATCTGCCATAGAAGTGTGCTTCAAAAAGCAAAGCCTGTACGACCGTACCAAGGCTTATCTCGCCCAAGAAACCACCTGTGCGCCTATCAGCATTATCCCGTATCATACACGCCACAAGCAGGCATATTATGATTTGAACGTAGACTGGATGGCAACAACACCTTGGAATTTTGAAGAGAAAGATAGGGCGCTTCTGTCCAATCCAGAACTTCATGTACTTGATAAGGGTGGCGAGATTTTCTTCGCCGTTATTGACGACGAGGCCGTTGGCACGCTTACAATGAAGCATACGGGGCCAGGCCAATTTGAACTTGCAAAACTGATTGTTACCGACAAAGCACGGGGCCAAGGCGCAGGTACCAAGCTCTGTAAAGCGCTCGTAGAGCGGTTTCAGGCGCGGGGCGGCACTCTGTTATTTTTAGAAACAAACTCAACCCTACTCCCTGCAATTGAGCTTTATAAGCACATAGGATTTCAAAAACTGCCTGTGCCACACCGATCCTATAACCGCACTGATTATTATATGGAATGGCAACAGCAAGAAGAGACACTATCATGACGTATAAAATTGTGCCCTACGACCCTGCATACAAACAGGTTTTTTACGACTTAAACGCCCAATGGCTGAAAGAATTTTTTGTCATTGAGCCATGGGATGAAACAGTTTTATCCAACCCGGAAAAGCATGTGATTGACGAAGGCGGAGAGATTTTATTTGCTGTTGAAGAGGGCAAAGCGATTGGTGTAGTGGCCATGAAATCTGAAGAAAACAACCGATTTGAGCTGACCAAACTGGCTGTCGATAAAAGCACGCGCAAAGGCGGTATTGGTCGTGCCCTGTGCCAAGCTGTTATCGAGCGCTATAAGATACGCGGTGGCGACACTCTTTTTCTGGAAACCAACACTGTGCTGGGAAATGCTATTCGGCTCTATGAGAAGCTGGGTTTCATAGAACAGTCTAACCCCGCCCAAAGCTCCTATGAACGCTCTGATTATTATATGGAGTGGCGCAAATAATGAAGGTTACTCGCGCTTCATCCCCGCAGGACCTCATGGCGGTCAAACATATTTTTGAAGCATTCATCGAATTCTTGCCTACTGATATGGGCTTTCAGGGCATCGACGACGAGCTGGCCACCTTCCCAAAAGGGTTTGAATGCCTACTGATAGCAAAGAAAAACGGCAACGCTATTGGTGCCGTGGGACTGAAAGCGCATTCCGCAGAGGTTTGCGAAATGAAACGCCTATATGTAACACCCGAAGGACAGGGTTGCGGCGCAGGCCGCGCTTTATGTGAACGACTGCTGCTAGAAGCCAAACAGGCTGGATATAAAACCATGTTGCTCGACAGCCTAACCCGGCTAGAGGCAGCAGTGAGCCTGTATAAGAAGCTGGGTTTTGAAGAAACCAGTCCCTATAATTTCAATCCAGAAAATGATGTGATCTATATGCGGCGCGACTTATAAGTCGCACCGCTGGTCAATTGCCTCAGTGTATAGCTTTGGCCGCTGCTGCGTAGGCAGGCAAAACAGCATCCGCGCCACCAGACGTTTTAGCAAGAACCCGCCCCAGTTTATCGAGCAAGACAACCGTAGGCATCTGGGTGACGCCGTATTTACGAGCGATATCCCCCGCTTGGTCTACCGCAACAGGATAGGCTATATTATAGTCTTTGGCATAATCGGCAGCCTCTTTATCTGTGGTGTAATAATGGCTCAACAGCCCCACTGTTTTAAGCGACTTCCCGTACTTTAAATGGGCCTGATCCAACGCTTGCCGCTGGGCTTTACAAGCAGCCGTATAGTCAGGCTGGCTTTCTTCCCAATAGCTTTCACACCATGTCGCGGTAAAGACGAGCGCCGTTGGCCCGGTTTCCACCAACCTCTGCAGTGACATACTCTCACCGCCGATGACATTAACGTGCAGCAAATTTGCAGCACCGGTATCGACAGTACCAGCCACATCATATGTTTTACCCGCAGCCATGCCTTCAAGGAGGCCATCCACGGTGTCATCAGCTTCGTGCCCGGTGTGCACAATTGTGCCATCGCCATCGATCAAAACATGAAACGGCGTACCTACTACACCAAGGGCACGCGCTGCCAAGGCCTCTTTGTCGATCACAATAGGGATATCAAACGGACGGCGATCAAGGAAACGGCGGATATCAT
>JAESQS010000236.1 GCA_016765035.1 Kordiimonadaceae bacterium | reverse complement strand
GGGTAGGTTTCCATGTCGCCTTCGGTTTGGGCGGCGCAGTGGCTGCTTACGGGGCACAGTAAACAGCTTGGTTTTTTGGGGCTGAATAGGCTTGCACCCAAATCCATCATGGCTTGCGCGAAGTCACCGGGCCGCTTGGCGGGGGTGACAATTGCAACTGCGGCTTTAATTTCTTTTTTTGCCGCGGGCAGGGCGGTTTTAATGCGGTGTATGCGGCTTATGATACGTTCAATATTTCCGTCTACAACGGCGGCAGGTATTTTAAAAGCGATGGCAGCGATGGCGGCGGCGGTATAGTCCCCAATGCCGGGTAATGCTCTAAGGGCGTCTTCGTTTGCGGGGAATATGCCGCCATGGTCTGCAACAATGGCTTGCGCGCATTTATGCAGGTTTCTTGCGCGGGCATAATAGCCAAGGCCCGCCCATTCTTTCAGAACAAGCTCTTGCTGGGCCTCCGCCAGACTTTCCACTGTGGGCCACAGCTTTAGGAATTTTGTAAAATAGCTTTTTACCGTTGCAACAGTGGTTTGCTGCAACATAATTTCTGACATCCAGACATGGTAAGGGTCAGCAGTTGCCGTACCTTCCATCCGCCAAGGCAGGGTGCGCTTATGGGCATCATACCAGCAAAGAAGCTCGTTGGAAAAAAGTGTGTTCACGTAGGCTTGAACTCGTTGTTAAAGGCGTAGGGCTATTTGGGCTTGTGTGTGTATAATGCATCAGGTAGCACAGACCATAGAGACTATCAGTTTAAGGGCAAGCCAAATGGCAAAGGCGCTAAACAATAAGGGTGGAACCGCAGTGAAAAAGCCTGCGAAAAAACCTTTCCGCTATTTTATAGCGTCGAAAGCGTCTGTTCTTACGCGCAAGCTTATGTCGCCTGCAATGCGGGCCAAAGGTTTTGCACAGGCAGAGGTGGTGCAGCGCTGGGCGCATATTGTGGGGCCTGAACTTGCTGTCTCAACTGTGCCGATGCGACTTATTTTTCCGCGTGGTGAAAAAATGGGTGCAAAGCTTATCATACGCTGTGCCTCAGCCTTTGCACCCCTTGTGGCCCATAAAAGCGACCGTATCATTGAAATGGTAAATAGTTTTTTTGGGTATGGGGCTGTGGCCAAGCTTGAACTAAAGCAAGGCCCTTTACCGCGTGCAGGCCGTAAACCCCAATTACAGAAAAAAGCTCTATCCTCTACAGATAAAGAGAAGCTAAAGACTATTGTGGGGGCAAGCGATGAAAGCCCCTTGCGGGAGGCACTTAATAGCCTTGGGGAAATGGTGCTTTCGAACAAAAATAAATGAAAAAATATGAGTGAATTTTCTGGCGACCATGGTTTTGGATAAAACTGAAGCCCAAGCCAAGATGACGAAATTAGACAAATGGGATGTATATATTGTGATTTTTTTAAAAAAAGCCGGGTTGGCATTTAGCGTTGCTCTTGTAGGCTTGCTTGGCATTGCCGCAGTGGCTCAAGAGGCACCTGTTGTGGCTAAACAAACGCCAGCACTTCGAAGTGTCATAGAGCCGAGCTTTATAAAAGGCAGCATTGTTCACGGCAGCGCTGATGCGCCTGTCACTGTCATTGAATATGCCTCGCTTACTTGCTCGCACTGTAAGACATTTGCAGAAGAAGTGACTGGTAAGTTAGAAGAAAAACTGATCCCGGAAGGCAAGGTACGGCTTGAGTTCAGGAATTTTGTACGCGACAGGCTTGATATGGCAGTGTCTGTCGCTATTCGTTGTACCAGTGATGCTGGCGTATCAAAGCGCCTGTTGAAAGCGTATTTTACCAAACAAGTTGCTTGGATGACATCAGAAGATCCGCGCACCATTATTACAGCCATTGCTGGAACTGAAGGCGTTACTGAAGAGGATTTGAACAAATGTTTTGCCTCTAAATCTGTTGTGCAGCACCTTATTGAAATGGGGCAAAACGCTTCAACTACATATGAGATCAATGCTACGCCGACTGTATTAATGGATGGCAAGAAGGTTGCCTTTAGTAGTTATGCAAACCTTGTTGAGCAGATTGAGGCTGCGGTTTCTGCTACGGAAAAATAGCGTTTAATGTAGTGAATATTTGGTGATTTCAGAAATGACTCGTCTTGCGTTAGAAATCAGTTTAAACACAATATATAGTAGTGAGGGTTAGATGATATACCAAAAGTACCAAGGTGCAGCGAAAATAATGACGAAAACATTGGCGGCGGGGCTCGCCCTTTTATTCATTGCTGCATGTGGTGAAAGCGGCGCTGACAAGGCGGACACTTCAGCAACATCTCCTGAAGTAACAACTGGTGTGACAAGCAACTTGGCTACTGTTGATACCCAGCGCGAAGGCACTTGGGGGGATATTAGTTATGGGTCAGCGGATGCGCCTGTGACTGTCATTGAATATGCCTCCCTTACATGTCCGCACTGCGCTACGTTTAAGCGGACTGTGTTTAAGAAAATCAAAGAAGAATATATTGATACGGGAAAAGTGCGTTTTGTGTATCGCAATTACCTGCTGAACCGGGTTGATCTGGCCGCGTCTACAATCGCGCGCTGTGGCAACATGGCGCAAACCAAAAAATTGATGGATGTTTATTTTGACCGTCAGGGCGAGTGGATGCGGGGCGAAAACCCACAGGATGAGCTAGCAAAGCTGGCGCGCCGCACTGTGAATATGAGCAGGGTGCAGTTTGATAAATGCCTTTCCAACAAAGAAATGCACAAAAACCTCGCAAAAATGTCAGGTGATGGCCGCAAAGAATTCAATATTCAAGCGACCCCTACTGTGATTGTTGCTGGCGTAGTCTCTGACAGCCTTGCATGGGAAGATATTAAAAAGGCAATTGATGCCAAGCTGTAAAGCAGCACACTAAAGAAATAAAGCGGCCAATCTTGCTGGGGTGCCCAAACATACGGGGATGCGAGGGCCGCTTTAAACTTGGGAGTATTAGTCAGTTATGCGTTTTTCGCGCTTGCGATTGATGGGTTTCAAGTCCTTCGTGGATCCGACCGAGCTTCATATTGAAGGCGGTTTGACCGGCGTTGTAGGCCCAAATGGCTGCGGAAAATCAAACTTGCTGGAAGCTATTCGCTGGGTCATGGGCGAAAATAGTGCCAAATCCATGCGCGGCGCTGGCATGGACGATGTTATTTTCGCAGGCACAGACCGCAGGCCAGCGCGCAACATGGCCGAAGTCACACTGGTAATTGACAATTTCTCGCGTACAGCCCCCGCTGATTATAATGATTTGGACATGATTGAGGTGACGCGCCGGATTGAGCGTGAATCTGGTTCGTCATACCGGATCAATGGCAAGGATGTACGCCAGAAAGATGTTCAGCTATTGTTTGCTGATGCGGCTACTGGCGCGCATTCCCCCGCGCTCGTTAGTCAAGGCCGCATAGGTAGCTTGATTAATGCCAAGCCGCAGGACCGCCGTAAAATTTTGGAAGAAGCAGCCGGCATTTCAGGCCTGCATACGCGCAGGAAAGACGCTGAAAGCCGTTTGCGCGGCGCAGAAAATAACTTGGTGCGTGTGCACGATGTTGTGCAGGCAATGGAAGGCCAAATAGCAGGCTTGAGGCGGCAAGCATCGCAGGCGGTGCGATACCGCTCAATTTCCGGCGATATCAGAAAGGCCGAAGCAAGCTTGTTGTTCATCAAGTGGAAAATGGCTTCTGAAGAAGTCATCACCCTTGAAAGCAGCCTTTTGGAAGCAGAAAAGGAAGCTGCTTCTGTTACGGGTAGTGTTGCGAAAATCTCTACAAATCAGGCTGTTACGGCTGCTGCTTTGCCCCCTCTTCGGGAGGCAGATGCCGGCTCTGCCGCTAAACTACAGCGACTTGCTATTGAAAAAGAAAATTTGGACACGGAAACCGAACGTCGGAAACAAACGGCGATTTCGTTGCGTGCGGCGCTGGAGCAAATTTCAGCCGACCGCGAGCGCGAACAGGAAATAGCCGAAGATGCCAAAGCAGTATTGGAACGCCTGAACACAGAAAAAGCGCGATTGGAAGCGGCAAAAGACGCGGAAAAAGAGGCGGAAATTGAAGCCCGCGAGGCTTTAGAAGCAGCAGCCAAAGCGGCTAATGCCGCAGAGGCCGGGTTTGACCAGTTGAGCGAGCAAGCCGCGCAAGCCCGTGCACGGCGCTCGAGCCTTGAAAGTGACAAGCTGGCCGTTGCTCGCCGCGCAGACCAATTGAAAGCTGAGCAGGTACGGCTAGCGGCAGAACTTAAAGCAATTGCAGCAGAAGACACCGTCTTGCAAGGTTTGATGAAAGTTGAAGCAGCAGTTGCTGATGCCGAAGCCAGGCTCGCATCCGCAAATGAAGCGCACACAAAGCGGGAGGCCGAAACCACCGAGGCTCGCACCGCACGAAACGAAGTAGATGCTGCCCGGTCGGAAATTCAGGGGCACCTGAAGGCCCTTTCAGGGGAGGTTTCAAGCCTTGAGGCGCTGCTGGATGTTGCGGAAGACGATGATAACCCTGTGGCGACTGACTTGAAAGCAACCGCCGGGTATGAAGTGGCCGCAGGCGCTGCCTTTGGCGAAGAGGCGGAAGCCGGGCAGGGCACAAGCGCCGCGCGCTTCTGGCAAAACCTTGAGGAATTGAAGGCTGCTGAATGGCCTACTGGTGTTGAGCCTCTTGCCAATTTCATGACGGTACCGCCTGTTTTAGAGCGCAGGTTGGCCTATACAGGGTTTGTGAAAGATAGTGCCGCTGGCGTGCAATTGTCACACGGATTACAAGCGGGGCAAGTGCTGGTTGACCGGGACGGCAATATTTGGCGGTGGGATGGCTTTGTGCAAAAGGCTGGGGCGCCCAGTCAGGCTGCTATTCGCTTGGAGCAGAAAAACAGACTGACTGATTTGCAGCAACAATTCACGACCCTAAATGCCAGTGCAGAGCTAAAAAATATTGCAGCGGAAAAAGCGTTTGAAGCCCACGGTAAAGCCCGTGAAGCTGAGCAAAAAGCACGCGATGAAAGGCAACAAGCTGAAAAGATACTTGGGGAAGCACGGCGGGCGCATGTGGTTGCGGAGCAAGAAGCGAGCAAACGGGCAAATCAAGTAACGCTGATAGAGGAAAGTGCCACACGTATAGCGGAAGACTTGACGGAAACTGAAGGGAGGCAAGCCGAAATAGAAGCCAAAGTCGCGGCACTCCCTGCCAATGAAGTGCTGGAGAAAGAACTTACGGAAACACGGGCAACTGTTGAGCGCTTGCGCGGCGAGTTGAGTACTGCACGGGGTACATATGATGGATTGCGCCGCGATGCACAGGCGCGCAATGACAGGCTTGCGGCAATTGCAACAGAGGCAGGTGCTTGGTCTTTACGGGTTTCAAGCGCGGACAAACAAGTGCGCTCTCTTAATGACAGAGAAAAAGCCGCGAAAGAACAGTTGGCTGCTGCCGAAGCGAGCCCCGAAGACCTAGAGCGGCGCAAGCAAAACCTGCTGACGGAACTTGGGAAAGCAGAGGCAGAGCGCAAGGGCACAAGCGATGCCCTTATGGCCGCCGAAGCGCAGCTTGCAGAGGCAGACAAAGCCCTGAGAACCATTCAAGACCAACTGAACTCTGTGCGGGAACGGCAAATTCGGGCTGATGCTGCTGTTGAAAATGCCGTGGACCGCCGCAAAACTATTGCAAGCCATATTGGTGAGCGTTTTGAATGCGCGCCAACCCAGCTATTAGAAAAAGTTGAACTGGATACCAGCGATAGCCTGCCAGATATGATGGTGTTGGATGCCACGCTGGAGAAATTGAAGCGCGAACGGGACCGCATGGGGGCGGTAAACTTGCGGGCTGATGACGAGCTTACTGAAATTACAGAACAAATGGACCATTTGGTTAGCGAACGCGCAGACCTTGAAGAAGCTATTTCCCGACTTCGGCAGGCCATTGGCGGTTTGAACCGTGAGGGCCGCGAGCGTTTGTTGGCAGCCTTTGAAGTTGTGAATAAGCAGTTTGGTGAATTATTCTCGACATTATTTGGTGGGGGGGATGCCCACCTGGAATTGACAGAATCTGATGACCCACTTGATGCGGGGCTTGAGATTTACGCAAGCCCGCCGGGCAAACGTTTGCAGGCACTATCACTGCTTTCTGGTGGGGAACAGGCGCTTACAGCCCTCTCTCTTATCTTTGCTGTGTTCATTACTAACCCTGCGCCACTGTGTGTGCTGGACGAAGTGGATGCACCACTTG
Source organism: Kordiimonadaceae bacterium (assembly GCA_016765035.1). Taxonomy (GTDB): domain Bacteria; phylum Pseudomonadota; class Alphaproteobacteria; order Sphingomonadales; family Kordiimonadaceae; genus Kordiimonas. Next base: position 1,293 of record JAESQS010000236.1, on the reverse strand, counting down.
ACGATGCAAATGTGGACCGTTTCTGCAATCTGTTGGAAAATATGATTGGCCGTACAGACACGCGTTTCTTGATCGTTACCCATAATGCAGTGTCGATGTCGCGGATGAATCGCTTGTTTGGTGTGACTATGGCTGAACGCGGAATCTCAAGCCTTGTTTCAGTGGACCTTGAAAGGGCCGAGGACCTACTGGATGCAGGTTAATTTTCTGAAATGATAATTTATCTTTAAACTTCAATGACTTAACATGTTATGATTGGTCCTTGACAGCGTATAGGCCCTTCACTATGTTGCAGGCGCATTAGGCAGCGCTTTGATTCATTTTGAAGTGCCCCGGTAAGAACGCAAAAAACGGGATTATTTATGATGGGTGACGATAGTAAAAACCCAGAAAAAATGTCCTTTGATGAGCGATTGAACCGCGCCCAGAAGAAGACCGAGGATGAATGGCAAGAAGAAGCGCCAAATTCATCCATGGGAATAGCCTTCAAGATGGGTGCTGAATTGGTGGTTGGTACAGGCGTTGGCGCTTTTATTGGCTACTGGTTTGATATTTGGTTCAGTATGGCTCCACTGTTTTTGATTGTGATGCTTATTTTGGGGTTTGCAAGCGGTGTGCGAAACGTAATACGGGACGCACGGCGTATGCAGGATGAGGATGATGCCGTCGAATAGGCCCCTTCGGGGTATTGGATTTACAGCGAGGCGCTCTCTTATAGTGACCTGGCATAATTAAAGAGACAGTAGCCGTGGCGCATAGTCCTATTGAACAGTTTAACATCGTTACTAAAGTTCCGCTTGAAATCGCAGGCGTTGATGTTTCTTTTACAAATAGTTCTATGCTGATGGTTATGGTCGTTAGTGTTCTGACTTTCTTCCTAATAGGCGGTACACGGAAAAGCGCTATGGTGCCGGGTCGCTGGCAGGTTATGGTTGAGCTGCTTTATAGCTTCACTGCCAACATGGTTCGCGACAATGTCGGTAAAGACGGCAAGCAGTTTTTCCCGTTTATCTTCACACTCTTTGTCTTCATTCTTGGCCTTAACTTGGCTGGTATGTTCCCATATTCATTCACGGTTACCAGCCACTTAGCCGTTAACTTTGCCTTGGCAATGTTTATCTTCTTGGGTGTTACGGTCATTGGTTTTGCCAAGAATGGCACAGGCTACTTGAAGCTGTTCGCACCAAGTGGTGTGCCAATGTGGCTTTTGCCGCTTATCGTAGCCATTGAAATTATTTCTTACTGCACACGTCCTATCAGCCTTTCTGTTCGTTTGTTTGCGAACATGCTCGC
>JAESQS010000235.1 GCA_016765035.1 Kordiimonadaceae bacterium | reverse complement strand
TATGCTGCCAGTTTTAAGTCCATCATGAGGGCGCGTAAATTGGGCTGTGCCACAAGCCTGTGGCTGGACCCTATTGAAAACCGTACAATCGAAGAATTATCTTTAATGAATTTCTTCGCTGTGATCGATGGCAAATTACATACACCAGAGCTGAAAGACAGCTTCTTGCCGGGCCTAACACGCCGTTCTGTTATGGTGCTTGCAGCACATCACGGCATTGAAACTGTGGAAGTGCCCATTGATGTGAATGTATTACTGAAGCAGATAGAAGCCGGGGATTGCACCGAAGCATTTTCCACAGGGACAGCCGCCGTTGTTTCACCTGTGCGCAGCTTTAAAGAAGCCGACGGTACCGAAATTGTCATCAGCGATGAGGTAGGGCCTGTTGCAACAAAGTTGCGGGAACATCTGGTGGGTATTCAAGAAGGTACCCATGAAGATATGTTTGGCTGGATGCAGCCTGTTGCCACTGAATAGCTAGAGTATATCCGGTTTAATAATATGCATCACCGGCCCACACCCCGCTTACTCTCTGGCCTGCATATTTTGATACGGATGATTTTTGACTGAAAACTCGACACATAAAAACGGGCGCATAGAGCGCCCGTTTTGTATTTTAAGTTGGGGGTTTAGGTTAAATACCTAAAGCCCAAGATATTCCAGAAATGATAGAACCAGCACATAAACAAGGCTGCAGCAGCTATTAGGCTGTAGCGCACGCGTGCCCAGCGGCCTGCTAGCAAGCCATCTTTCCAGACAATCACAGCGTTATAGACATGATAGAACCCAAGGACGGTGGTTATGATGGGCAACCAAAGCCAAAGTGTAAACGCTGTTGGAATGCTTGCCCCTAATTGGCTACCAACCGCCGTTACCATAATTATGCCGAAAATAACTGTAAGCACGTTGGCGCTGGCAATTATGACAGAGGCACGGGCCACTGTTTTTTCTGCACCAGTACGGGCTTTATAGGCCTGACGTTGGAAGAAGCGCCCTAAAAGGACACCTACAAATACAAAAAAGGAAAAGCCTAGCAAGCTATATTGGAAAGAGCTGGTGAAATAGAAAGGCGCTTTATAAGTCGACATAAAGGGCATGCCATCATAGATAAAGCCTGTGATTGTGCCGTTTGCATCTTCCTGAAAAGCAATTTTTGTTAGGCTACCAACTTGCTGAAAAAGATTGTTATCAATTTCAATATATTCACCCGTACGGCTTCCTGCATTGATAAATAAGCTGTTGTTTGCTGTGGGGGCAATAACGATGCCGCCACCAAGGCCCATTACTTTTTCAACTGTGTTAAAGCCGCTTCTCCAAAAACGATATTCTCCGGCATAATTCGCGGCCCGCTCGCTAAAGTCAGCAGGCGGTGTTACGACCGGGATTTCCACGGGAGCAAAGGCATTATAAAAGGCAGGAGCCAAGGCACTCCTTACGCTCGCGCCGCCAGCACCACTGAACGAGATGAAGAAAGCAAGATTGTTAGCGTGATCAATACCAAGGTCCGAGTGGAAATAGGCTGTGTCACCACCGTGGCCAACAAGCCGAACACCATTGCGTTCTGTTTCGTAAAACCCGAGGGCCATGCCCATCAAGCGCTGGTCGTGAGAAAAATTGCGCGTTAGCATTTGCTTGGTGGTTTCTGCGGACAGAATACGCGCGCCGTTATACTCGCCGCCATTCAAAATGGCTTGGGCGAAAATTGCCATATCTGTCGCTGTGGCAGAAGCCGCGCCTGCTGGAGAGAAACTCGCTACAATTTCAAATGGCTTTGGTACAAATTTACCGCCTTGAAAAGCATAGGCTACAGCCATGTTATCAATTAGGTTTTCAGGCAAAGGCTCATGAAAAGAACTGTTTTTCATGCCGAGCACATCAAAAATATGCTTTTGGATATAATCGTTAAAATCCAGCCCTGAAAGGTTGGCGACAATAAGCCCAGCAAGTGCTGTTGCGTAGTTGGAATAAGCGGTTTGCGCACCGGGAGGGTTCACGCGTCCGACCTGAAATCTCTTTAAAGATTCTGTAAGCGGGTAACTGTTGTCGATATCATCAATTATAAGATAACCGAGGCCGCCATCTTCAAAGCCCGCTGAATGTGTCATGATATGGCGCATTGTCACAGGTTGTCCGGGGAAGGTATCTTTGATCTGGAAATTTTTCAGGTACTGGTTAACATCCACGTCCAAGTCCAGCTTGCCTTGCTCAACCATCTGCATAACAGACACCCAAGTAAAGAGTTTGGAAATGGAGCCGGGGCGGAACAAGGTGCTTTCAGCGTTAGTTTTGATTTGCTTTTCAATATTTTGAAAGCCGTACCCTTTGGAAAATATAAGTTTGCCATCTTTGACGATGGAAACAACCCCTGATGGGCTTCTGTGGTTCCTCATAAGGGGTAGTACGAGGCCATCAATGAAGGCCTCAGTTACTTTTGGATCATCTAGACTTGAAAGCTCAACTGCAGAAGTGGGCGTGATGGACCCCACCATGAGAATGGCACTGGCTAGGAGCACCTTACCTAAATTTATGAATTTCATATTTCCCTCATATCCTCGCTTATTTCGTTTTTATTTTGGTTACTGTAGGCGCTTTTATTGCGTTTATAGAAAGTGACTAATGAACCGTAGGAATAGTCACCGATTACGATAAAACGCCCTTATAGTATGCAAACGCTTGGTGGCATGAAAAGGTTACACTTGAGTAGTATTGGCTGTTTCGCTAACAGCCTGTTTTTACTTCTCTATTATATAAATGCCGTCTTGCCAGTCGGTTGGGGCATAGTAGCTTGCGCATTTGTCGCGTGGAATAACGCTGTAAGTACCGCTGGCCATGCGCCACGCCTCTTTATTTTTAACCATATTGAACAAATTGATACCGCACCCTGCAAAGCTGTCATCAATAAAAATTTGGAAAAAAGTCCACACATAGCCAAGCCGACCGTTGATTTTAATTTCAGGGTAGATGATGCGTTCCTGAAATTTAACCTTGGCTGTTGCAAGGCCGTTTACATATTTGTCGAGATCGGAAATAGCATATGGCTTGTCTGACCCGTCTATGACGCGCAAAGTATGGCTTTCCGGCAGCATAATCTCGCGGATGCGTGTGGTATCCTTGGCTTCCATAGCTTTGAAAAAACCTGAAATGACAGCTAGAACAGCAGCTTCATCTGTCTCCGTAGCTTGTGTCGGTACCGCAGCCAGTAGGGCAACGGCCAAGAGGGTAATAGCCAGACATGCTGCCTTTATAAATTGTTTCATTTTTCTCTCCCCGCGTGGCGTCGATCGACCATAAGCTCTGCATATTGCACTTAACTGTATCTACCAGAACATGCCCGTCACAGATATTCTACTGTTTTTAAAAGGTGATTTTCTGTTTATTCGCGCTGCACAGACTAGTATAGAGGGGGGCGGGGCCATGTGTGATGCACAGCCAAGTGATGTGCAGCATGAACAGGCAAGGAGGATAAAATAGCAGCAATAGAAACAGTTGAGCGCCACTGCGGCACTTGTTTGGAGGGGACGCTTCAGCTTAAGAGCAACAGCGTCGCTGATGGAAAAGAACCGGGCCGTGTTAAAAGCTCTGTTTTTACCTGTGATATTTGTCATGTACGCACGTCTGTTGGTGCAGCAAAACCTGGCCTAATTAAGGGGCTTGTGGGCATGGCGGGTAGTTATGGCTGCATGTACTGGTTATGGTTGTCGCGCACAGATTGGCAGCATTTGTGGGATGCAGAGGCTGTAAATCCGGTCATTAGTGCGTTTCTTGCGGTGGGGCTGATTGTAATGGTTGGTTTCCTGTTTTTGGCCCAGCGTGGGTTTGTAGAGTTTTTAGTACGGTTTCAAAACCCTGTGGTGCGCCCCGCTTCTGATGCCAGCGCAGGCATAAGCTGGGGGGCAAGTGCCTTTCCAATGTCCATCGCTATTGCGGGCGTTATTGCGGTTGTTGGGGCGGCTGGCTTTGTATATTCCATAGGTGTTTTTGGCGAAAAAATGCTAGTTTTGGTCGCGGCTGCATTGGCCGCCTTGCTGTTACGCTATGGCCGCAAGAGGGGTGCTAAACGCCCTATGCCGCTTGCTTTCGTTGCTGTGTGGGTTTCTTTTAGTTGGATAATAATATCCTAAATTAGGATATATTGAGGTATGGCCTTTTGACAGACGTATTTGAATTGAAAAGGGGAACATCCCCTTTGATTGTATCACTGCCGCACAGTGGTACCGCACTGGGGCCTTTCGCTAGCCGCATGACCGAAATCGCGCAGCAGAATGCAGATTGTGATTGGCATTTGCCAACCTTATATTCTTTTCTCTACCTTGATGATGCCACAGTCCTTCGGGCGAAATACTCTCGCTATGTGATTGATTTAAATCGTGATCCAACAGGGAAAAGCCTGTACCCCGGCCAAAATGTTACCGAATTATGCCCAACAACTACGTTTGATAACAGCCCCATTTACATAGCGGGGCAGCAGCCTACCGAGGCTGAAATAGAAACGCGGATCGATCAATATTGGGTTCCGTATCATGACGCGCTTCAAGCTGAAATTTCCCGCGTGAAAGACATGTTTGGGTTTGCCCTATTGTGGGATGCCCATTCAGTGCGGTCCTGTGTGCCGCGCTTTTTTGAAGGGACATTGCCTGATTTGAACTTTGGCACCAACGATAATCAAACATGTGATCCCGCCTTGGTTAACCGGGTATTGGATAGTGCAACTCAGTTAAAAGGCTATGAAACAGTGCTGAATGGGCGTTTTAAAGGGGGCTATATTACCCGCACATATGGGGACCCCAGAAATAATGTGCACGCCTTACAGCTTGAGCTGTCTCAGGCCACCTATATGAAAGAAACCTATCCCTATAATTATCTGCCGATGAAGGCAGAAGTGATTAGCAAGACCTTAGCCTCTGCATTGTGTACGATGCAAAATTGGAAACCTGCGGGCGCATAAAGCCCTCAGCCTTTCACTGCTATTGGCCGATGTGGCGGGCGTATCAGGCTTTACTTTCCGAAGAAATATATCAATACATCATCCAAAAGCGGTTGCCAGTTGGTCCAATTATGGCCGTGGGCCACTTCTTTATAGAAAAGCTCATAGTTTTTATTTTTTAGGGTGCGTTTAAAGCGCCTTCCTGCGGCTGTATTGTCATCAATTGAGCCAAGACTAAAGAATATCTTTATGGGACGTTTGGTGTTTTCTTTGTAGGCTTTATGTAGGTTTGGCACTGGGTGTAGCGCCGGAGACTGGATGGCGATGCCTTTAAATACATCATTGGCATTCATCCCAAAACAAGCAGCATTCAGACCGCCAAAGGATAAGCCAAGGATAACTCTGTCATCTCTATTGGTGCTGACCTTGTAGGCCATAGAGACCGCCGGGATTAATTCTGTACGGAAAAACTCAGCATAGGCGTTATTACAGAAAAACTGTTCGTTTCTTCGGTTTTTTCGTAAGTTATCAGGGTCTCGTGGGTCTACAAAAATGTCGATGACAGGTTTGATTGCGCCTTTTTTAATTTGTGTATCCAGCACATAAGGCATCCGACCTCTGCTGATATAGCCTTGGCCATCTGTCATATAAATGGTCGGCAGCTTGGAGCTGTTTGTGTAGCCCGCAGGTGTATATACCCGGTACTGTAGCGCGTATCCAAGATGCTTGCTTTCAATGCGAATATTTTCAGACAAGGTGCCTTTGCCTGCTGCGTCCTTAGCAAAAACTGGCCCTATAATCGAGCTTGCAAGCAGGCCAAACAAGAAAATTATAACGCGCATGAAACCCCTTTTCCTACCGGTGCGTGAATATAAGCCTATCACGACAAACAACCCTAGGGAGCCGTAAGTTTGGCTGCCTGTCAAATTTGGAGCGGTAAAAAGTTTGTGAAATACGATGAGATAAATACGTTTAACAAGTTTAGTAACTGGCTTGGAAAGTCAGGCTTTCAATCATGTTGTTTGTACCTGTGTTTACATGCACACTTATAGCTCCCTCATTTGTCGATATGGTGTAACCTAGCTGAGGTGGAGCATTTTTATTTGGCATCAAGACGCCAATTTCTGGTAGATTTTGCTGAATATTTACCTAAAGTGGGGTGCAATGATAGGATGCGCTCAGGCTTCTACGAGCAAGAGAGTGAAACCTGCTAACACCATATTCTGAAAGAGATATCCATGAGAACCTTTTATGTGCAGATCAAATGTGAGCTTGGAAAAGTGTATGATGTAGCATCCAGCCTTGTGGACGATATTGAAGAATCGCCAACGGTCTATTCAACATCGGGTGAATTTGATTTGATCGCGCAGTTTACTGTGAGTGCGTCAGATGACATTGGGCGTTTTGTGAATGATAAAGTGCAGTGTGTTAAAGGCATAGCCAATACAAAAACCATTATTTGTTTCAATGCTTTCACAAAAGACAGTGGCTATAAAGATGATGTCGGCACCTAGAGGGTATTCGTCTTAATTTATGCAAGCAGCTTTGCCACAAGCATAGACTTGGGGTCAGCAAGCTCATCAATCACATTGAAATGATGTTTGTACGGCGTTTCTATATAGTCGGTTGCTGCCGCCTTTCCTTGCCATGCAGTGACGATGTTTTTGCTTTGGCGTATAAACTCTGGCCGTTCAAGGCCGCCCACCCAGCTGGTTAAGTTGATATGGGAGAGCGGGGCTTGCAGGGCTGGGCTTTCTGCGGCTATTTCTGTTTCTGTTAATTTTAAATCTTTGTTCATGCGGGTGCGGCTTAGGCCTGTCAGGTCATACAGCCCACTGATGCCCACAATATTTTTTACTCGGTTTGCTACAGCCTCTGATAGCGGCGTGGATTGACAGCCCATTCTGGCCGCCAAGTGCCCACCGGCTGAATGGCCGGTAATAGAGATAGGGCCGGAAACAAGGGCTGTTGCTGCCGTTATGGCTGCGCCCACCTGTTTGGTAATGTCTGAAATGCGAACGTCAGGGCATAAGTCATATGAAGGCAGGCATACTGCCCAATCTTGCAAGAGGCAACCGGTGGCCAAGTGTGACCATGCAGATTTATCAAATTCCAGCCAATAGCCTCCATGAATAAAAACAGCTAAACCTTTTGGGGTGCAAGCGGGTAGAAAAAGGTCAAACCTTTCCCGTGCGCTTGGGCCATATGCTATGTCAATTTCACCATAAGCTTGTGCGCGAAACTTGGCTGCATCATGAATGATTTTTTTGATAATTTT
>JAESQS010000026.1 GCA_016765035.1 Kordiimonadaceae bacterium | reverse complement strand
TTGGGATGGTAATGGCGGCCCCGACGGCCTGAAAGAAGACCAAATTGAACCCGGCGCCAGAGTGTTGGCAATTGCTAACTCCTTTGTTGGCATGATCTCAGCGCGCGCCCACAGGGAAGGTCTTAGTTACGACAAAACAGCCAGTATATTACAAGGGGATGCAGGCACCCGCTTTGAGCGCCGCCCCATTGCCGCCTTGCAGAATGTTTTGGAAAACAAAGGCGGCAGAGAGCGCTGGCAGCATTATATGAAAAAACCGATTAACGCCGCGGAAGAAACCGCTGGCAGCACTGTATAGAAAAAGTGCTAAGAGAAATGTGCGCGGGCCAAAAAGGGCCCGCCTATAAGGGCCGTGGGAGGATCAGATTCCATCTACAACGGATACGCCCTAAGACGCTTCTTCCAATATGATGGTTGCCAATCGACTTTTGAGAGCAGCCCCTTGCTCTCCGCCATTTCCCTTGATGCGGTTTTTCAACACAACTTCAAAAATCCGTACATGGCTTGATAATACGCGGCTAGAAACAGACTCATCGGGCTCTATAGCTTTTAAATACCCACATAAGGAAAGGCCAACTTCTGTCATAAGGTCAAATTCAAAACTGGACCCCATCCCTTTGATATTATGGGCGAGGTCATAAAGCTGGCAAACACCTTCATCCCCTCGAACAGTATCATCTGTAAGCTCATCAATAATACCGCGCATTTGAGCCAACGCATCCTGTGACCAAGTAAGAAACTCGGTCAGTAACTCGTTATCTTCACTGTATGATACGTCACCTGCATGCTCTTTGGTCATGACTAGCTTTCGTTTCCATCGGTTAATTTATGAGTATCTCGACCTCCGCACCACCTCATTTGATCTAAAAACAGTAAATATTCACTTAAATCATTGTCATTTTATGGTTTTACTTGCATCAACCTACCCGCTCTGGATAAATCTACTCATAGAAATTGGCACTAAGGAGCATCTCAAGTGAGCCCCAATGAAATAGCAAAATTAGAAGCATACTTGCAGAGCAAGTTTGGCAACACCAACATCAACCTAAAGAAGCGCCCACAAGCGCCAGATTCCGTAGAATTTATGATCGGGAGCGAATTTATTGGTGTTGCTTTCAGAGACGAAGAGGAAGGTGAAGTTTCATATTCACTCAGCATTTGTATACTGGAAGAAGACCTACCCAGCCTATAACCATCAATACACACTCCTATAATTTGGAATCCCCAATGCTTTATATAGTAGCCCTCATTGTTCCTCCCTTAGCCCTCTTACTGTGCGGAAAGCCTTTTCAGGCAATCATTAGCGCAGTTGTCTGGCTTTTGGCGTGGATACTCGCAATTTTTGGTGCAGGTTTCATCATGTGGTGCGTTCTTGCACTATGGGCTATTATGGTCGTACGGGACCGAAACACGCGAAAAATGATGGAAGATATAGCCAGCAAGTCGCACAAATAACCAATTTTCAATGCGCCTTATGGTGTATTGTTTTAAAAGGGTTTGGTCACTGACCAGACCCTTTTTTTTGGCTTGGGCGATCTGTCTTAATTAGGTGCATATCCGCCCACACCCAATCACCCCACAGTGTGTCTAGCGGGTGGTTGGGCCAGAGACTAAGTGGGGTGTGGGCTGGTGATGCATATTAAAGCGGATACGCTCTAAACTTTATCCGTTTTAATGTTTCGTTTTTGCTTCTTTGACTTTGGTAAAATCCAAATCATGAAAATCGAAACTAAAATCTGTGGCAGGGGACACCGCTTTCATGCGCATACCCTTCACTGTACCTGTGATGCTTGTGTTAAAAGAGACATAGGCATCTGCTTCCAGACTGCGATCATCCCACCGTACAATGAATACATTGCCGTTAAAATGCTCTAGCTTACCTTTAAGACGCTTTGCTTTATCCGCCGTGAAATACAAGGTATCTTGCTGGTTTTTAATAACCACATCCCCAAACCACAAATCGCGGTAGCGCCCTTGGTAATGTGTTACAGCCAAAGACTTTATTTTACTTTCCTGACCAATACTCATGGCCTTTTTAGTCCGTTTTTCAGTATATGCTTTAGCCTTGGCCGCGCGGGTATCAAAACGATCCAGCCAATTAACACGCTCACTAGTAATGTAGGATTTGATAATACTATACACAATCGCATCCCGCCCTGGATAGGCTTGCTGATTGGTCAACACGACAACCCCAAGGCCCAGTTCAGGCACCATACGGGTATGCGAGATCATGCCCAGCAATGTACCGCCATGTGAGATAATCCTGTGGCCATTAGAATCCTGCAGATTAAACCCAAGGCCATAGCTGCGGTAATGGGTATTGTTCCATTTTCTATCCACAGACCCTACTGACAATATGGTTTGGGGTGTCCATAATTCCTTATGTTGCCTCTTACTGATAAGCCTGCTGCCATCAGGTAATTTGCCGCCACGCAAATGCATAGCCACCCACTTCATCATATCCTCAATGCTGCACTGAACGCCCCCTGCAGCAGACCAAACCGGATTACGATCAATGACTTCGCTTGGCTCAACATTCAAAAGTTTTCCATCAACTTTTACATGTGGTTTAGCGTAATTTTCTTCGCCTTTAAGGCCGCGCCTATCAGCCGCGCAGCGGGCCATGCCAAGGGGCTTCATCAGGCGTTTGTTCACAAATTCACCAAAGCTCATACCGGACGCCGCCGCAATCACTTCACCCGCTACAATATACAGCAGGTTATCATACGCATACTCAGACCGAAAACTGCTCTCGGGCTTCAAATACCTTAGGTTTTGGATGATCTCGCTCCGGGACCGGTCAGACGTTGGCCACACCATCAAGTCCCCCGCGCCGAGCCCAAGCCCACTATTATGTACAACAAGATCTTTCACAGTGAATTCACGGGTTACCCAGGCATCATGTAAGCGAAAGTTGGGGATATGGTCGATCACTTTATCATCCCAGCGCAACTTGCCGTCCGCTACGAGCAACGCAATGGCACTGGTGGTAAAAGCTTTACTGTTGGAAGCAATGCCAAAAAGCGTGTTGGTGTCCACAGTCCCCGCTTCACCTGCCCGCCGAACACCATAGGCTTCCAAATGCACAATGGTGCCATCTTTGACAACACCAACAGCCATGCCCGGCACGTTGTATTTTTCCATCACTGTTGTGACAAGACTATTAATTTCTGCACTTGTCAGCGGAACTGGCTCTGTGCCAGCAGCTACTATTGCGGTGTGCCCGAACACCAGCCCTGTTAATGCTGCCGCAGCCGCATACGTCCGCACCTGCTTTAAAACCGTAAACTTCATAGAACCCCCTAGCTCAATAAAATACCTGAGAAAATCAAAAAGGCACCCTATCAAGCATGGAACAATCCACAAGGGCTTTTTACTGTTTAAACTGCCAGAAGATTAGCCAGTGCAACACCAATGAAGTTCGCCACCACATAGCCAAATACACCCAGCATCAAGGCAGGTGTCACAAGTGTGTGCCACCGCTTGCCTGCCGCCTGCGCAGCAGCCGTGGTTGGCCCAAGAATGCAGGCGTTTGAGGCAATGATCAATTCTGCCATATCGCATTTGAAAAGCTTTGCACCCAAAATGGCAAAAGCAAAATGGCACCCTACAATGATGATGGCGAAAGCTGCTATGACAAGCCCATTGTCCAGCATCTGGTTAAAGTCTGCCCCTGCGCCAACAACAACAAAAAATAGATACATGATCAACATGCCAACTTCAAAATCTCCATCAAGCTTCGCAAGTTGCTGCGGGAAAATATTGGCAAGGGCCACCGTATAAGCAGTGACAAACAAAATACCGTACCCCGGAATGTTCAACAGCTCTGCCGTTTTAAAACTGATGGTACAAATTGCCATACTAAGAAAGAGCGCAACGCTGATGTGCAGTAGATTTAACGGCACAACTGCGGCTTTATGCTCCTGTACCTCTTCGGCGTCATGCTCGGCTTTATCGGCAATCGGAGACGGCAGAAAACGGCGCAAAAACATGATTGGCGGCATGAAGGCAAGGAAAGCGATATAAAGCGCCCCCACAACATTATCCGCAGCCACACTTGCCGCCATGATACTTGGGTCAAGCTGAACAGCGCCTGCTACAGCCGCCATATTCATACTGCCACCAATATATGTAGCGCTGAAAACACCCGTTAAATTTGCGGCTTCTGGCCCAAGCGGCAGCAGCATATAGCCAAGGGATGCCCCTATGACGGTCCCCACCATGCCGAATATAAAGATAATCAACATGCCTTTGGTTTCAGGGATAATTTTGCGCAAATCCGCTTTAAACAACAGAAGCGGAATGGCAAAGGGCATGAAGAATGACGCCACAGCATTATAGGCTGGGGCGCTTTTTGGAATGATGCCCAAGTTAGACAGCGCAATTGCCAACAGAATGACCAGCGCAACGCCAGATATATATTTTGCAGCAGCCGTACTTTCCACCCAAAAGGCAAAGGCTGCTAGCCCCAAAATTACAGTCCAAAGCGCAAACGTCCAGTCTGCGGAAATCAATGTATCTTCCATTTTAAGACATCCCCCTAAACCCAAACAAAAAAACGGCGTTTTCTACCCTGTATGTGTAGTTAAAACTCCCAGCCATATCCATAATAAAAACACCAGCAAATTGTATAAAACTGGCGCTTATAGCGCGGTAGGCTTTTCCCAACGCGGAGAGTGAAGGCAGTATCAGCACATGAGGGTGTGCAGGCTATGTATCCAGATCATAATCGGTCGTTATGATTTTGAGAATGTGGCCGTTCGGGTCTGTGAAATACACCCCTCGTCCACCATAAAGGTGATTGATTTTATCGTCATATTTCCCGTTACTCACCTTAAAAGGGCCGCTTCCAAACCTAATGTTCTGTGTTTGAATCCGTTCGAAAATTGCATCAAAGTCCTGATCACTCACCTTGAAGGCATAATGATGATGGGCGAAGCCTTTTTCCGTATTCATAAAATCCAACACCAAGGAACTATTGACTTTCACCACAGCAAACGGCCCCCATTCTTTCACAAACTCAAAGCCGAATATATCTTCATACCACTTGGCCGAAACAACCCGGTCAATGGCAGGTACAATGGTGTGATTGAGCGTGATTTCCAAAGCAGTTTCTCCGATCATTTGGCCCAACCACCCGCCAAGATACACTGTAGGGTGGTTGGGCCAGAGAGTAAGCGAGATGCGCCGGTAAGGTGTTAGATTTACGGCTACCCCTTTTGCAGGCTATAGGTCACAATACCATCAGTGTCCCCCACAAGCGTAAAACCAAGGTTAAGCAGCACGCCGATAGAAGGTTCTAGCGCAGGTAATGTGGTCGCGATGACTTCTTGCACCTGTTGCTCCTTAAAGGCTTTTTCGATAAGGAGCCTACACATAGCTGTTGCATAACCTTGCCGTCGGTGGGGGGTTAAAACACTGTAGCCAATTTCAACTTGGCCTTCTGGCGATGGCACCCCTTTAAAGCCACCAAATCCCACAAGGTGTTGGCTTGCTGAAGCCTTTTGGCCCACACCGCTGGCATTCGAAGTATCAACCATATAATAGAAGCCCCAGCCATCAGAACCGGCACCCGATTCTAACAAGCCAAGCGCATACTTGAAGCTTTCCTCGTCATTTAACTCTGGGGGCCAATAGGCTGGTTCAGAAACGCCTAGATGCGCTGCAATATTGCCATCAGCAGATAGTTCAACCAAAATCATTTCGGTTGTCGCCGGGATAAGCTCAACCCGACCATCCCTTAATATTTGTGCCATTAGATATACCTAATCATTTGCCGTCGCTTGCAAGCGCGGCATTCATGGATCAATGAAAATTACACACTGCGTCAACACCAACAAGCCGAGGTTAAAGCAGTAAAATTGTGCGCCATCAGGCAATCACAGGCATACCAATCAATCATGTTTAGGGTGTCTGATTATAAAGAAAGCTAGCAATAGATTCAAGCGCGGCGCTCCAAAATCAGAATATAGAAAAACCATACCCCCCTAGGGGAAAGCGCAGAAACCCCACAAAAAGCCTTTATTTATAGCCAGTTATCCAAGCACTCATAATTAACAGTGCACAAAGATACAACTTAGTGTATAGGGTGTGGCTATTTTTCGGTGTATTTATGGTGCGCAGATGGATCCAACAGCTAAACTACACGTGCCTAACGCCATCCATGGTTTTGGCGCTGGCGATGTTAACTGGCCCGGGGGGCGGGAGGTCTTTGAGTGGTGGAATACCGCCCGGAAGGATCGCCATTTCCCTACTCGTCGGGATTTCAAGCCTGCGTCCATGAAAAGCATACTCCCTAGCATTCAGTTGACTGATGTTGGTGACACCCCCGGAAACTATAGTGTGCGCCTTGTTGGCACCCGCATTACTGATGCATTGGGCTACGACCCCACAGGCAAAAACCTGAATGACCTCAGTAACACCCAGCAAGTGCGCGCAGTTTATGACTGGATTGTGGACCATAAAAAACCAGTCATGCGGCTAAACCTGCCGATTAAATTGGCGTATAATGAGTTTCAGACATGCTCCGTCATTATTTTGCCGCTAGGGCCTGAAGGCGAGCAAGTCCGCATGTTTTTGCTCAATTTTCATTTTGGTAAAAAAACAATGCTTTAGAGCATGACCGCTTTGATTGGAAACAGCCCGGCCAGTTCCCTTTACCCTAGTATCCTGCACAGCCGTATGAGCAAAGTAATACCGATAGCTCTGCCCGTGATTGTGGCAACATCTGATACAATCATCAATGCATCTTTCAGACAATGCTATATGGCGCGCTTGGTCACATCCAGTTTATGCCCTCTCTCAAACCTCATGCCATGGCCTGCCTATAGGCCCATCGCCCTACGCGCCAACAAACCCCTACAAGCAACAATCCAATCAGGCATATATAAATCTGGTTCCACAAGCCAAAACCCCTGCCACTGTGTAAAGCCAGTTGCGCTGATGTAAACACATCCCCCGCAGACCCATCCAACGGCCTTTTACTGCCAACCACGGTGCCATCTGCTGCGCTGATATAAACCCAGTTATTGCCCATCCCTACCGGGTCGCGGGCACCATATGCCATCCCATAAAAGTTATAGGGTATGCTGTAAAATAATTCGCCAACAGGTGCAGTTTCCCCCGCTTTTTTTCCAAGTGCCTCTGCAATCTCATAGGCATCCCGGTACGATAGAGTGCGGGCACCGAAGGTCTCGGGGCTTTTTTGCGCATAGTCGGCATAAATACTGGGCTGTGTACCTGAAAATAATGAAACAACCGGTTTAAAAACCTCTTCAGACAAGTTCAGCTCAATACTGCTGAAGGCAACAGGGATCATCACAACAACAATAGCCGCTTGGGCCTTGGCCGACAGGGTAGAGAAGGCAACCCTTCGAGTAGCTTTACCTTTGCGTGCCAACCGATAAAGAAAGACGACTGAAGAAAGAAACCAGAAACAAGCTAAAAAACCAGTTAGATACAGACCCCAAACACCGGGTAATGTAAGATCGCGGTGTATTTCATAGGTGAAATTAATAAAGTTTTCAGCGCTAAAACAACAAGCCCCCCAAAAGCGGCTCCCCACAATATCGCCTGATACCGGGTCCATGTAATAATAGTCTTTTTCGAGCGTGGGCTTGATGCCTGTCGCCATGTCTGGTCGAGGCTCAACACCAACCATCACACTGCGACCAGGGCCTTTTTGCATTTCCAAATACCATACCATCGCTTCTGGTACAGCTGCTTCTAATGTTTCTATTAGGTCGGCAGGGTGTTTGGCGGTGCCTTTGGTGGGCGTTTGGTAAAAGTGAGGGTTTAACCACTCATCAATCTCATAATAAAATGCCTGAATGCTGCCCGTAAGGCCAAGCAACGCCAACAACAGTGATGCTGATACGATGCCCCCCATTGCCAAGCGGTATAGTATGGTTTTCATGGTTATGTCCCTTCCCGATTGTCAGCATCGGGGCAGAACCGGGAAAATAAAAGGTGCTAAATATGCAGAAACTGTTGTACCCAACACACCACTTACAGCGGGGGTATCATAGTGCCTCGGGTGCACCTGTAAAGATATTATCCCGCGAGACACCCCATTACAGCACGTAACCCACACCATAAAAAGTGAAGGTGCCTATGCCGTACTCACCACATAGGCCCAACAATAGTGTCCCGCCCCTGCTTGCATTATTCCCTATTTTGCCAGTCTATAGCCTTCCAATTTTAGGCTTAGAATCTGTATGTCACATCTAGGCCGTATGTACGCGGTGTGCCATATGCCACAGCGGCACCAATGGCCGGCAACGGAAACCAGCAACAACATATTTGTTGTTAGCCAGATTTTTACCCCATAGGGAAAGTTGCAACCCTCCGCCGCCGAAAGGCAAATCTGCCAGCGTCAAGCGAGCATTGACCAGTGCATAGCTATCCAAATCTTGCAGGCCAGAACCAACATAATGATATTCGTCCGTTACCATCAAATCTGCGTGGGCTATGAGCGTACCAAAGGATAAACCCGGCATTGAATAATCCACTGTTAACGAGCCTGCATGTTCTGGTGTTTGGGCCAAATTAAATTGTTCTGTTGCCCCACCAGCTAACGGGTTGGGCTGTAGAGGCATGGTGCCATCCAAATAGGTGTAATTCACACCGATGACCAAACCGGGCACCGGTATCATGGTAATTTCGACTTCCAGCCCATCAATTTCAACGGTATTTTCCGCATTAAAGGTTTCCAGAATTGTTGGATTTAGCGGATTCAAAAAGTCAATCTGAGCATTTTTTATGTTGGTACTGAACACCGCAAGATTAAGCCTCATGCGCTTGTCCATAAATTCTGATTTCAGACCAACCTCAAACGTTTCAACATCTTCAGGGCCGTAAGGTGTAAAGCTCAAAGACCGTATGCTGACGCTGCCTGCCTTAAACGCTGTAGAGTATTTTGCGTAGGTGGAGACTGCCTCGCTCCAGCCATATCTAACAGCAAACAAGGGGTCAAAACTGTCTGCATCAAGATCAAAGGGGGTGGCACCAAAGATGGTGCGAGCACCGTTTCGGCTATCATCCGTATAGCGCAGCCCTACAGTCAACTCCAGTTTGTCCTGCAAACCCGGAGGTGTCCATGTTGCTTGGCCATACACAGCCTTTGATTTGGTTTTTGCTGTCGTAGAGACCAAGGGAACATCTGCAAATGTAGCCAGCGAATCAAACTTTGTTGGCGGTGATACAGGCGTAACAGTCCCGTTTAAAAAATTAAAACTGAGGGAAAAGAAATCATCTTTTGACTGGAAGATATCCTCTTCAAAATAAAAGGCCCCAGCCACCCATTCAATTCGGTTATGGGTTCCAAGAATTTGAATCTCTTGTGAAAACTGCTCCTGATCTACCTTTTCAAGGAAGGTCAGACCATTAAAATATGCAGCCCCCCCAAGGTTGACGTTGGTATCTTCATCTAGCTTGCGGAAGGATGTGAGAGATTTAATTGTTAGATTTTCCGCCACAGCCCAAGTAAGGGTCAAACTGTGCATTTGAGTTTCAGCAACAGTGGGTTGAAGTGGGTCTATAGGGAAGCGTGTAACAGTTGTTGCTGGGGGTTCAACGCCAATAAAACCAAAATTATCTTGAGCAAGCTGATAATAGTTCATGGAAGATTCTATGTGAGAGAGATCAAAATCATAGTCCAACCTTACGGTTTCACTCAAATCAGCACTTAAGCTGATACCACCAGAATCTTTGTTATAGGCATTAAAGTCAGCTTGATCAGAGGCTAGGTTTTTAACCCAACCATCCCGTTCTGAATGGATATAGTCCATGCTAAGGCGAATGCCTGAAAATTCGGGCAAATCGAGTTCAGTAATGCTTCTAAGAGCATCATAATTGCCATAGCTGAGTGTTTGGCGGAAATTCCATTTCCCTGACGGCTTCTTTGATATCAGGTTTACAGCACCGCCAGCGGCATTACGCCCAAACATTGTGCCTTGTGGGCCCCGAAACACCTCAATACGTTCAAACCCCGCCATTTCTCCACCAAGGCCCTGAATACGCCCGATATAGAAGCCGTCTTTATATACCGCAACAGTAGGTTCCCTAGTTCCCTGACCAGGGTCTGTGGGGCCAAAGCCGCGAATAGACATAACCAAAGATGTTGTTGCGCTGCCGTAAGGCTGAATTCTTAAGGAAGGCACCAACCCACTTTCCAAACCATTCAGCCCATATATTCCAGCCTGTTCAAGTTGTGCGCTGCTTAAAACAGTCGTCGCATTTGTTGTATCCTGAAGACGCTTTTCGGTTTTTTGCGCTGAAACAATTATTTCCACCAACGCATCTGTCTGGTCGTTATCTGCGGCAGCCCATACAGGGTTTCCTGCACATAGCAGCAAGCAGGATGTAAGGCTCATGTTGTATATTTGAAGTGCTTTCATAGGAAAAATCCCCCTGATTTTGCTTATAATTTTTTATGAAAAAATAACGCTGAGATTAGGGATGTATCTAAACATCCACGTATTATGTTCTTCAATTTCTTCTATTGGTAAGCACGTAATACTGTCGAAATTTTTAATAATAGCTTCAAGGCCAGTAATCATTTGCTGTTTAGCCAGTGCTCGCCCAAGGCAAAGATGCGAGCCAGAGCCGAAAGCAAGATGTTTCTTAACGTTAGGGCGGGTTATATCAAATGTATCAGGATCAGGAAAAACAGAAGGGTCACGGTTGGCTGAACTGATCAGGCAAATGACGGTAGCCCCAGCAGGGATTGTCACCCCTTGAAATGTAACTTCCTGAAGAGTTTTACGAATTGTTCCCGGCGCAAGCGTTTGATGCCGTAACAACTCGTCAACAAAGGCCGGTACTTTCTCAGAAGACGCTTTTAAAGCCTTAAACAAGCCCTCATTATTGGATAACTGAACCATAGCCCGACACAACATCTGGACTTGAGGATGAAAGCCACCAACATAAATTAATTCCACGGCATTTAATAAATCTACATCAGATAGTTTTTCGCCGTCTACTTCCGCCCCGATAAGTTCTGAAATCAGATCAGTGCCGGGGCATTGCTTCTTTTGGGCAATAGTCTTGGTAAACTTGTTGGTTTGGCGCTGAATGATTTTTTCAATGCTCGCCAACCGCTTTTTATCAGGAGTACCCGTGATAACCTCCCCCAACACAGTCAGCCAAGTATCCATTTCCTTCTGGCTTAACGTTTGTTCAATACCCGAAACCTTGTCTGTAATTGCCGTAACATAAGGGTGCGCAAACCTGTCTATAAAGGATATTTTTTCGCCACGCTTGATGCTGGCTACCATTTTTTCTGCTGCGCCCCGAATATCAGGAAGCAAAGATTTAGTAACTTTTGATGTGAAGGCTTTCGTCATCAAGCCACGGTTTCTTTTATGCTCCCGGCCATCTTGAGAAAGAACAAACAAATCGCGGCGGCAATCTTCCTTTATGCCTTCGGGGTGCATAATCTCGCTGATTGCTTTTGATGAAAAAGCTTCTGGGTGACTTAAGGTATAATGGACATCCTGATAGCGACTAACGACCCAGACATGACCGCCTTTTCCATCTTGGACCTGAGCGACAGGGTTGTTTTCGCGTAATTCTGCATAGAATGGTACAAGGTTTTTTACCTTGAAATCACTTAATGTTAGCTCTTTTAAAGGTGTGTCTGACTGATGCATCGGTCACTAGCTCCCCCTAGTACCCGCCAGAAAGCCAAAGGCGGTATATTCACGCATTATTAATAACGTGCCAGTTGATGAATTTATCCAAGCCGCCTACAGCCACTTTTTAATAACAATACTATTTTTGGTAGATAGAAGGGCTATTTATAGTAAAATAATCACGCTTATATTTTTATAAAACCCAATTTTATAAGTCGATGCGTCAAACCCTGAATGGTTGACACCTTAAACTCATCTTTCAGCCACATTATTTGCTTGTTGCAGGTGCTTACGCTCTTGCCCAGTTTGTATGCGGCGGCATCAACACGAAGATCATGTTCAGCCATCAGTGTTACCAATTCCAATGTTTTAGGCGTGATATTTACTTCTGTGCTCTCGCCAGCAGGAATCCAAAACTCTCCAAAATTCTTGGTGCCAATAAAATCAATTGCCCGTAACAGCATTCTGAGGCGAACCTTGCATTCTTCAAAAAGCTGATGATATTTCCCTAAGTTTTCCGTCTTGGCAGAAAGCGTTAGAAGGACACTGCCTTGGCTGTTAGCCGCAGGCTCCGCAATAATAATCAGATCATGATAGCCATAACTGCTCAATAGTTTCGAAATTTCATGATTTTGGTCAAAAAGGTCTGTTTTAAACTCTACCGTATCCAAGAAGGAAAGGATTTTACTACGATAGAAAGGTTCCAAGAGGTTATTCTGCCGAATGGCGTCTACCATCAAATCAAATGTATAAAAGCCGCCTTCAAAATAAGAATTGAACAAATCTTGCGATACAGTTTCTACCGGGGCTTCAGGCACTCCCGTACTATCAAGGCGTGAAATGCCAAAGTGGGCAAAGCCCATTTTTTCCAGCATAGATTTAATCGTCTGGACGAAAGACTTTATGTCCCTACATTGGGATAAATGGGTTAAATACTTGATCTCAATATTTGGTGCGTATGCTAAATTCATGAGTATTAGCTCCCCAACTATTCTTCAATAGCCTTCTAATATTCAGCAAATCTAACCAAAATACAATCTTAATGTTTATTATAATACACGCTAAAGGGGTTAATCTAATTAAAATTGTATTGTTTCAAACGCCCTAAGTTGTAAATAAACCCCCTTTTCACATGTCCAGAATTGCCAACATGTGAGACTTTCCCTCATCCTTGAACGGTATCAAATACATATCCAATATGCCGCTAGCGCGGTAAAATTTTTCTATCTCTTCGTTCTTCATTGTTAATTCGGTTTTATACGGCAACCATTTTAACTGCCGTAGAAGGGAGGAATATAAAGTCGGGTCATTGTTAGACTTGCCATAACTCAAGATAATATCATGGTCATGAAAGTTTTGGCTGTGATAGTCATTCCACACGGCCGGGGGAATAGTTGTGAAAATGGGCGGGTCACCAGGACATAGCAAATTGTAATAGCTATAGCCCTTGAAACCCATTTTCGAAATTAGCTTTTGAACCCGTTTTTTAAAAACCCCCATATTTTGCAATGTAGAAAGATCATTTTTCATAGCGTGCCGTATGGACTCAAGTGTCGCTTCTTTCCCTGAACTAACAAGACTCATAGTTGGGGGCGCTGTTCATGAGACTGAGATAAAGCTTTAACCAAGCCCCTTATTTTCCAGCTAATTTTAGGGTCGAGAATACTGTATAAAGACAGGAAGAGGGTTTCCCGAGCTTCATCATCAACACGAGCCACTTCCCTATGATTTGTTTCGACTTCAGGCAGTATTTCCTCAACGCCCTCGAAAAAGAATTCAACTGGAACACTCAAAGTGCTGGCAATATGAAAAAGACGCCCTGCGCCAACACGGTTTGCCCCTTTTTCATATTTTTGGATTTGTTGGAACGTGACACCTACACTCTTGCCCAGTTCGCTTTGTGTTATTTTAAGTTGCCGTCTGCGGGCTCTTATGGTGCCACCCACAAATTTATCGACAGAAATTTGTTGTGCAACTTTATGGTTTGTTGTCATTAAATGCATATCTTTATATCTCCCAAACTATTCATGTGTTGGCATAAGTATGCAATGATGAAAAACTAAAAAATATGCTCTTTTCGATTTGGTGTTATGGCAGAAAACTGCCATATAACCCCTAATCTCATTTTTTATTCCCCCTGTCATCCTGCACTCCCTTCGTGATAAAGAGTTGCATACACACCCTACTAACAATATCTTCAATGAAGCTAAAATACATTTAATACGTTCATATTCTAAGAACAGTTACATTTTATCGCAGCATGTAAAGTATTTTATTTCTTAAAAAGGTACATAAAATGGGCAGAATAGTTATCGTTGGATATAAGCCGAAAGAAGGCAAAGAAAGCGAGCTTGACGCTTTGATGAAAACCCACCTTCCAATATTAAGGGCTGAAGGCTTGGCGAGTGATAGAGACTCTATCATCATGCGTTCTGAAGATGGCATTATTATTGAGGTATTTGAGTGGGCCTCTAAAGACTGTATAGCGGCAGCTCATACCAATGCTAAAGTCCAGGAAATGTGGCAGGCTTATTCTGCTGTTTGCGACTATGTTCCCGTGTCAGACGTTGCTGAAATATCAGCACTATTTTCTGAATTTACCCCGTTAAATTAAGACCACTGGACATGTTTCAGAGAGAGGGCAAGGCTAGCTCTCTTTGGTCCTATGAAAAACACAAGCATGTCTGGTGTGGCCCCAGAAGGATGCCAGCCATCCATGACCCTCAGCCATAGAGAGTAAGCGGGGAGTGGACGGCAATGGTACTAACTAAGACGGATATGCTCTAGACACAAAAACCGCAAACCAAATATCAACAGCCTTCCACAATTTTGCGAAACACTCATTTGTGGCTATATAAAAAACCTATTGTAAGGTGGTAAATAATTATGAAAATGGAGGAGCCGGAGGGATTCGAACCCTCGGGGGCGTTACCACCCAACACGCTTTCCAAGCGTGCGCCTTAAACCACTCAGCCACGGCTCCATCACATAAACAGGGCCTATATCCCCGCAACTGCGGAGCGCACTATAGCCTGCTTGCCCAGTATAACAAGCCTTATTTAAAACCCGATTTTTCTCATGCAAGCGAGCTTGCTTTACAGGTAAAAAACAACGGCACACTGAGATAACCCCACGCCCTATACTAGGTTCATAGCCGCGCACTAGAGCATATCCGTCGTAGTTAGTTACACGCCCCCTATCCACAACAGGGGGGGTACATTAACTTTCCAAAAAAAAGGCGCCGCTTCCCTTAAAGCGGCACCTTTATATTTTACGAACTGCGCGCTCCTGCAAACGTTAGCTGCAGCCAGCGCGTATCTACGCGCGGATAGTAACCAGAAAGCTTTCCACTTGCCCGCGTAGGTCTTCTGATTGCTGGGTCAATTGTTGCGCGGAAGACAACACCTGCGTTGCAGCACTGCCAGTTGAGGTCGCGCCGCTGCTCACATCATTGATGTTGGCTGTCACTTCTTCCGTACCAGAAGAAACTTCAGAAACATTGCGGGCAATTTCCTGCGTTGATGCATCCTGCTCTTCCACCGCTGACGCAATAGAAACTGATGTCGATTCAATATTCCCAATGATGCCTTTAATTTCACTGATGGACGAAACAGCAGTTTGTGTCGCATTTTGCATACTATTCACTTGCTCAGTGATTTCCTGCGTTGCCCGCGCTGTTTGGTTTGCCAGTGATTTCACTTCATTAGCAACAACAGCAAAGCCTTTACCCGCATCCCCTGCTCGTGCCGCTTCAATGGTGGCATTAAGAGCAAGCAAATTGGTTTGTTCAGCAATATCATTAATCAACTTCACAACGTCGCCAATTTTTTGTGCCGCAACAGCCAGGTTTTCAATATCCTGCCCTGCCGCATCTGTACGGGCTACGGCATCCCGTGCAGCCGCACTGGACTGATTGGTTTGGCCGGTAATTTCGCGGACAGAAGCAGAAAGCTCCTCTGCGGCGCTGGCAACCATCTGTGCATTGCTGCTTGCTTGCTGCGCAGCATTGGCCACAACATTCGATTTTTGAGACGTATCTTCCGCCGTTAAAGACATGGTGCTGGCAGAGGTTTCCACCTCTTTAGCAGAAGTCGAAACTGCTTCAACAACAGCCATAACACTGGATTCAAATTGGTCTGCAAGGTTAAGAATTGCTTTCCGTCTTTCTTGCCGGGCTTCTTCAGCCTGCGTTTCCTCACGCAGCCGCCGGGATTCTTCCTCTTCATGCTTGAGCACAGTGGCTTCTTCTGCACGCTTACGGTCAACTTCTTCCTGCTCGCGCTGACGCACTTCTAGCTCACGGCGTTCAATTGCATTTTCTTTAAACACTTGAACAGACCGTGCCATGTCGCCCACTTCATCGCCACGGGCCGTATTGGGTACGTCAACTTCAAGGGTGCCATCAGCCAGAACAATCATCGTATCAGACAGCGCATTAACCGGCCTAACAACACGGGAAATTACCACCCAAAAAGAAACACCTCCCACAGCTAGGACCAAAAAGATCAACCCAACAGAGCCAATCATTGCCGTTGTGGCATCGGAAACTGCGTCGTCATTCAATTGTTGTGACAATGTATTTGCGTAGGAACTCATCATCATTACCGGTTCAACGGCATTGTTGGCTACTTCCATCCAAGCGCTCGGTGTTTGCTCATAATCCACAACCACACTTTCAGAGTCGTCGCTATCAGCAGCATCTTCCACCGCGCTGTCAGAAAGGTCATAAAGTTCAAAGCGTTTTTCGCTGAAGTTATCGAAAAACACATCTTGAATTTTAGTGAGCTGCCCTGCAATCTCTCCCGAAGCAGTTGCAGAGGCTGCAATGGCTTGAGTTTGCACCCAGGCCCCTTGGCCACGCCCCCCATACCGCG
Organism: Kordiimonadaceae bacterium; assembly: GCA_016765035.1. GTDB lineage: Bacteria > Pseudomonadota > Alphaproteobacteria > Sphingomonadales > Kordiimonadaceae > Kordiimonas. Next base: position 43,645 of record JAESQS010000026.1, on the reverse strand, counting down.
CCCCTCGGTCTTTCTGGAAATCAGTAATTGTCTGGCCAGAAGCGATGTTTTGCCCAAGCGTTGCAGCTTCGCGGGCAGCAAATTCTATCATCACCCACAATTGATATTTCAGGCGGTTTACGACTGCAATGCGGTCATCCCCAAAATCAAAATTTGATTCCACTTCTGTCCGTACTTTTGCAGCAGCTTCAACAAGGTTATTCATGGCGCGGCTGATTTTACGCGCTGATGTTTCCCTACTACCCGTTGAAATATCTGTATCGATTATGTCGTGCAACGCGCGATATGTTTTATAGGCTTCGAAAAGCTCTTTTTTATAAGCTTTAAAAGCCTCTTCAGCCTCTGCATATTTTTTCATTGCCTTCTTTTCCGTCGAAGTCAGGCAATGCTTGAAGGTGGATTTGAATATTCTCATAAGCCCCTTCAACGCCAGAGCGATTAAGGCCAATTTTCGTTAAGAATATATCTGGTGCAATGCCCGGAAAACCGTAAGCAGTTAGCGTATAATTACGTTCGCCACTGATAGAAAGCTTCAGCGTCACAATATCATCAATAAGAGCATTCAAGTCCATGGCCCGCTCGGCCTTATTCAGGTCCCGATTAGCGGAATACAGTTGGTTTACTGCCATTAGCGCGACAATCAGAACTAAAAATCCTGTCACAGCTAAAAGTAAATTTTTAATAGTGAGAAGTCTTGCTTGTGGAGTACTCTCAAACACGGCCATTGCGAACTGTCCCCTAGATACAATGAATTTACTAAATCTTAGCTTTAAGCCCGTTCCAGCAAGTTTAATACCAAACCAACCACACACTGCGATGGTTTGGCTAATGAGCAATTTTTCTGCTGCAACTTTTCCTCAAGCAGGATAGTAGCGTTTTCAACACTGTTTTCAACTACATCTTTATAAAGTGACTACTCCGTGAGCAAAGTACCTGTAATTTATTAAGCTACGCCCCTGTAGATTCAACCTGTCAAATTATTCAGGCAGCAACAACTGGTGATGGCTTCACTGGCCCATATGGTTCATAAGACTTTTTATGAAATATGATGCAATAATTATTGGTGCCGGTGCTGCAGGTTTGCTGTGTGCGATAACTGCTGGCAAGCGCGGGAAAAAAATTCTGCTGCTAGAGCGCAACACGAAGCCCGGAGCCAAAATCTTAATTTCAGGCGGCGGCCGGTGTAACTTCACAAATGAAGGCACCAGCCCTAATGCTTACCTCTGTGCGAACCCCCATTTTATGAAGTCTGCCCTCAGCCGCTATACGCCTTGGGATATTATGGATTTACTGGCCCGGCACGGGGCCACGTGGCATGAAAAAACACTGGGACAGCTTTTTTGTGACCAAGGTGCCGGGAAAATATTGGATGCCCTTTTGGCTGAATGCACCGCAGCGGGTGTCACCTTAAAAACAGAGGTGCTGATTGAAAAGACGCGCTTTTCTGATGGCACCTATACGATCACAAGCAATCAGGGCTGTTTTACGAGTGAAAACCTCATTATTGCAAGCGGGGGCGTTTCCATCCCCAAAATGGGGGCAACGGACTATGGTTTTCGTATAGCAAGACAGTTTGCAATTCCTGTAATAACACCAACAGCGGCCTTAGTACCCTTTACCTTTAGTGGTGATTTATTAAAGACGACGAAAAGCCTTGCTGGTGTTTCTGCCGATAGCATCATTCAGTGTGGCGGCGCTACTTTCAGAGAAAATTTACTCTTCACGCACAGGGGGCTTTCCGGCCCTGCAATTTTGCAAATTTCGTCCTACTGGCAAGCCGAGGATGAAATTTTCATCAACCTTTTACCCGATATTCCAGATACACTTGATTGGCTAAAACAGGCACGCCAAAATGCTGGCAAAACAAGCTTGAAAACACTTCTAGCAACCGTGTTGGTGGACAGATTAGCTGACACTATAGCCAGCAGTTGGCCTGCCAACTTGGCAGATATGTCTAACGCTATTTTGGAAGAGGTTGCGCTGCGGCTTAGTGAGTGGCGGATAAAGCCAGATGGTACAGAAGGTTTCAAAAAAGCCGAAGTAACCAAAGGTGGCGTGAATACAGATGCGCTCAGCTCTAAAACTATGGCAGCAAAAAGCCAGCCGGGCCTCTATTTTATTGGTGAATGTGTTGATGTAACGGGTTGGCTGGGCGGTTATAATTTCCAGTGGGCATGGGCCAGCGGTTTTGCCGCTGGTGACAGTATCTAGGCCGTATCTTGTTTTTTAAGATGCATCACCGGCCAGAGAGTAAGCGGGGAGCGGGCGGATATGTACCTACTTAAGACAGATGCCCCCCTATGCCTTGTCCAAAAAACGCGCGGGCATCAACACAATCAACGCGCCTAGGGCAATGCCGATAATGGCCATATTTAAAATCAGGTCATAATTGCCTTTGCCAACAACCATCGCTGCCACCATAGGCCCGCTTGCAAGCCCCATCTTTGAGCAAAAGCCTGACAGTGTCGCCATCTGACCTGCAGCATCAAACTTGGCGCACATACCCAGTAAATAGGGGATAAGGAATGCCCAAGTGGTACTGACAATGATATTCCCCACCAAAAACCACGGCGCTATGCCTGACAGATGCAAAATGCTCATGCCCACCAGTGTAAAAAAAAAGCCGACGAGCAACGGCTTCACCCTGCCGTATTTGGTACCAACCAAATAGACAAACAAGGCACCCAGCACAGCAATCCAGTGGGCAACGCCAATGTGCGTACTGACCACATCCGTCGCAATACCAAAACTTTTTCCCAGTTCGATCATATAGGCAGCCAGCCCCATATTGCTTGCCTGAAAAACAAATATTCCCAACAAAGCAAGAAGCAACGGCCCAAGCATCAACTTACTTTCATTTGTGCCTTCTTCTGGCCTATTCTTCATGCCTTCGTTTGGCTTGTCGGTTGCTGTATTTTTGACGGGATAATCAGAAAGAAATGGCAGCATAAACACGGTGACAGCACTAAAGCTAAACAGAGCAAGAAACAGCACAGATGTCCCGTAAACCGGTACCAATTTTGGTAAAAACATAAGGCCTGTACCGCCAATGCCAGCTTGTGTCACCAACAACATGCCAAAGGTGCGATCAGGGCTGGTGGTGCGCGCAAAGACAGAAAAAGCCACTCCAACAAGAAAGCCCCCGACAAGCCCATGGCCAAAGCGAACCGGTATTAATATATCGCTCAACGTTATTTGCGTGGACACTAAATCAATTGCCATCAAAGCCAGCAAAGAACAAAAAGCCGCTGGCTTCCATGCCACCCGCTTCACGGCAAAGACAGCAGCGAAAGCCCCAAAGGCAGCGCCGTAAACATTAGCAGCAGCGACATACCCTGCTGTTTCCTGAGTATATTTTAACCCTTCAACAAGCCCACTTACGAGGGCTGCCAAAATATTGGCATAAAACACGCCTGCGGTGCCCAGAAAGGACAGCAAGATAACGGCCAACAAGCTTTCCGGTGCTAGTTTTGGCACGCGAAATCTTGAAGAATTTTGAGGCATGTTTTGAGCATTATGTTGAAGGTCTGTCACAGCAACTCCTTACAAAGCGGCCACCACATCCTTCATGCTAACCTGTGCGAGATATAGACCTGCGCCACCAGTTAAGCAAATTGCTTACATATTTAGAGAGTTTCTAACCGCCAATGCCTGCCATGCTGACACATTTAATTTCGGTGAAATCATCCAGCCCGTATTTTGACCCTTCGCGGCCAATGCCAGATTGTTTAACACCGCCAAAAGGAGCAGCTTCACTGGCAACAGTGCCTTCATTTATCGCCACCATGCCATATTCCAAAGCTTCACTCATGCGCCAGCAACGCGCCATATCGCGTGTGTAGCAATAAGCTGCAAGGCCATAGGGCGTATCATTGGCTGACAGGGTAACCTCTTCTTCCGTTTTAAAAGAATAGAGCACAGCCACAGGGCCAAATATTTCAGCCTGAGCAATTTCCATATCATTTTTGGCATCAACCAAAATAGTAGGCTCAAAGTAATTTTCACCATGCGGGTGTACCCCCCCACCAGTAACAGCTTTAGCACCCGCATCTAATGCGCCTTTAACAAGCCCCAACACTTTGGTAAGCGCAGCATTATTGATAAGTGGCCCTACGGTAGTGCCATCAACCATGCCGTCCCCTACGGTCATAACGTCAACTGCGGCAGTCAGTTTTTCAGCAAACGCGCTGAACACATTTTCATGGATATAAAAGCGGTTGCTGCTTACGCAGGTTTGGCCTGCATTCCGGTACTTCGACAGCAAAGCCCCCTGAACGGCAGCATCAATATCTGCATCTTCAAAAACAATGAAAGGTGCATTGCCACCAAGTTCAAGCGACACTTTTTTAACACTGTCCGCACAGCCCTTCATCAAAAGCTTTCCAACACGTGTAGAACCCGTGAAAGATAGTTTTCGTATATCTGGGTGTTCAGTAAGAACTTTCGCCACTGCTGGCGCATTTTGAGCTGTGATAATATTTATCAAACCATCCGGCAACCCCGCGTCATCCGCAAGAATAGCGAGCGCCACCGCCGACAAAGGCGTGTCTTCCGCAGGCTTTAATACACAGCTACACCCAGCGGCCAGTGCCGGCGCAATTTTACGAGTGATCATTGCATTTGGGAAATTCCACGGCGTAATGGCCGCCACAACGCCGATAGGCTGCTTCAGCACCATCAAACGCCGACCCGGCATATTTGTAGGGATTATATCCCCGTACAAACGCTTGCCTTCTTCTGCAAACCACTCAATGAAAGTAGCGCCAAACCCAATTTCACCACGGGCTTCAACAAGCGGCTTACCCATTTCAAGGGTCAGCAACTGGGCCAGATCTTCCTGATGCTCCAAGATAAGATCATACCATGCCATCAGCAGTTTAGCGCGGGCTTTTGCGGTTTCCTTGGCCCATAGCTTCTGTGCTTCATAAGCCTTAGCTATAGCGCCCTCAGTTTCAGCAGGCCCCATATCAGCTACTTGCGTAATCTTAACCCCAGTTGCAGGGTTAAACACAGGGAAACTAGATGCATTCACACCGCCCGGTAAAGCCGCGTCAAATACTCTGGCTAAAAAACTGCCAGCAACAGGTGCGCTCATTTATAGAATCCCAACATCTTTGGCTGCTAGATCAAGCGATACCTTGGCAACTTCCACCAGAGTATCCACCTCAGGCTTAGTGATAATAAGCGGAGGGCTTGCCGCCATAGACTGACCCACTGCGCGCATAATCACCCCATGCTCAAGGCAATAATCCCGGCATTTAGTCGCGATTGCCTGCTCTGTAGGAAACAGCTCTTTGGTTTCCTTATTTTTAACCAATTGGATACCCGCAAGAAGCCCAGCACCCCGAACTTCCCCAACAAGAGGGTGGCTAGCAAGCACAGCGTCCATTTTCGCCCGAAAATAGGGGCCAATATCCGTTTTCACGCGATCAATCAGGCCATCATCTTTAATCAATTGAATGTTAGCGAGCGCCACAGCACAGGCAACAGGGTGGCCCGAATATGTATAGCCATGCGAGAAAACCCCGCCTTTTCTAAGAGTGGCATGAACACGGTCATTATAGGCAACTGCGGCGATAGGCAGATAGCCAGAAGAAAGACCCTTCGCCATCGGCATCAAATCAGGTTCAATGCCATAAGCTTCTGACGCAAACCAATGACCTACGCGACCAAACCCACATATCACTTCATCCGCAACAAGTAGAATGTCATATTTACGACAAATACGCTGAATTTCTGGCCAGTATGTAGCGGGAGGATCAATCACGCCGCCCGCACCCTGTATTGGCTCGCCAATGAAAGCAGCCACTGTGTCTGCCCCTAGCTCAAGGATTTTTTCCTCAAGCGCCTGCGCAGCTTTCAGGCCATAGTCTTCGCGAGAAAGATCTTCCCCATTTAAATACCAATGAGGGTGCGTAATATGCTCAAAGCCTGGCAGCAAAGATTTGCCCAGATCATGCATTGGCTTCATACCACCAAGGCTGGTTGCTGCAACTGTACTGCCGTGATAGCCAAGGGTACGGCCAATGATAGCTTGTTTCTCTGGTTGGCCTTCTACTTCCCAAAAATGCCGAACCATGCGCACCACTGTATCGTTGGCTTCTGACCCTGAATTGGCAAAGAAAAAATGATCAAGCCCTTCTGGGGTTACACCAGATAGCACATGACCCAATTCAATTTGTGTTGGGGTCGCCGTTTGGAAAAACGTATTATAATACGCCAATTCCCGCATTTGCCGGTCTGATGCTTCGATAAGCTCCGAACGACCATAGCCAACATTCACGCACCACAGGCCAGCCATGCCATCAAGAATTTTACGGCCTTCTGAATCCCACACATGAGAACCCTCTGCTTTAGTAATAACAAGGGGCTTTTTGGTGTCAAAATACTGTGGGTCGGTAAAGGGGTGAAGATGATGGGCAACATCCATATCTTGCCACTCTTTAGTCCCGCGTTGCACGTAAAACATATAATACTCCAGCCTTTAGTCACGATAGAGCCCAGAAAGCAGGCCTGACTACCCTCGCGCTGGGAATGCGCAAGAATACTCAGGCCAAGTTGGGACTCATATAAATTCCATCATTCAGTCAGGATTTTATGCCGCTACACCCCTTGCAGGAAGGTGCGAATCGGACAAATTATGGTGCGCAAAAAGCACCACCATTTTACCCCATAAAATCATCAATCTTGCCCATCAGCATGGGACAAAATCGCATCCAAATTTTCCTGCATCAAAGCAGCTATCTGCATTGACCCAGCAGCGCCTGTCTCTTTCAGGCCATCGATAATATTTTCCATATCCACGACGTCTTTTTCTTGATTGAGCCTATTCACCCCTTCAATGCTGTCTATTTCAAATCGAAAAGCCAAAACCATCGGCAGATACCGTTCCATTTGCTCTGTTAGTAATTCTTTCATGCGCCAAGGCTTTCCGCCCGATTGCGCTGTTACCATGGCTTCCATATGCGCCACTGTATTGCGGATCACTTCCCACGTTTCTTCTTCGCCTGAGAGGGGTACAAATGTCCCGCGTACCTGTACAGAAACATAGCTAAAGGTGGGCGCAGTGATATTTTTTCGAAACCACCGGGGAGAAATATACGCGCTGGGTCCACTGAATAAAGCAAGGCCCACAGCGCCTGCTTTTATTGCCTCTGTCTGGCCGTTGCGAGAAGCCAAATGCCCCACAAATGAACTGATCTCTGAACTGTTATTTTTAACAGGTATCATCGGGATAGCCGACGCACGCATTTGCCCCTCATGGTCGGTAAATACCTGCGGTACAGGATTTGCTGCCGCAAAAGAAACCATCTGCACTTGTTCCGGAAGTTCATAATGTTCAGGCGTGAACATAGTACGCCCAACGTCATCCCAGGTTTTTGCTAAAGGCACACGGGTTGTCAGCTCATCAGGCATTGCTGTCTCTCATTTTAAACAAGTTTCAGTCAGTATTTTGGCAGTGTTTTGCCGGTAATTTTGGCGGTAACTTTCGCGGTAACTTTGGCAGTGTTTGAGCAGTATTTTTATGCGGCAGCACAAGCTCGCCTTCATTACGTCACCGTGAAAACAGCCAGCCTTGGCGTTGGGTAAACACCGCCCCTAAAAGAAAAGGCACGCCGCGCATTTTCATGCTGCCGAACGTGCCTCCCCAATGTTTGGGTGCGACTTCAGTCTTTAGAAATCAAGGCCAACTTTAATACCAACTGTGCGCGGGTGCGTACGGTTGGCATTGTTCCAAGCGCGATACGGGTCAATATATTTATTAACGTTCGTAAGGTTTTTCGCATAAAGCTCTACATTAATTTTACCTGACGTAAGACCAATACGCGCATCCAACAAGCCAATGGAATCAGAGAATTGTGGTGTGTTCTCAAGTGGGAAACTTGTTAGGTCAACATAAGGCATTTTATCACGGTAGCTAAAGTCTAAGCGGGCAAATCCTGGCATTTCATCAGACCAATTAAAGTCGTAATTTGCACTGAGTGTCCCGCTGAAGTCAGGAACATAATCAATTGGGTCCCCAACATTGTTAGATTCTGTGCCTTCATCAAGCTCTGTCACTTCTGCGCTCATAAATGTAGCAGAACCACTGATGGTCAAAGCGCTGGTTGCTTTCCAAGCAAAAGAAGTCTCAAAGCCTTTTATTTCAGCTTCACCAATGTTGCTTACAAGTGACTGGAAGCCAAGGTCACCACCAAGGAAGATCAGGCCACGACGGAGCATGTCGCTATACACAGTGTAGAAACCAGCCATATCAAGATATAGAGTGCCGTCAAAGAAACTGCCTTTAACGCCCAGCTCATAACTCCATAAGGTTTCAGGATCAAATGCAGGAAGCGGTGCTGCATTAAAACCACCACTACGGAAACCTTTTGCCGCACTAGCATAGATATTTACATCATCGATTGCTGCATAGCTTAAGTAAAAGCGTGGATCGACAGAATCAAAAGTTGCTTCTTGTATTACTTGGTCAGGTGCCTTGTTGCTCACGGCAACACCATCTTCTTCAAAGTAACGGACACCAACACCGGCCGTTAGCTTTTCAGTAATTTCATAAGAAACGTCTGCGAACACGGCAATTGATTTCGCTGTACCTGAAGAAAAGAACTCAGCTTCTGGCGCTATGAAAGCACCAAACTGAAACTCGAAAAGCGCTGTTAACGAGCGGTCCATATCACGGTAAAAACCACCAACAGTCCACTGAAGCGGTCCATCACCCGTAGATGTTAAGCGCACTTCTTGGCTAAACTGGCTACCGGGGTTATACCGGTTACCATTCCCGGAAAGAGCGCCGCCATAAATTGTTTGCGGCCCACCAAAGTAGGCAAAGGGATATTGGTGAGTGTGGTCAACATAGCTTGTTGAGCTTAGCAGCTCAAAACCACCAAAGTCATAAGAAACTTCCAGATTATAAAGCTCATAATCCCAGATTTTAGGAATTAATGTTTTGGAAGGGTCAATGGCTACGAATATAGTCCTATCTGGCTGCTCATAGCCTTGCCCTAACTCATATTCAGCACGGTAAGAAACGAATGTACCAAGAATTTCAAGTTCATCTGATGGTTTCCACAATGCTCTAACGCGCACATTTGTCAGCTCTTCACCGTTTCCGTTTTCAATGCCCGCAGCGGGCTGGTCTTGCCACCCACCGCCACTTTTTACGGTAGCCGCAATACGGACAGCAAACCGATCTTCAACAATAGGAACGTTCAAAACACCTACAAGAGTTACACCCATGTCGCCCGTTTTGACTGTTTCCAGCTCGCCTTCAATTCTACCTTCAAAAGTATCAAGATTAGGGCGATTGGTAATATAGCGAACAGCGCCACCAACTGCGCCTTGACCATAAAGTGTGCCCTGAGGGCCTTTCAACACTTCCACACGGGCTAAATCCATCGTGCGGGTTGGCAATACATCAAAACCGGTCAGTACCATTGGCACTTCATCTTGATAAACACTAGTAAGCGCACCACCACCGTGGGCGTTGGCGACACCGCGCAAGAAGATCTGGTAACTACCAGGGCCATCTTCCCGCATTGTCAAACCTGGAACAGCAAAAGACAGGTCTTGAATTGTATCAACACCACGCTTTTGCAGGTCTGCACCGCTGATTGTTGCAATGGCCATTGGCACATCGATCAACCGCTGTGAGCGCTTGCTTGCTGTAACGATAATTTCTTCGAAGTTGACAGTTTCATCTGCTTCGTCCGCAGCACTTATGGGCGCCTGTATTGCACTTTGCATCAAGGCGAACCCAGATAAACCAAGTAAATATTTAAAGGTATGCTTATTCATTATTATCTCCTCCCAGGCGCTTCCAACCCTCCGGCTTGCCCTCGCAAACTCCAGACGAACGCCATTTACATTTTTGATTGCTTGGATAGGATAAACAGCAAAAGCCAGCATAATAGATGCCAATGGCGCATCAGGCGGTGCCTCGCAAACACCGCCCATAGCCTAGTTCGCACCTTACCTAGAAAAGCCCAATACCCTACGGTTTAATGCAGGTTTTGGTCATGTGGGTACTATTTCTAAAAATATGATGCCGCTTTTTAAGGATGAGTATGACAGGTATAACTTCAGCTAAAGCTGTCCCCCAAAGCATTGGGTCTGCACGAGATGTTTATGCAGGCAGGCTTATGCCAACTCAGCAAATTCACACCTTTCGCAACATCAGCCAATTATTTCCCACCCGCACTGTTTCTAGAGGCAAGGATGTTAAGTCTCAATATTTCAGCTATGCGCCAAAATCGCTCACTGATATGGAGATTAAAACAGACCATGGCACCTATGATATTTATGACTATGTTGGCAGAAACCGGGTAACAGCGCTTCTCGTCATTAAAAATGGCGCCATCGCCCACGAAAGCTATGAATACGGGAATACGGCCAACACCAAATGGATGTCTATGTCCATGGCAAAATCTGTTAGCACAACGCTTGTTGGGGCCGCGATTAAAGACGGCTTTATCAAAAGCCTTGATGATCAACTGGCTACATACCTGCCATCGTTAAAAGGCAGCAGCTACGACGGTGTCAGCATACGTCACCTGCTTCAAATGACCTCAGGTGTGCAGTGGGATGAAACCCACACCAACCCAAGCTCGGAACGCCGTGCTGTGCTGGAATTGCAATTAGCCCAAAAACCCGGTGCCATCTTAAAATATATGGCTAAACTGCCCCGCTTGGCAGAGCCGGGCACACGGTGGAACTACAGTACTGGCGAAACGCATGTGGTCGGCGAGTTGTTATATGCTGCTACGGGAGAGTATCTGTCTGACTATTTATCGAGAAAAATATGGTCAAAACTCGGCATGGAAGCAGAAGCAAGCTGGTGGCTGGAAGCAGCGGACGGCCTTGAAGTCGCCGGCAGCGGTATAAGCGCCACGCTGCGGGACTATGGCAGATTTGCCCAGTTTGTTATGAAGGGCGGCAAAATTGGAAACACCGCAATTCTCCCTGATGATTGGCTAGAGCAAGCAACAACACCCAGAGAAATAGCCGGTGAACCCTTAAATTATGGTTTCATGTGGTGGCCAGTTCAGCCCCCCGAAGGCGCAACATTTCAGCAGGGTTTTGGGGCTCGTGGCATCTTTGGGCAATATATGTATATAAACCCGGCCGAACAGACAGTGGTCATTGTCTGGAGTGCCCGCGCCAAACCTATGCATACAGAATTCATTCTGGATAATGATTTTTTCAACGCTGTCGTCGGCGCGCTGAAATAAAAAATATGGGTCACCACAAGCCCTGACAATGCTAGTAAAGAGGACGAGGATTTAGAATGCACGAAAATCTTGAAACCGCCAGCAAAGAGCTTACGCCCATGAACCGAGGCGCGGAAGGTGATTTTCTGAGGCACCCAAAAGGGTTGGCCTTCATCGTGTTTACGGAAGCGTGGGAACGCTTTTCATTCTACGGTATGCAGGCTTTGCTTGTCCTTTATATGGCAGGGTATCTCCTGCATCCGGGTGCCATCGAAAATATTGTCGCTTTTGCCGGCTTCAGATCTGCGCTTGAAACCGTTTTCGGCCCGCTTTCCATTCAGGCACTCGCCACCCAAATTTTTGGTTTATATATTGGCCTAATTTACATGATGCCCGTGTTTGGTGGCTGGTTGGGCGACCGTGTTATGGGGCAGCAAAAAGCTGTCCTGCTCGGGGCGGCTATGATGGCTATTGGTCACTTCCTAATGGCTTTTGAAGCCGCTTTTCTATTCGCCTTATCTGCTTTGGTTGTTGGCGCAGGCCTTCTGAAAGGCAATTTGGCAGCGCAAGTTGGGCGGCTCTACGCCAAAAATGACCAACGGCGAGATTCGGCCTTTTCCCTCTATTGCATGTCCATCAATGTTGGCGCTTTTCTCGCCCCTTTGGTCTGCGGCACACTCGGCGAACTATATGGTTGGCATTATGGCTTTGGTGCTGCTGGCATTGGTATGCTTGTTGGTATCGTTATTTATCTTTCAGGCCGCAAGTATTTGCCGGCTGACAGTGAGAAAATTGAAAAAGGTGAAAAACCAACATTGCAGGAAGGCGATGGCCGCACTATTGCCAGTATTTTCGCCTTGTTTCTTATTGCAGCGCTCTTCTGGACAGCACAAACACAAGTTTGGAATACCTACCCCCTTTGGATTAGGGACCGCGTAGACCGGGCCTTTTTTGATACATCAGTCCCCATCACGTGGTTTCAAGCATTGGATTCGCTCGCTGTATTACTCCTTGCTCCATTTGTGTTGTGGTTATGGCGCGTTCAAAGTAATCGGAAAGCAGAACCCGGCGACCTCACCAAAATCATCATTGGCTGTGCTGTTTTCGCCGGGGCCTGTGTTTGGCTTGCGCTTGGGGAAATAGTATCAGGGGGTCAGCCTCTCGGTTTGATATGGCCAACTATATTCCATTTTATTTGTGCTATCGGATTTTTGTATGTGGGGCCGATTATGCTTGCGCTTGTATCACGCACGGCGCCAGACGCTGTAAACGCTATGCTTGTAGGCTCTTATTATCTGTCGCTCTTTATTGGCGGCATGGTCAGCGGGTGGCTTGGCCGCTTTTATGAACAAGTTTCAGAACCCACTTTTTGGTTAATCCATGCGGCCATTGTTGGGGCAGGAGCCGTGCTTGTTGCCCTTTTCAGGCGGCCCTTCACGCGCAACCTGAAATTAGAAGTAGCGCCTAGTGAACCGTGTTAAATAATATTAAGTCGCAAACGCAAAACATTTGCATTGTACTGGACTGAATGACATACAGGTTTCAAAGTGATATTGAGGATAGTATGCCTTCTTCCAAAAAGAAAAGCGTCACACCCATCGCAAGCAACTTGCCCTCTCGCAAGGCGATGCCACCATTTGAGGCCCTTAGGGCCTTTGATGCAGTGGCACGCCTCGGCGGTGTTCGCAAGGCCGCCATTGGGCTAGATAGAGACCATGCTGTTATCAGCCGCCATATTCGAGCCATCGAAGCATGGACGGGCACTGTCCTAGTAGAGCGCACCTCAACCGGTGTTATCCTGACAGATGACGGCAGGCGCTATCACGAGCAGATCGCTACAGCGATTGATTTAATCTCCAATGCCACGTCAGATTTAATGAAGCTCAGTGAACAACAGGCGCTCAACATCTGGTGTATGCCAGCATTTGCTTTTCACTGGTTTACAGGGCATTTGGGTGCTTTTGAACGCGTACAGCCAGATAGCCCGATAGAAGTTCGTCCAACAGACAGCAGTCCAGACCTAATGGCGCAAGAAGCTGATGTTGATATCAGGCTTATTCCTAGGTATGGCACCCCTTACCAAATTCCTAAAGGCGTAAAGAGCCAGGAGATTTCACGGTTGCCAGTCATTTGCGTTGCCAATCCTCAATATCTGGCAGACCATCCGAAAATAAAAACACCGGGCGACTTGCTACAGCATCAGCTTTTACATGAAGGTGATTTTGATTCATGGGAAACTTGGCTGAGAGCCCACGGCGTTGAGCCAGAAGAGGACCTGACAGGGCCCCTTTTATGGCAAGGCCACCTGACACTTGATGCCGCCCGGCATGGTCGCGGGATTGCACTGAGTAACAGAATGGTAGCAGCCGATGACTTACAGGCAGGCAGGCTTATTGACATCACCGCTGGTAATATAAATTTTGACGAAAACCTCACCATGGCCGCCTATTTGTTTATGGCACGGAGTGACAGGTGGGAAATGCCCTCCCTGCGCCGCTTCAGAAACTGGTTGCTATCTTCCTTTCGGGATTAGCCTATTGCGCATCCGTCTTAATGAGTACCATATCCGCCCCCTCCCCGCTTACTCTCTAAAGCTGATAAAACTTAATAAAAGCGGGCAAGTGCCAAGGCCCGGTGCATAAGACGCACCATATGCGACACAGATAACATCTTCGAATGCTATCTTTCTCCCCCTAAACTCACAAGAAACTGGCCCCCTTTTGGCATGATAAACAGCCTCGGCATGAGATAGGAATATGACCATGAACCTTTTGCATCGCGCCAAAAAGACAGCAAAAAACAGAGGGCTATGGGCACGCTGTGCCGCTGTTATACTCGCTGCTACAGGGTCAATCTCAGGGGGGGCAACAGCCGAAGAAAACCAATCCAAGTTACAGCCTGTCATCAATGCACCCTCTCAAAAAACACTGACGTTTGATTGGCCTATTCTAAAAGTAGGCACCGGGGAATATACCGAAGGCCCGACGGGTGTCTCTGTGCTTCATTTTGACAAGCATGTTCTTGTTGCCGCTGACGTACGGGGGGGTGGCCCCGGCACTGTAAATACTGACTATATGGCGCTTGGTTATGATATTGCCGAGCTTGACACTGTCGTTTTTGCAGGTGGCTCATGGTACGGCCTAGAGGCTGTAACCGCCGTTGCTACCGCCTTGAAAGACGATGGCATTCGGGATGGTAATGCCTTTGGCGCAGATGCCAATATAGCCATGTCCGTTGGCTCTATTATTTTTGATTTTGGCGGCCGGCGGCTCAATGAAATTTATCCCGACAAAAAACTGGCACAAGCTGCTTTTCGGGCGGCCAAAACAGGAGAATTTCCCCTCGGCGCACATGGTGCAGGGCGCTTTGCTAAAAGTGGTGGTTTCTTTGGTTGCAATGCTTTCTCTGGCCAAGGTGGTGCTTTTCGCCAAATCGACGATGTTAAAGTCGCGGCTTTCATAATAGCAAACCCTTACGGCGTTATTACCGACCGAGACGGTAATCCAGCAGCCTGTTTTGGCGGCAAAGACTGGCCTGAAAATGTCAGCACTGCTGATTTAATGCAGAACTTCCCCGAAAGCCGAGGCGCAGACTGGAACGGCCCAGCTTCGAGTGCAAGCAACAAAAACACGACTATTAGCCTGATTGTCACCAACCAGAAATTATCCCCGGCCGACCTAAAACGCCTTGCCGTTCAGGTCCATACATCTTTGGGGCGCGGCATCCAGCCCTTTGCCACCCAGTTTGACGGCGACGTTTTATATGCTGTGTCCACGCAAGAGCTGGAAGAACAAGCATTTTCCTCCCCGGCCCTAGGGGTTATTGCCTCTGAAGTTATGTGGGATGCGCTTCTAAGCTCTGTGCCAGAGCAACCAACGGCCCCAAAGCCAGCCGAAGCTCCTCTCCACAGTGCAGAGGACCTAGCTGCCTTTGTGGGAGAGTATAAATTCAGCCAATTTGTGGATGTGCAGGTAACGGCTGATGGCAATAAATTATATGCGCAGGCCACAGGCAAACGCCGGGCATTTGCCATTACCAAAGACAAACGCACAGAATTGCTGGCTGTCTCAAAAACAGAGTTCACCATACTGGGGCGCTATCCCCTCAGCATTTATTTTGACGGTAAGGGTGCCATGACGTTCAACCCCGGTCACTGGCAACAGGTTGGTAAGCGGGGAGTGGGCGGATCTGACTTTAATTAAGCCAGGTACGCTTTAATGCCGTGCTTTTCCTAAAACCCATTTGTCGAGAATTTCTTGCATGGATTTAATACGGACTGGCTTGGCGTAAAAATCATCCATGCCCGATACTTTGCATTTTTCTTGGTCTTCTTTATGAATATTTGCTGTGAGCGCGATAACAGGGACATTGTTCAGGCCCATCCGGGAAATATGGTTTTTAATCTGCACAGTCGCTTCATAGCCACTCATGATCGGCATTTGACAATCCATCAGCACAATATCACAACCAATTTTCATGAATTGTTCTACACCCTGTTCGCCATTCAATGCTGTTTCCACAACGCACCCAAGGCTTTTTAATATGCCTAACGCGACTTGCATATTGACTTTATTATCCTCAATAACCAACACGCGTATACCCTGATAAATACTTACGTCACCCTGCTCGGACTTTGATGGATTATCTATCTCAGGCTTGGCTTGTGTTTCCTCAACAACTGCGGGCCTCATAAGTTCTTTTCTCGCGTGTTCAGGCAGCCATTTTTGAAGCGCTTCAATCAATTTGTCTCTGACAACAGGCTTGGCAATATAGTCCTGCATACCTGCTTCAAGGCATTTCTCTTTGTCTCCTGCCATGGCATTAGCGGTAACAGCCACAATAGGCATGTCTTTAATTCTACCTTCATTAATGGCATCTCGAATATTTGCTGCAGCCACATACCCGTCCATAATCGGCATTTGGCAATCCATTAAGATAATATCAAAATTTCCATTCAAGGCATGATCAACGGCCTCCTGACCGTTATTCGCCAGCGTGATTTCACAGTTAAGCCCCTGTAATGCCCCTGTCAGAAACTTCTGATTAATCCGGTTATCTTCAGCGAGAAGAACTTTTGCTTTTGCAAATTTAGTCTCAGACTTTTTCGACAGACCCGTATAGGCTTTATAGGCATCAACAGTTTGCACCTCTTCCTTCTGGTCATTCACTTGCAGCAGCGCTTCCGTTAAGACATATTCCATCACATGCCTTTTTATGGGCTTGGCCAGAAAAGCAGTGAAACCTGCGCTTTCAAATTCTCTTTTTTCAATATCGTTAAAAGCTGACATGAGAATAAAGACGGTATCCTCAATGGTGTCATCATGGGCAAATATTTTACCTAAGGTATCCCCTGTAATGTCAGGCATCATATAGTCGATCAAACAAAAGTCATACGGTCGGTTGGCGGCTCTCGCATCGCCAAAAAGTACCAAAGCCTCGATCGCCGAATTACACGTTTTGCACTCCATGCCCAAATCATTTAGCCATTCAGAAATAACCATGCCTGTGACATCAAGGTCGTCAACAACTAAGGCTGTTAAGCCCTTTAAAACAGATACATCACATTCTTTTTTACGGTTTGGAATAACCATGTCGCTTTCATCTAACAACATAGTAAAGGTGAAGGTTGCGCCTTGCCCAGCAACACTTGTCACGGATATTTCCCCGCCCATCATGCGGGTAAGTTGCTCACAAATAGCCAAGCCAAGGCCTGTGCCGCTATATTGTTTTGTTGTTGACGCATCCGCCTGAGAGAATTTTTCAAATATGGTTTTCTGAATTTCATCTGGGATACCAATGCCTGTATCTTGCACAGAGATTTTAAAACGTGTTTTTGAAGAACCGGGCTCACTCAGCCTCTCAGATTCAACGACAATAATAATATAGCCTTCTTCGGTAAACTTAATCGCGTTGCCCACCAAGTTAGTAATAATTTGCTTGATGCGCCCCGGGTCGCCCACAACACACTTGGGCGTATCGAAGCTATATTTCATAAGAACCTCAAGATTTTTTTCCTGAGCTTTAAGCGCCAACAAATCAGTTACTTCTTCAATCATGGCTTCCAGATTCATCGCAACCGGCGCTAGTTCCATTTTCCCGGCTTCAATTTTTGAAAAATCTAAAACATCATCAATAAGAACCAACAAGGAATCCGCAGAGATCATCAAGGTATTGATATAACTGGCTTGCGTTTCATCAAGGTCGGTTAACATTATCAACTGCGCCATCCCAAAAATACCATTCATGGGGGTTCTGATTTCATGGCTCATATTGGCGATAAATTCGCTTTTCAGCCGGTTGTTTTCCTCAGCTCTTTCTTTAGCAAGCACAAGCTCGCGGTTATTATCAAGCAGTTGCTGCTTAGACAAAAATGCCTTGTCCCGCATATCCCGAAAGCTGGTCAGCAGCGTGCCAATTTCATCTTTGCGTGACTTCGGCAAAGGATAATCATAATCGCCCTCAGCCAACCTTTTTGACGCTTGGGAAAGACCTTTGACCGGATGCAATACAAAAAAGGTTAAAACATAGGCAATGACAGCGGCTGTTAGCAGCACACTGATGAGCAATGTTGTGACAAAATTCTGTGATTCCCGAGTGAATTTTTCCCGGTCATAGGATGAGTCATAAACAAGTATTAATTCACCGATTAAATCCAGCGCCCTGACTGGCTGCCGCAACACATGGATATCAAGCGTCTCGACAGGCAAAGGCACAGTATCAATCGGATACAGCGAGTTTCCTACTTTATCATTCAAATATACCGTTTTCCACTGCGGCGAATTATCACTTAAAACCAGTTCAATATTATCATAGATATCAGACAAGTTCCCCGAAAGCATCAGCGGTACCAGCCCTTCACTCATCCCCTTTAATATTTGGGTATTTTGCTTTTGAAGCTGGGCGTTAGTGTAGCTGATAATGTTGGGGAGCCAGATAAAATTCGCATAGGAAATCAAGCTCAACAACACCAGGATAATAGGTATAAAAACCTTCAAATATATGCTGGTAAATTTAACCACTGCTGTTCATAAACTCCGTGTTTCTAAGCTAAGGGTTTCTATGTAAGCCACTGCCTATTTTGCGAATTTTTCCATGCCCAGTTTCTTCAAGGCCTGATAGTCTTCCATTGATGTATTGATGGGGTTTTTCATGGGTATTTTATCTGTAAGGTCATGCTTGGTTTCTGCAATTTTTAACAAAGCCATCTGAATAGCGTGCGATCGGTCTGTGCCTAAACGCGGATGCGCAACAATGGGGTGGGCATTCACTGCGCTGGTTACATACAGTACCCGCAGCTTGCCTTTTATCATGTCGTTTTGAGCATTCAATGTGCGTTGAACCCCGCCACCCGCAGCAGTAATCTGCTTCACTGTATTCAAATAAACAGAAGGGTGATTTCCGACATACATTGGCTCGAACTCAACATGATGAAGAGTTGAAAGCTCCGTTCTCATCAGCAAAGATGCCCCAAGCGCGTTAGGGGATGGAAAGGCAATTTTGGTGCCATTCAAGTCTTTCACAGACTGGATGTCGCTGTCCGCCCGCACAACCAATATACCCTTTAGCTTTTTACTGCCAGACCGCACCAAAGGCACATAGCCCTGTGCTTCATTTGCCACCAATGCATGATAGGGGTTCATGTAGGCTATGTCATAAACACCCTGTTTGAATGCTTCTTCAAACGCGGGGATGTCTTTTGAGCCAACCAGCTCAAAATCACAATGTACCGCTTCTTTCAGGGCAGCCAAAATAGGCGTCCATATACGGTACAGTTTTCTTTGCTCAAATTGAGGGACAACCCCCACTTTCACATGGCATTCCGCCGCGCCCAACACTGGGGCAGCTATGCCAATATTGACCACAAACACGGCTGCCAAAACTGAGCAAAACATACGAATTTTCTGCATTATTTATACTCCGTTAAAAGTCTATTTGAGCGCGTAAAGCGAGCGATTTGCTATTATCATTTGGCCGGACTGCATTGCTGTCCGTATCAATGACCGTATAATTCATGGAAAAGCGGGTATAAGTATTTGGGTGCCAGTTCAAAGCCCCCGTAAAGCGCCGCAGACTGCCACCGGTTATGACATTGTCATGCAGGTCAAGCAGCCCATACCGAAAAGCAAGCTCTAGGGCACCCCAATCACTTTTCCCGGGCTTGAACGGCGCATGAGGCGCAATGCGGCCATGGCCATATTTTTTAGGGTTAAAGTTTTTAGACTCGCCCGTTAAAAACCAACTTCCCTGCACATAATAGCTTTGGAATTTTTCATCGACAAAGCCAGCATCCCTGCTCACTGTTGACTGGGTATATTCAGCCTGAACAGAGAAAGGCCCATTAACCCACAGCATTTCACCACCCAGCAAAATATTATGGTCTACCGAGCCGATATTCCCTGTTGTAATGCTGGCTGTTGGTGTGACAGATGTTTCATGTTTACCCCCATATTTTAGGGTGTTTGTTTGGTCGTCAGGCACCCTGTAACTATAGTGGACAGCACCGTGCAAATGGGTGGTTTTGGTATGGAATGGCGTAAAGGCCATATGAATATCAATAGAATAGCCTTCATTTGCAGTGCGGGTTTTATTGGCATTTTCACCAAACAGCCCTGTAGTAAACCTGAGTTTATCAAATGTGGCTGTCATAATGGTACCGATGGACCGACGCGGCGTTAGGCTTGTGGTCACTGGCAGTTCCATAAAAGTCCAATATTTGGACGGGCTTTGCCATTCTAGCCCCACAGGCTCTTTTGCCTGCCCCAATGTTATGGCAACATTTTTAAACCCCTTGTAGGTAATGAACATATCCTGAAGGGAGGGCTTGTTGTTGTTTGCAAACTCATACAGAAATTTATAGCCCCAAACATTGAAAGCCTTTCCTGCCAAGCCAAGGCGCGCCCGCCTTACGGTGGTGCCATTGGGGTGCGCGACTGTATCATTATTCTGAAAGACCGAATCCATTTGCCCAAAGCCGACAAATTTAGCCACGAACGAGCCATCTGCAGATTTAAATTTGGGCGTTGGCTTTAGCGCAACACGAACTTTTTTCTTGGCCTTTTTGCCTTTTTCTGGCGCTTTTTTGCCCTTTACGACCATTTTTACGGGCGCAGTTTTTTTAGCCATCAACATATTTTTGATAGCTTGTAATTCTTGCTCAAGCCGCTGCACCCGGTCTTCAAGTTGCTGCCGGGTCTGTTGGCTGTTCATTTCCTGTGCGCTCACTGCAGAAGGGGCAGGGAACACCATAAAACTAGTTGATAATAACACGGTACAAAGGGGGCTGACTATCTTGCGTAATTCAGACATTTTCTCACCGTCTTTGATTTAATAAATAAGTCTCATTTTCCCTTGTTCCTCCCCCTTTTTTTAACAATGAAGTGAGTATGGTAGACGCGCACACTTAAAATATGATGAAGATTTTTTAGGCACCCACACCTCGCTATCAAGAGCTAGCATTCAAGCAAAAAACCCCCTTTTAAACGCCACTAACCGGGTTGGAATTTGCTTTCTTTATAGGAAGATTGATTTTCCAAAAGAGTATTTTCAGGCTGGCCCAAAGGGCGCAAGGAACCGAGCTGACACAAAAAAACCGACCAAAACTAGACTATGTCGACAGTGCAACAATAATTTAGGCCCTGTTTGGGCGGCTTCTGAAAAGTTTAGGTTGACCCCGCAGCAGGCTGTTGGCACAAAACAATAAACTTAAAGGCGCGCTGGCTGTATGTTGTATTTTTCACATTTTTCTTTGATGAATCTTGCAAGTCTACTGTTGATAACAGTCGCTTTGGCTGAAGTGTGGCGTTCAACCACAGTTGGGCCTGCGCGCCGTCGGATGCTGGCCTTTCTTTCTGGCTGTGCGCTTTATGTCGGTGCTGTGGTTTTAGATACAGGCACCTACTCTCTTGGATCACTGCCCTTTTTCGAATTTGAATATCCCGCCATATTTTTTGAAATCTTGGCATTTGTTGAACTTTCCCGGCACGTGGCTGGGGTTGACAACAAGCGGCATGTTTTAGCCACCCGCGTCTTTGCTGCTATTGTTGTTCCGATTTGGCTGTATTTCTATTACATAGCAGTGTCGAGCAACGCGGCCTATGACAGTGCCGCCTACCATCTGCTTTTGCCATTGCCGGTGTTATTATCCAGCTATACTTTTTTGCTGCTGGGTGCTGTTCTTTTCAAAAAAACACGGGTACTGCCGGTTTTCTTACTTAGTCTATGGAAAGCCCTGCCAGCAGATGATTTTCGCAGCAAAGCGACATATTATCTGTTTTTGGCCGCAGGGTTATTTGTATTCGGTGCCTTGATGCCCGCGTTGAATGTGAATACCAGCTTGCCACAAGAGATGACCTACGGCCTCTATTATATCAATAACCTTGTTATTCTGGGCTTGGTGGTTGTTGGCTTCTTTAAATATGTTGAGCGCAGAGCCTGTTTGGCAACCAAGATCACAATAGGCATGACGGTTATATTAATGTCTGTCGCTACTTCTGTGATTTTATTATTTCATGAAGAGCAAGCTGAGCTGGCGCTTGAGGATGTTGCCTTGCTTCAACAATCAAGCATTATCATAACACCTGCTGGCATTGGTCGCGACAACAGCAGGTATCAAGCAGAAGCTACCCCCGCCAGTTGGGCTGATACCACCGCGTTAAATCACACGACAGAAAAAGAAGGGGTGGCACTAGACCTGCCATTCAGTTTCCCCTTCTATGGCCAAAATTATAACCGCCTGCATATTTTGCCAAGTGGGCAGGTAGTACCTTTCAACGGTAGTATTGGGCCAAAACCTGTTTATTCCAATATTCAATGTCTACGCGACAAGCCGCCGATTGCGCCTTTTTGTGTGCCTGGGGCTGGCTATAAATTTCAGTCTTCCCTTCAGGCAGATCAGGCTGTCATTACGTGGACACAATCTAAAGGAAACCGGCCCGCAGATATCATGCAGCTTGTTATCCGCCCCGACGGCAGTATCAGGCTGAATTACCGGGATGTTCCTGTAATGGGGTCAGTCGTGCGTGATACAAGCATTGGTATCCATAATGGTGTTAAATTAGCGTTGCGCACACAACTTTTGTCTGCCCTGCCTTTAGTAACAAGCCAACCCATGGTTTGGTTTGATTTAAACTTGGGCAGAAGGGCCATTGTGCACGAAAAATTGTGGCCCCTAGCCGCCTACATGGTCTTCACAATCCTTGCCGTCATAATGTTCATTCGGCCATATTTAGTTCAGCGGATTGTCACACCGCTTAACACCCTTTCAACTGGATTGACTAAGGTAGATAGCGGCAACTTGGATAGTAAGCTGTCGCTCGATACTCAAGATGAATTTGGCGATTTGGCCGCAGGGTTCAATGGCATGATTGCATCGCTTGAGCTGGCTAGAGAGCGCGCTGATGAACAAACTGAATTGCTGGAGACAGAATTAACCCGGCGCACGATCACAGCGGCCAGCATGGATGGCGATGAAATCCTGTCAAAAGATCAGACGTTTGAACAGAAGATTAAAAAAGTAATCACGCAAAATATGGGCAACTTTAATTTCCAAGTGGCTGAGCTTGCCGAAGACATGGGCATGAGCACCCGGCAGCTCCACCGCAAAGTGGTGGACTTGACAGCAGAGACACCTGCGGCCCTTATTCGGGCATTGCGGCTAGAACATGCCTACCAATTGCTGGCGAATAATGCCGCCAATATATCCCAAGCGGCCCACCGAAGCGGCTTTAAAGATGTTAGTTATTTTTCAAAGCGTTTTCAGCAACGGTTTACCATTTCGCCTAAAGAGCTAAAGGCCAAAGCCCCCTAATCCAGCATAAAAATACGACATATCTGCCATAAAGTCTGTCATTTCTGCCAACACCAGAATGCCGTGGTAATTGGCAGGACTTTCCGCTGCCTACGGGCCAATGCTTTCTCAACGCGTGATTTGGCCTGCGATTTGGCCTGCGCATTTGGAAAGAATACCCTATGCCAGCCCAACACCATGATAAAAGCCCGGCACGGCCAATCCGTATTGCCAAGGAAGACCTAGAGCCTGGTGATATCCTGTTGCGCCACTATGGGTATAGCCCGCAATTCGCCAAGCTTACAGGCACACAAGGCGCAGATGATATATTTTCTGAGCTTATAACAGCGGCCCGGAAACTGTTGCTAGGGGAGGCTTTAGACCCAAGCTCCCTGCTAAATGGAGCCGAAAAGACCTTGCATGAAGACCCAGCCCTGCCGCTGCTGGCATTTCTAATTTCCCTGTTTGATGGCGGCGGCTACACCAGCGCGGCCTTGGTGACCTACCCTGAAATATACAGCTATGGGGAAAAGAATGTATTGGAGGTTGTTCAGGGGCAGGTGCAATCAACCCCTTTGGCCGATTATCCTGAAGACGGCATTTGGGCGCTGCGCTATTGCCGCACAGGAGTGGCTATGGGCGATATGCAGTTGCCACCAGGCCCGGTTATTGCTAAAGCTCACCACCTACATGCAATTATAGAGGCCAACGGAATACCGGCGGCCAGCCCTGATGATGATACTGGTAATAAGATTGATAATACGATTGATAATAAAGTTGATAACAAGACTGAATCCAACTCCCATACGAACACCCATTTGGCATTGTTGATGCTGGCAATTTGGCGCCGGTGTGGCAGTTTTCGTGTGGCAGACATTCAAAAATACCTGCAATCTGTTTTTCTACGCCCGTACAAGGATGTGCTGGATGCTTTTTTTGCCGCCTCTGGGGCGACACTGCAAAAGATACTCCAGCGAGAGGCCTTGAAAGCCGCCGACATACTCCGCAGCCAGCAAACGCAAATTTCTTCTGAGTTTGTTGCCGCGGCCTTTAATCAGGCCAGCGCCGGCGCAGACTATAAAATCAGCCGAGGCAATACTCCACACCCTGAGCTTTGCCCCCTGTTTGATGAAGTTTCCCCTGCTTTGGTTCAGAAAGAACTGGCCGCTCTCGCCGTCAGCATCAACCAGCATGACGCGCCGCTTGAAGTCCGCAAAGCAGAACATGTTTTTTCCCTCCTTGATGGCGCGGCGATTAAGGGTGCATCAGAGGCGAATAACAGCTTATTTTTACCCAATGATTTCACCCATTCCGCCAATATTTTTCCACTGGGAATATTAGTGAAAGAACACCCTAAATGTAGCTAGCTATTCAAATTCTATTTGCTCCGCCACTGCGCGGAGCTCACCAAAACCATTTACCCATTTAACCAGTTTGGCATCGCTGTCAAACCCAACTGACTATTGCCTGCATTCAAGGCTCACAGACGATTCAAGGGATATCTAAATGACCGTTCTACCGCTCCATAAGACCATCACCGAGAATGCCACGAGTAAAGACCTGCTTGTTGTTGGACCAAATGTAAAAGACTTGAACCTATTGCTTGCAGGTGTCGCGCAGCCCATAGATGTGTTGCATCTGACCGACACAACAGCGCCGCTTAAGCAGGTTGCTGAGGCATTAAAAGCGCGGGGCCAAACAGACACTTTGCACATATTGGCTCACGGGGAACCTGGAGCGCTGCACCTGGGCGGGCAACCGTTCGATTTCAAGGGGCTTGCCGCCCATGATGATACGTTAACAGACATCAGCATTGCCTTAGGGGCAAAGGCAAAAATCGCCTTGTGGGCTTGTAGTGTGGCTTGGCTAGATACCGGTAAAAAGTTCATAAAAGCGCTAGAGACTAAAATTGGAGCCACAGTTTTTGCGTCAGACCGCCCAGTTGGTGCCGCATCCCTTGGTGGGAACTGGCTAATTGGCACACAGTCCCCGTTTAAAAAAGTAACAGAGGAAGCTTACGCGCATACTCTGGCAACCATCACAGTTACAACCCTCGTTGATGAAAATGGCACAGGTGCAGACATCTCCCTTAGGGAAGCCATCGCTAACGCTGCGCCTGGTGATACTATTGATTTTCAGGCGGGCCTTTCAGGCACCATTACACTAACCAATGGCCAGTTAGAAATCGGTCAAGATTTAACCATTGATGGCGACAATAATGGAGACGATGGTGCCGACATCACCATCGATGCGAATAATACATCGAGAGTTTTCCATATCACTGGAGGCACAGTTACGCTTGAATCCTTGGTGATTACCGGGGGGAATATTTCTTCCGATAGCGGTGGCGGAATACTCAGCGACACAGGCACTACTGTCACCATCAATAACAGTCGTATCAGCGGGAATGTCGCCAATGCCGGAGGAGGAATTTTATCCAATGACACGCTAATTGTTACCAATAGCCTGATCACCGACAATACGGCCGATACCGCAGCGGGTATATTTAGCATTGGCTCACTAACGCTCACCAATAGCACCGTGACTGCTGACGACGCTATAGTCGCTGGTGGCGTGGCAATTATCAGCTCATCTAATACGATAACAAACTCTACTATTGTGGGCAACAATCACACAAATGCTACTTTAGGTAGTCAATTGCATGTTTCCGGTGCGATGACCACGGTCACAATCACGGACAGCATTATTGCTGGTAGTGGTGCATCGGGTAACAATATTGTAAATAACGGCGGCAGTACGATAAACTTCATAGGCCTAGTCCTGCTGAATGAAAGCTTCACGCCATCCTCGGGGTTTGCCGCTCTAAATACCTTAACCGAAATTTTTGATGCAACAGCGGTAAACAATGGTGTTACCGGCGGCGCGCTGGCGAATAATGGTGCCACAGTGCAAACCATTGCCATCAAAGCAGGAGGCCCAGCAGACGGTACTGGCTCAGGAGGAGAGAATGTTGGCGGGCTTTCTGTAAATGAAGCGCCTGAATTTGATGATGCCGATGATGTCATCAGCCTAACCGTGGCTGAAGATGCAGGGGCAACTGCAATTGTAGGGCTTGGTGTTACCGACAGTAATGTTGGCGATACACTGACATGGACTGAGGGCAGCACCACAGCAACAAAAGGCACGGTTGCCTTTACTGGCACACCGGCAGCAACGGGCAACGCGGGCGATTTGCCAACCACCTTCACATATACGCCAACGGCCAACGCTGAAGGCAGTGATACCTTCACGGTGGATGTGTCTGACGGCCATGGCGGCACTGATACGCTAACAGTGAATGTTACCATCACGCCGTCAAATGATGCGCCTGTTGTGACAACATCAGCTGGCACTACCGCTTTCACGGAAGGGGGTGCTGTGTTTATCGACAATGCACTAATTATCACAGACGTAGATGAGGGTGACTTGCTCACATCTGCGACTATTACAATTTCCGGAGGGCTAGAGCTGGGAGTAGACAGTCTAGAACCTTCTGCCGCCCTAGCTGTAGCTGGTATTGATGGGTTTAGTTTAACCAACAGTAACAGTTCGCTCACATTGACAGCTTCAGCCGGCGCGACAGCTGCAACATGGCAAACAGCGTTACGGCAAGTGTTATTTATCAATACATCTGACACACCAAGCACAGCA
Source organism: Kordiimonadaceae bacterium (assembly GCA_016765035.1). Taxonomy (GTDB): domain Bacteria; phylum Pseudomonadota; class Alphaproteobacteria; order Sphingomonadales; family Kordiimonadaceae; genus Kordiimonas. The sequence goes on along the minus strand of JAESQS010000026.1, from coordinate 17,002 downwards.
GGCCGCACCATTAGCATTACTTTGAATGATGGCGATATTGATAGTGCGACAGTTACAAAAACCGTGTCTGTAACTGCTGTGAATGATGTGCCTGTTGTGACATTAACCACAGGATCAGTTGCTTTCACCGAAGGCGGTACTGCAATTGTGATTGATGCTGCGGCGACTATTGCTGACCCTGATAACGCGACGTATGACCAAGTACTAGTTCAGATAACCGGCAATTATCAAAGCGGGTCAGATGTGCTTGCATTGCCAGCCGGCACAACGGGCATTGGCAGCATTGTCGCAACCTTTGAAAGCACACCAGGCCTTCTTACCTTGAGTAATGGCGGCGGTACACCAACGGATGCTGAATGGGAAGCGGCCTTACAAGCTGTTACCTTTGTTAATACCTCAAATGACCCATCAACGAGCAGAACAATTTCCATAACGGCCAACGATGGCACCTCTGCAAGTGTTGCTGCCACACGCACAATCGCAATTACAACTACCAATGACGTGCCGACTTTGAGCATTAACAGTGAAGACCCTGCTTATCTTTCTGGCGCAGACGCAGTTGCATTGTTTAACAGCGCAAACGGCACGTCTGTTGAAGCAAATGATCGCGTTGACGAGATTGTCATCACTGTTACAAATGTAAGCGATGCGGGCAGCGAGTTTATAAATATCAGCGGCACACAAATACCACTGACGGCCGGTGCCTCTGGCTTTACCATACCCGGTGCCAATAATTTTACAGCTGCGGTAACTGGCAGCGGCACAACCATAACTGTGACCTTGTCTGGTGGCCCCGCGGCGAATAGCCAATTGAATAGCACGCTAAACAGCATCACCTACCAAAACACATCTAGTAGTGCGACGGCCGGCGACCGTGTGGTGACCATAACCAGCCTGACAGATGATAGTGGCGGCGTTGCGGCCCTTTCAGATAGTTCAACTATAACAGTTACGGCGCGGGCCGCTTTTACGGTGACGACATTGCTAGACTCTGGTGATGATTTGACAGTAACCGGTGATTTGGCAGCAGAAACAGCAGACGGTGGCGGGCTATCATTGAGGGAAGCGCTGCTTCTTTCAAACGCAGCTTCGGGTGCTGATACCATCAATTTCGACAGCACGGTTTTTGCAGGCGGGCAAACTATCGCACTGAACCAGGCGACAGGTGAGCTTGCAGTTACTGATTCAGTTACAATTAATGGTGATATTGACGGTGATAACAAAGCTGATGTTACTATTGACGCTAACTATAACACTCGTATCTTCAACATTACAGGGGGTACAAGCACGCGGAATGCGCTGACTATCCTAGATGGCGGATCAAGTGGCGGCGGCGGCATAGCAGTAAGTGGCGGCACAACGGCCTTAACACTCGCCAACAGTACAGTAACTGGTGGCGAAGGCGCAACAGGCGGCGTGGGCCTTCATGCCACAAGCGGCGCTGATGTTACGATCACAGATAGCATTTTCACTAATGCATCTTCCACCAGCGGTTCAGCGGTAGCATTTGTTGGTGCTGGCACGGTAAGCCTGACGAATACGATTATCGCAGGTGCCACGGGCGGCGGTGGCGGTGGCTTGCTTATAGATAACAGCACGGTTTCTATCAGCAATTCAACCATCACAGGCAACTATGGCGGCGGTACAACAGGGGCTGACCAAGTATCGCTTACAAACAACGGGGTACTCAATATCAGTGACAGCATCGTGTCTGGTGATGGTGCCGTTGATGACATTATTGTTGAAATGGGATCAGCGGTGAATGTAACGGGCACATTGATTGTTACCAACGCCTTCACACCGACAAGCGGTAGCGCGACCACCAATGCTGTAGCGGATATTTTTGTATCCACCACTACAAACAACGGTGTGTTAGGTGGGGCAGTTGCTGACGGTGCCATATTAATGAACCCGGCTTTCCTTGCGGTTGGCGCTCACAAAGCGCCGGAGATAACACTATCCACTGATAGTACACTTGCATTCACGGAAGATGCAGGTGCCGTACTGATCGACGGCAGTTTAACAATTACAAGCGCTTCAGACACCGTGCTAGCTTCGGCTAAAATAGATATTGGCGCTGGGCTGGAAAGTGCATCGGATGTGCTGTCGCTAGTCTTGAACCCAAGCACCATGGGCAATATTGTTATTGATAGTTTTGACGCGAGCAAAGGGTCATTGTATCTTTCATCGGCTGGCGGTACAGCAACCCTAGCAGAGTGGCAGGCTGCTCTGCGTGCCGTTACCTTTAACAATACATCCGATACCCCCTCGACAACGGATCGGGAAATTACATTCACTGTAAATACCGGCTCAGTGGGGAGTGTGGGCGCGGTGCGCACTGTGTCAGTTACAGACGTTGCAGAAGCAACGCCAACCCCAACACCAGTCGTTTCTACTCCTACTCCAACACCAAGTAGTGGCAGTGATGCGCCAGATGAGGCGCCGGCACCCGTGATTGTGCGTAAAGCTGAGGATACTGATAGCAGTGATGATAACTTATCAGGTGCTGCTTTGGACGACATTATCGAGTCTGCTGGCGGCAATGATAGTGTGAACGGCGGCGGCGGTAACGATAACATTGATGGTGGCCAAGGTGCTGATTTGATCGTTGGTGGTGACGCAGCGGCGGGCCTTGACCTCAATAACTTGACCGCGGCTGGAGACGATACGCTGCTTGGCGGCGACGGCGATGATTTGATTATCGGCGGCTCCTATGACACCACGACTAAAAAGGCAGTAGAAACTGGTTCCGGCGAGAACGTGATCGTGGCAGGGCGCGTTAACGACACTGTATTTGGTGACGGACAAGCTGACATCATTGGTGCTGGCGAAGGCGGTGACGAAGTGATGAGCGGGGGCGGCAATGATCAGGTCTTTGGGTCTTTCGGGCAAGACAGTATTGATGGTGGCAGCGGAGATGACACCCTGTTTGGCGGTGACGGCGATGATACTGTCACAGGCGGCATTGGTGATGATGAAATTTGGGGCAGCGCCGGGAATGATGCTTTAACCGGCGGTGAAGGCAATGATCATTTCCGTTTCATCACAGGGTTTGGCAGCGATACTATCAGTGACTTTGGCAGCTCTGAGGGCAATAGTGATCAACTCGACTTTTCATTGATTGAAGGATTAACATTGGCCGACATTCAAAGCAGTGCCGTGTTTGACGGCGGGAACGTTGTGCTGACCATTGGTAATGAAGGCAGCATCACGCTGATAGGGTTTGACGAAAGCCAACTGCAGCAGATCATCGATGCAGGCCAGATAGTTGTAAGCTAAAACCCTGTAGATTTTCCGGGAAAGATAAAGCCCTTCGCCACATGGCGAGGGGCTTTTTTGTGCGCTCAAAGCCACGACCAAGGCTCATTGATTTATGATAAAAGATGGTGCACCCGTCACACTTCGGCAACTACCGTTCCTTCATCAGCTTGCTCCAAAATAAACGCAATTTACGCTTCACGAAATTGGGATCATAATTGGAAAATTCCAGTAATAAATGGTCTAATTTAGTGGGGGCACGTCAGCTGCACTAATTCCGCATATGCGGCTGTGTGCCAACAAAAAATTATACATAAGGACATTTAAGCATGGCTACTAAAAAGCCAATAAATAGTGCGATGACAGCACACCAAAAAGGTAATTGGGTTGATATATACAGGCGATGCGATTGGCTTGTTAGTTGGTCATACAACCGTGAACTTTGAACACCGTCAGGCTACATTCGGTGCGTTGATTGTAATTTGTACGGCTGCTATTGCGGGCCCATACCAGCTAAAGGCCACCCAACAGAAAATTACGCCGTATATTGCCTGATGGCTTATATACCTACGCAAACTGTCTATGTGAAATATCAATGCGTATTTATCTTCAGCACCATAGTGCCTTACCTTAACCACCTTGGCAGCAGACTTTTTAGTCGGCTGGGTTTTGCTCTCACCTTCATTCCTTACGTCATTACGATGAAACCAAAACCCTTCAATGTTCAATAGCTCTATTAATTCGTTAGGCCACCGTCGACAAGGATGCTTTCGCCAGTGGTATAGCTGCTGGCATCGGAGACTAGGTACAGGGCTGTTCCTGCCATTTCGTCTGGCGTGGCGTGGCGCCCCATGGGGATCATTTTAACCAAGCTTTTATAGCTGGCATCATCCGTAAACAATGCCCCGGCAAACTTGGTTTTAGTTAAGCCCGGCAACAAAGCGTTGACCCTGATGCCAAATGCTGCGCATTCCCGGGAAAAAGCCTTGGTCATGTTAATGACAGCGGCTTTGCTTATGGAATAAATACCCTGCCCCGGCCCCGGGCGAATGCCGTTAACAGAGGCGGTATTCAAAATAACACCGCGCCCTTTTTCCCGCATTAATTTTGCCCCTTCGACAGACATAAAGAAATAGCCACGGATGTTAACATCCACAGTTCGATTATAAGCATTCAGGTCTGTATCAAGAATATGCCCAAAGAAGGGGTTGGCCGCTGCATTATTGACCAAAATATCTAACGCGCCATGGTGGTTTTTCACATATGTAAAAAGAGCCATGATATCATCCATATTGCCGATATCGCAAGCGAAGGCAGCAGCGCTCCCCCCCCTTGCAACAATGGCATCAACCACTTTGGTACAATCATCAATTTTTCGGCTACTGACGATTATATGTGCTCCGTGTTGGGCAAGAATTTTGGCAATTTCTTCACCAATACCCCGGCTTGCGCCAGTAACAACGGCTACTCGGCCACTGAGGTCAAATATATCTGTTTCCATGAGATAAACTTCAGGCTTGGAAGGAGACGTTAACGCCGCCCGCCTTTAAGATAGAAAGCGCAAGGTCTATGTCTTCATGCTTTTCGGGGAATGTGATGCCGCTTGGGGCACCTGTTGCCCCATTCAGCCCAAGGACACGTTCAATTTGAATAACACCTCCAAGGGCCGTCAAGTGGGTTTGCCCAGACTGATCCACAATGGATGCAGATGTTTTGCAAGGCTGCCCTTTAGTATCAGTACCTGTCATTTCTACAACAATCTCCTGAGAGCCGCCTTCGCCTGGGTTATAAAGCAAGCCACGGCGCACTTTAGTGAAGGCAGGGCGGTTGAGAATGCTCCAGATACCAACACGGACAAGAAACGCGAGAAATGCTGCGCTGGATTTATCGTCATAGGCAATGCGCGCAGAAACACTGTTGGCCCCAAGTGTAACAGGCAGTGTCATTTGATCAGGTGTATCAAAGCGGTAAGTTTTGGTCTCAATACCACCCGGAAAGCTGACCATACGTGGCTCTGTCATGGGTTTGACTGAAACAATCTCACCGTCTTTAAATACGTCATAGGGTGTACCAAGCTGGTCTACATATTCAATAGAATTAGGCCCAGCCTTATCCTTGAGAGAATACAGAATATCAATATTTACCTCGTGAATGCGGGAGAAACCCTCAGCCAGCTTCTTAGCCACAAGCGCCGCAACACCTGCCATCCAAGATGACGAAAACACAACGGGTGCAGTGATAGTCTCTAAAGATGCGCGCAATACAGCTTTACGCTGAAGCGCTGTCCAGCGAGTGATATCCACATACGGGATGCCCGCCCGCACTGTTTCAACGAGGATATGATTATGGCTATCATTCACTGCTGTCACAACTGCAGAAATTTCACCAGCCAGCGCCGCCACAGATCCCTGTCTTGTTACATCAAGGGCAACGCCTTTTGCCTTTCCAATCCGCTTGGCCACAGCATCAGCTTTGGCTTTATCTCGGCCTGCAATGATGATGGGTTGGTTGGGGTTTCTTTCCCGTAACAATCCAGCCATTTGCTCACCTACGATGCCATAGCCACCGGCGATTAAAACTGCTTTTTCTTTACTCATAACTTTATCCTTTTCGAGTATTAATTCTAGGGCTGGCATAGGAGCCAGACTGACTGTGAAGTTCGTATGCAATCAGTAATAAGATGGCGATGCTGATGGGTCCCCAGACAATTTGTTGTGGGGGTACAGGCATGGTCAGGTTCATGGTTGTAATCATGTCCCAGCACCACATGCCGGCAAGAAACACGGCAATTTTCGAGGCAATTGGTTTTAGCCAGCTTTGCTTATAAAAAATGCACAACAGCAGCCATCCGCTTGCTTCAAAGGCATTTAGCCACGCATGTAAAGGCAGGACAGAGGCGGGAAACCCAGCACCGGCAAAGTCACCAACATAAACCCCCCAAGCAGACCCTGCGAACGTAAGAACGGGTAAAAATAGTGCGATACGCAGCATCATGACAAAGCTCCATTCTCTTGTGCATAAAAAGCCGCACGTTTTTTATATAAGGAAAGCCCTGCCAGTATTTGAACAGCTGCAAGCACACTCCCCCACACAAGAAAGTAAGGCGGCAACGGCATATCTAGTGGCCATGTTGTATGCACATCAAAAAACAACATGCCTGCAAGGAACAAACAAAGTTCAGGAGCAATCAGCGGGTTTTTTGCAAATGATAATATAAAGACAATTGCCCAGCCTGCCGCCTCCGCTGCATTGCCCACACGTTCCATTGACACCATGGCTGCGGGCAAGCCGATGTCGTCAAAATGCCCCAGTTCAATTTGAAGAGACGAGTCTGAAAAACTAAGGGCTAACAAGGCAAACAAAGCCCGCCACAAGTTTTGGCTGATAATGGTTTTCATCATAAGGTCCTTTGAGCCAGTTTTTGTTGAATGAACTGCGTTGCCACATAGGACCACGCCATAATGGTCATGGATGGGTCCACGCTTGGCCCTTTGGGGAAGACACTTGGGTCTGCCACAAATAAACCGGGCACTTCGTGGGCTTCATGGGTGGAAGCTACAACATTTTTACTGGCATCTTCCCCCATACACAGGGTGCTGGAAGGGTGTGGTGCGGCAAACAAGAAATTTCCGCCGCTCAAGTCGAGCGTATCCAAAAGAGCAATGTCAGCTTTGGTTTTAATGCGCGTGCCAGCAAGATCCGGTACAAAAATATCATATGCACCAGCAGCAAACAGAAGCTCAGCTCGCTTTTTCATCGCATCGCGAGCTTTTAACATGTCTATGCCTTGTAGGGTGTAATCATAAATTGCTTCGCCTGTTTCGCTTAAACGAATTTCACCCCCTATTTCGTCGTCAATCCAGGAAACTACACTGCCTAAATGGTCTAGCTTATTCATCAATTCGCGGTGTTCTGCCCCAAAGCCAGGAACCGTAACCGCCAGAAATTCTGGTTGAATTTGATTAGGATGTAGTAAGTATCCGCCTTCAAGGTAAGCACCGCTAGCGTCATATTTCGCCAGCCGGAAATCTGACGTACCCGTGGCAGCAGGCACATTTTCCCACAATGTTATTTTTTCTTCGAACATGGCATATAAATAAGGGTTTGGGTTGCACAGAAGGTTTTTACCCACTTGGCCGCTGCCATTCGGCAAGCCTGATTTTAACCAAATAAGGGGCGAGGCAAAACCGCCCGCTGCGAGCACAACAATCTTTGCATCCACCCGCAGTTTATAACCGTTTGGTGTACCAGTTTCCCTATTCAAAAAAACGGCATCGACACCGTTTGCTGCGCCGGTACTGTCAGTGGTTATTTTTTCAACATGACAATCTGCAAATATGCGCCCGCCCGCTTTTGTAAAAGCTGGGATATAGGTTACCAGTTGGCTTTGTTTTGCATCATAAGAGCAACCCTGAAAACAATGCCCGCTGCCGGTACAATCTTTCCGCGCTTGCGGCACGCCTTCAACATGCCAGCCTAGTTCACCTGCCGCTTTATCAAACAATTGGTTCATACGGTTGAAATATTCAGGCCCATGAATATGAATATTCAGATCTTTTTCAATGCGGTCAAAGTGCGGTGCTAATACGTCACTATCATGGTGCTTTACACCCATGTCCGCATAGTCTTGAGCACGGTCATCTGGTAAACGCCAACTGTCGCCCCAATAATGCACGCTAGCCCCGCCTACACAGTTGCCATACATGAGAGATAACTCACCGTTACTTGAGGTGCCTAGCCCTCTGCTACCATCTATGCGGGCCATCATGGTGTCACTACGCTGGTCAAAGTCTCCACGGCTGGCTGTGTAATAACCGCCACGTTCCAGTATGAGCACGTTATGGCCTGCTGCTGCGAGTTCCTTGCCAACAGTTGCGCCGCCACAGCCCGAACCGATGATAACAACATCAACGGTTTCCTTATAATCACGCGTTATATCTGTATGCTCGAGGATCATCCGGCTTGCTCCGCGTTACGCTGGGGTTCTAGAGGGGGCAGGTTTTGTAAGCTATTCCCTGCCGCAAAAGGCTTGGCGTCCACAAAAGGTCCGTCATAGCCAATGGAAGGCCATACCCGTTCATCCGTATAATAAAAGAAAATGCACATGAAGCGCAGGCCAGCATATATTTGCCGTTCCGTTACATCAGTTGAGTTTCTGAGAGCCTCAATATATGTGATGCGTTGGCTTTCGTTCATACTGGTAAAGCGGGAGAAAGCGCCTTTACTCGGCGGGCTATATTCCAGATACAAAAGTGATTGCTGTATATCTGATTTAAGCTTACCTGCGTGAAACACCAATTCCCTGTCGATACGCCGCGCAACACGCGCTGTTCGTGTTGAGGGAACATTGGCGCCATTAGGGACAACGATCGTTTCTGCGAATTTTTCCAAAATCGCAAACTCTCTTACGCTCAGAGTTTCTGGCCGCTCCCCCTTAATTTGTTCTCGGTATTCCGCATCACTACCAACAAAGGCCGCAAGCCCAAGCCCTGCTCCAACTAGGGTCGCTGTCGTTCCAAGCAAAAAACCTCTTCGAGACATTATTGAAAACCGTTTTTGCATTTTATCGCCTCCTTTATTTTAGGCCGTATGCATATAAAGTTTATATATTTAAATAAAATGTCAAGCCTCTTCAATATTTAACAATGCCAGTATTTTAGTTATTTTTAATATATTTCAATATGTTACTGATAATTATATTTATATAAATATTTTTATGAACTTTAGTATTTAGGCCGTTTGTACTAAAATATTGACAGTTTCATGTCTTGGTCATACCGTTAATCCATAAATAAAAGAATGATTCCAATAACGAAAGAACCTAAAATCAAAACGGGAGAGATGAAATGGGAGGACTATCAGCACGTGTTACAGGGCTAAATTTTTACCTTGGGAGCACGATTTTAACGGCAGGCGCACTGGGACTATCCGTCCAAGCGCAAGAAGCTTCGCCGGACGATACATGGGCCTTAGAAGAAGTCATTGTGACGGCTCAGCGACGGGAAGAATCGCTCAACAAAGTCCCAATTGCTGTTACGGCCTTTTCCGGCGACATGCTGGAAAAAACATCAGTTACAGAATTAACTGATATTGCTGGCCTGACGCCGGGGCTTTATCTTTCTTCCTACAGTACATTATCCCCACAAATTTTTATCCGAGGCATAGGCTCAAACGACGATGGCATCACCGCCGAAGGCGCTGTTGGTGTGTATCTTGACGACATATATGTGGGGCGCGCTTCATCAGCCCTATTTGACCTTTTTGATCTAGAGCGTCTGGAAGTCCTGAAAGGCCCACAAGGCACGCTTTATGGCCGTAACACCAATGGCGGTGCTATCAATATTATTACCCGCAAGCCCGACAATGAAACCACTGGTGCCTTCAAAGCGACATATGGCAACTATGATGCGCTACAGCTCCAAGGCTTTGTAAGCGCGCCGTTTATAGAAGACCGTCTATATGGTAAAGTTTCGGTTAGCCTGAAAAAGCGCGATGGCTGGACAACAGATTCAATAAGCGGCAACAAAGTAAATGATGAAGATAGCCTCAGCTTACGCGGGCAACTTCGCTTCACACCTACTGATATGCTCGACGCTATCGTGAGTATGGATTACAGCCGTGACCGTACCACCAGCAGTTATAAAGAAGTGGTTTTTGGGTCATTCTTTGGCTTTGCGCCAGCAGAAAGCCCCGACAGGTTTGAAGGTGCCTACGATTTACCTGACGCCAAAACAGACCGTAACATTCTTGGCCTTTCCGCCAAAGTGACGCTTGATACAGACGCGGTTATCTACACATCCATAACCGGATACCGGACGATGGACCTTGAGTATACCGAAGACTACGACAGCACACCGCTGCCGTTGGTTGGGTTGGAGACCACACAAGATACCAAGCAGTTCACGCAAGAACTTCGGGCGGCATCCAACACAGACAGTCCGCTTCAATGGATTGCAGGCTTATTTTACCTGCATGACACAGGCGAAGCCTTTGATTTAATTGACTTAGGGGAATTATATGTTGGATTTCCTGATGAAGTTACCAATTCGGATACTCTCACCAACAGTTATGCTGCCTTCGGGGAAGCTTCTTACCGCTTGAGCGATAAATAAAAAGCAACCGCTGGGCTTCGTTACACGCATGAAGAAAAAGAATTTACTGTGGAGCGCTTTAACCCTGCAGGTTCTGTTGCACTTGTCGGGTTTGAATCCGTTGGTATTCCTAGCACAACGGCAACCGACAGCTTTAGTGAATTATCTCCCAAATTTGTGTTGGATTATCAAGTTACCGATAACACACTTATCTATGCTGGCATTACCATGGGTTTCAAAAGTGGTGGGTTCAACAACTTTCCATTTGATACAGCAACAGCCCAAGTAGCGTTTGACCCTGAAACAATCACTTCCTACGAAACAGGGCTTAAATCTACCCTCCTTGAAGGCCGGATGCAGCTGAATGTAAGCGCCTTTTTCTATGATTATAATAACTTGCAGGTGCGCACAGTTGTTTCTTCGGGCGGCATCGAAGTACCACAAATCAGAAATGCGGCGAAAGCGGAAGTCTATGGCGGCGAAATGGCATTAACCGCGCGTGTAACACCTGAACTCCAACTAGAAGTTACGTACGGCTTTTTGGATACAAAATATAAAGACTTCGCTGACTTTTCTGGCAACAGATTAACCCGTGCGCCTAAGCACAGCTTTAGTGCTGCCCTTGATTATGCCCGTGAAGTACCAACACTAGATGGCACGTTTATTTTCAGGGCTGATTACAATTACACCAGCAAGATTTACTTCTCGCCCAAACAAATTGATATTCTGTCCCAAGATGGATTTGGCTTGGTAAACCTTCGGATGGCCTTTGAGCATGAAAGTGGCTGGTCCATTGCGGCTTATGGTAAAAACCTTGCCAATAAAACATACAATGGCCATGTGATTGACTTGTTGGACTTCGATTTAGCTTTTGCCCAAATTGGGGCGCCACGCCAATATGGTTTATCGCTTAGTTACCACTTTTAAGCATAAGTGACATTTACTCACTGAGCGTTTCCTCTCCCCCACGGGGGATAGGAAACGCTCACTTTTAACACCTAATCTTCAGTAACTTTCACTGCAAGATGGACGAGGCCCTCATATTTTTCTATAAAATTAAACGAGGGCTAATACACGATATAAAGGTACCTAATGACAGTAAAAAACACTGCGGGCGCACGCCCCGGCACTGCCACAAACACCAAAGGCAAAGTCCGCGTGAATGAGATACTGGAAGTGGCAGCTGGCATTTTAGTGAATGAAGGCTACGGCGAATTTACAATGCGTAAAATTGCTGCAAAAGCCAATATGAAGCACGGCAATTTACAATATTATTTTCCTAGCAAACAAGCGTTGCTTGTCGCCATGCTAGAGGCCGAAATGTCCCGATACCAAACCAGCATGGCCAACCGGGTAACTGGTCGTAAATCTACAGCCAAACAGCGGCTTATTTTTGCCGTCGACTATATATTGAAAGACCAAAAAAACCGACGCAGTTGTGCCCTTTTTTGGGAGTTATGGGCTTTGTCCTCTCACGAGCCAGAAGTTCAGGCCGTGATGAACGAATTTTATGATGCCTACCTAGACGGCTTAAGCGATTTATTTGTTGAGATTAACCCAGCCCTCAGTAAGGCCACAGCTTTAAAAACAGGTGTTTTGGCTGTCTCTTTGCTCGAAGGGTTGTCCCTTTTTCGTGGTCACAATCGGCCTGACCGCACATATATGCGCGGCATAGAAACCCGCATAAGAGCACATATTCTGGCTTTAATCGAAACCCCCTAAGTATAGCGCGCCACCTGCTGCCTCTTCTTTTTGTAAACTGAGCCTCATCGCTAAAATATCATCAGCTGGCATACTGGAATTGCGTCAGTAAAGTGGAGAGTACCCTGTTATCACCACCCTAGAATTAAGAGTGAACTGATGCCCACTGAGAAACGTAATTTCAATGAAGCAAGTCCCGTCATTGGTTGAATTACAAAATAGGCGCATTCAAAGTGCCTCAAGCCAGATTTTCAGCCAACTCATGCTTCATTGGTAAACTCCCACGCGGACATGCCAATTGAGCCATAGCTGTAACTGTCATGCAATTTTCGAATGTGCATTTTCTGTCCCGCCCCGTCCCCAGCACCTGCTGCTACTATCAGCGGCAGGAAATGCTCCGGTGTGGGATGCGACATTTTCCCAACCGAGGTTTGATCAAATTTAAACAACTCAGCCCAGTTTTGGTTTAACAGCGTCGTTTCAACCCAATCAGTGAATTCGATCGCCCACTCTGGTGGTGGCGTTCCTTCACGCTTGATCGAGCGCAGATTATGAACTGACGCACCTGACCCTATAATAAGGATGTTTTGAGCGGATAGAGCCGAGAGGGATCGGCCAAATTCAAAATAATCCTGCGTGCTAGAGGCATACGGAAGTGAAACCTGTACAACTGGAATATCTGCCTTTGGTACAGCAAGTAAAAGAGGCACCCACGCCCCGTGATCTAATCCTCGATTTGGGTTTTGGGAAACTTGAATACCCTTTTCCCCAAGGGCGTTGCCTACAGCCTCTATAAGCCACGGTTCCGTCTTTGCCGGATACTGTAGGTCATATAACGCTTGGGGGAATCCGCCAAAGTCGTGGATAGTTGGCAGAAGGGGCGATGTTGTAATCTCCACTTCGACCTCCTCCCAATGGGCGGAAAGAATTACAATTGCAGCGGGGCGATTAGCCTTATGAAACAATGTTCGCAGGAAGCGCGCGGCAGGGATGTCGACAAGAGCCAAGTCCGGCGCACCGTGCGAGAGAAAAAGGGCTGGTTGCATATATTGATACTCCTGACCCGAACATATCCATACCTTCGGGAATGATGCCACTTGGGTTTACGAGTTTAATAGAATAATAACCCGTTTCAGGTCAATTGATGACACTGCATAGGATTTTCAAGTGCACATCAGTCAGCAGCCTCATTTAAAATCATCCTGAGCGGTGTCATCACATGGTTGATGCGCGACGCCACCCTTGCCGGGCTGCTTACTAAGGTATAGGCGGAAATTGAGTATATCTGGCCTGGCTATTATAGTCAGATGCTTTGCGCCAAAATACGGCAGGATATATTTATCCAAACTTATACGGATCGTATCTCGGTAACTGCGACGCCACTCAATCTACTCCAATCGCCTGTCACGGTAATCATCAAAACTAACCTTGAGCATTGCCATTGCCCTGGCAACAATCGCGGTTTACTCCCGCAGAAAGCGCTCGATCACTTCTTCAAAGGTCGTGCGCTCTGCGAGAGAACGATCCATTCCACTTGCTGCTCTTGGGTAAGCTCTGCAATCTGATAGACGCCGGAATTGTCAATATCTTCCGGCGCTGTTGTTTTAGCCAGGGCCGAAAAGGCGGCGTATTGTTCCCATTGATCCATTGGCTTACGAACGACGTTTTCCGACAGGGCGACGACCGCAGCATTATCATTATCCGCCAGCACTAAAAAATCTGCATCTTCAATGTTAAGTTTTTTCATGGCGGCAAAGCGGCGATAGCCAGCAACAAGGACAAACGTATCCCCGTCCTTCTTAACAGTGGGTGGATGGATTAACCCTACTTGCTTGATGTTTGCGACAAGTGTTTTGAAGTCCTCGGCCTCTGTATCGAATGACCAAATATTTTCGCCTTCTTTGATCTGTGAAAGCGCGATTGATTGAATTGGCATAATGCCCTCCGTTTAAGTTAAAAAATGGAGAACAAATAAGGAATATCGGGCAGCTTTGGTTCAATTGAACCACCCGCCTATGCCCCAAAGTACATCTAAGTCATTGAAAGTAATGGTGCACCCGTCGCGATTCGAACGCTAGACCTCTGCCTTCGGAGGACTGCGTTCCCCAGCGTATGCTATTGTTTTAATTGGAAACTCGTTGCTGCTCCTTACTTGTAGATAGTGCTATTATCCCCCCTTTTCCCTGTTGGCTTGTTCAATTGAACAAGTGAGCGGTGCCTAGCTCGGCTTACCATGTCAGAACGTCCGCCGCATCTTGTAGGTGATCCGGCATATATCGAGCGTAATACTTGTACGTGATCGAAATATCAGAGTGACCTAGATATTCCGCAATCATCTGAATGGGCTTATTATCCTGCGCCATCCAAACCGCTGCGCTATGCCTGAAAATATGGGCTGAAGCGTGTACGCCTGTTGCCTTAGAAATCCGCTCTAATGAATGGCGAATATTTCCAACAGGCCCACCCGCATATTCTATCACATAGTCGCCTTGGCGAGCCGCGTATGCTTCCATTAGTGCATTAAAAACAAGATCATTCATCGGAACAATCGCCCGACCCTTCCGATGCGCGGACTGGTCAGCGTCCCTGAAGTCTATTTGTCGCTCATTAAATTTAACATTAGCCCACTGCAATTGTAGAATGGCCTGCTTTCTCGCAGCGGAAGTCATGGCTATCACGATGAATAGCTCTACATGAGGTGATTTTGCCCCTGCCAAGAAAACTCTAAATTGCTCGCGAGTTAAATATTTTTCCCTTGGCGCTCCCGCCTTTGGCACGATAATATGAGACTTATCAGCCTCAGTAATCAGCTTTTCTTTTACCGCCCAATTTATCGTGCGGCGCAATACGGACATTTCAGTCCTGATAGTATCTTGAGCACATCCTTCAACGTCACGCCGCTGTTCGATGTAAGCCCTTTGCGTTTTTTTGTCGATGATGTCCGGCGTTAAGTGCGCGAAAGTATTCTTTAAATTCTTCCATGCATAGCTCGGCCTTTTGTAATCGCGCTTCTCATCCCTCAGATCATCTATGTATGCGGTAATCAGGGTGTTAATATTGTTATCAACTGGTGCCGCGAGGTTTAATAACCAAATTGCCTTTAAGCGCTTTGCTTCATATTCTGTGCTCGGATCGAAGTCGATGCCGAGCGAGTAGCGCTTTCCATTGAGGTAGACGCTCCACTTTCCTCGGTGGTTGATAAGTCTTGCATTGCTTGTGTCTGACATTCGAAGTCCTCTACCGCTGATACAGGCACCCGCCACAAGCGGCCTATGCGAAACCCTGTTAATTTTTCTTCATTAAGCAAGTTGTAAACATGCTTTGGAGTACAGCCCCATCGCGCTGCTACCGCAGGCACATTTAGAGGGCGTGGTGTCTCACTTAGCGCTAAGGACATTTTCCACCTCTTCTTTAACAATTGGCCTGAGAAGTTCGATTAATTCAGTGTTTTTGACCTTCTCACAATCAAGCTCTTCCTGTAATTCCTCCAACGCGTGTTCAATATCAGCCATGTCATTCGCCAAATCATGAAAGCGCTCTTCGGCTTCAGCAAGCTCTACGTCAATCAAACGGTGCTGGTCAGATAAGATGCGTAAAATCGGCGGCGCTTCATCGTCTGAACAAGTCCGGGCGTGGTTCATCAGCTCAATATTCGTCATTGAACGAAACTTCGCGTCTTGGGTAAAAAATTTAGAAATCATAATTCTTCTTGCCTACAATGAACGACAGGAGGGAGCGCGCGATATGCGCTGACTGGCATGAGGACCGGCCAACCCCGCATTTTTACGGGCTGTCTCTTGTAAGCCCATCCTGTACCCATGCAATTGACCTATCGCGTAAGAGGCTTTGTCGCTTCGCGGCTTTTTAATGAAGCTGCATGGAAAATCGCTATCGAACGCACGCACGCAATTGCTACAACGCTCGAAATGCACAGCAGGAGTGCCAGCATCACATTGAACAGACGCCAGTGGTGTCATTGACAACTCAGTCTGGTAAATTGATGACTGTGATCGGGTCATTGAAAACGCCTCATAATGTGGCGCTTTCCGCTTTCTCGACGTGAACTAAGGCGATCATCATATTAGTTTTAGCGCAGGCCAAATGGCCGGCTTGATCTAAATCTAAATCTAAATCTGGGGTCGGAAGCTCTGGGAAAAAATACATCACGTCTACTTTTAGCGCCTTCGCTACTTTGAATAGTCGGCTAGCACTAATTCTATTTGCGGCCTTTTCGTATTTTTGTACCTGCTGGAATGTAATTCCGATAGCTTTTGCAAGTTCATCTTGGGTTATGTGAAGCTCTCTCCTGCGCAGCCGCATCGCGCAGCCAACTTCGACATCAATCGGGTCTGGGGTTTGATTTGCGGCTGGGTTAGTCTCTTTTTCGGACGTAATTTTAGGCATAATTAGCCTCCTTTTTAAGGTGTAGTATCTGTTATTAAGGGGGTAACGTTTGGTGGTCAGTTCTTCCACGTACCTGCCAGCGTAGAAATTGAGCGTGTATCGAGCGACCATTTGCCCGTACTGCTCTGGCGTTTCATCTAAGTGGATGCCCCTTAAATCTCCAACGGCCAAAACCGCCAAATCGTTTGCTAGTTTGCAGCCGTTGTTCATTTTGTCACCTCGTAAGTAACGGGGCGTTTGTTGGCGTTGATTATTTCCGCCTTCAGGTATGCGTTTTTCTTCTCGATCTTAAAGATGTGATCTGCGGCGCTTTCCACCTCTAGGGCATCCATAGAATTAAGCTCGTCACACTTGCGGATACGATCAGCCAGCACCTTTAATGTGGCAACATGGCTCATTGGCTCACCTCGTCAGTTGTTGGGGGACAGTTGACCATTTCAAAGCCAGAGGATTTAGCCACCTCCAAAGCCCACTTAGAGCCTTCTTCTAAACAGCAAGACCATTCATCTGGTGGCAAGTCGTTCAATGCCTTCCACGCCTTACCTGAC
>JAESQS010000234.1 GCA_016765035.1 Kordiimonadaceae bacterium | reverse complement strand
AGCCACACCCGCCACACCTGCGGCACCGGTTGCACCTGTGCTCCCATCAACCCCATCCGACCCAGCAGCACCGACCGCGCCGTCAACACCAGCAGCCCCCGCCACACCGGCCTCCCCCTGCTCGCCTTGCTCTCCTTCAATGCCCGGCTCCCCTTGAGGACCACCCGGGGTGCCCGGCGTGCCAGTTGCGCCAGTTGCCCCCACTGGCAAATCAAAATCAAACGACCCGTCCGCGTTCAGCGTCACGCCGGGTTCGCCCCCTTCAGCCACATCGCTCACCGTGCCCACAGATAAAGCCGGCTTGTTCTCCAAGTCCGATCCCGTTTCATTCCACCCAAGGTACCCATCAGCACTTGGCTCAGGCAAAGTGGGCGCCGATGTGCGGCTACTTTCTTTGAACCCAACCAATCGGCTCACTTGTTCTTTCACCCCCTGCAACCGGGAGGTAAGCCTGTCCAGGCCCGTTTCGATCGTGGAGGGCAACAATTGCCCCGCATTAAAACTGACCATCTGGTCGCCTTGGTCCGCAAGCAGGATCGTCAGCTTTTCACCCCCGATGAGTTTGGACGGCGAAAAGCCAATCGACCCCGTATCGCCCTCCCCCCCTGAAACAGTAAAGTCCACACCGTGCCCCCAAAGAACATCAACGCCTGAGGCGTCGGTATGAATAATTCGCAGGTCACTGCCCACCCAAAACGCAAAGGGAAGTGTGACCGATGACGACACACCGTCGCCGTCCACCTCCACGCGCGCACCGCTGGAGGGATAAGAAATTGTCATAGAAGATTCTCCAATAAAAAAGGCCCCCATGAGGGAGCCTGTGTGTTCTTGTTCTTGTTCTCGTTTTCCCCACTCCGTCATTACCGGACTTGTTCCGGCAATCCATCTATCGGCAGTAAGTATCTATCGTTCTGCACAACGACCTGCCCACGCCCCAACTTTCGTTTTCTAGGGGGAGGCACGGATTGCCGTAACAAGTTTGGTGATGACACTAAGGCGATGGAGACATAACCTCTCCGGAAGGAACGCGTAAGGACGTCTCTCTGTTGGACTGCCAAAGCGCACCACCAGAACAAACCATTCGAGCACTAATTTTTCGGCTTGTTGGACAGCCACCCTTTTATGCTCATCATCCCCAAATTGTACTGAGCGCGAGTGAGCCCCTGCTTGGCTGCAAGAGTGGTCCAGTGCAACGCCAATTTGTCGTCTTGGGGAACACCCAACCCCTCTTGGTACATCACACCCAAAGTGTATTGGGCATCGCCGAGCCCTTGTTGAGCTGCAAGCACAAACCATTTTAATGCTACTTTGTAGTCTTGGCGCGTGCCCAGCCCATCTCTGTGCATCACACCCAAATTGTACTGGGCTTTTGCTCCCCCCTGCTTTGCTGCAAGAGTGAACCATTTAAGCCCCGCATTGTCGTCTTGGCGAACGCCCACCCCGTCTCTGTAAATCACGCCCAAATTGTACTGCGCTCGGGCGAAGCCTTGCTTGGCTGAAAGCGTGTACCATTTAAGCGCCACTTTATAATCGCGCGGGACGCCCCACCCGCTTGAGTAGATCACTCCCAAATTGTACTGGGCTGCGAACGACCCTTGCTTGGCTGAAAGATGGAACCATTTAAGCGCCACTTTATAGTCTTGGGGGACGCCCAACCCTTTTAAGTAGATCAACCCCAAATTATTTTGGGCTGAGGAGGCACCCTGTTTTGCTGCCAACGCGGACCATTTAAGCCCCGCTTTGTAGTCTTTCAGGGCACTCTCTTCGTCTATGTATAAAACCCCCAGATTGGTCTGAGCACGGGCGTCCCCCTGTTCGGCTGCCAGAGAGTACCATTGGACCGCTACGGTTTTGTTTTGCGGGGTGCCCTGCCCGTCAGTGTACATCATTCCCAAATTGTACTGGGCACTGGCCATCCCCTGTTTGGCTGCCAGAGAGTACCATTTCAGGGCTACTTTGTAGTCTCCCAGTACACCCCTCCCTTGGTAGTACATCCCTCCCAAGACGAACTGAGCACGGTCATTCCCTTGCTTGGCTGCCAGTGTGTACCATTTGTGAGCCACTTTGTAGTCTTGCAGTACACCCTGCCCATGGTAGTACATCGATCCCAAGTTGTACTGAGCACGGGCGTCCCCCTGTTTGGCTGCTAGAGCGTACCGTTTGTGGGCTGCAGTTTCGTCTTGGCGAACAGTCTGCCTTTTTGCAGACCTCTCTTCCAAGTAGGTCTGCGCATTGGCGTCTCCCTGTTCCGCCGCCAACGTGTACCATCGGGCCGCTACTGTTTCGTCTTGACGAACACCCCGCCCCTCTGCGTACATCAGTCCCAATAAGGTCTGAGCATTGGCGTTCCCCTGTTCCGCCGCAAGAGTGGTCCATTGCGCCGCTACCTTATTGTCTTTCGCGACACCCTCCCCATTTGCGTACATCAAGCCCAACAAGATCTGAGCCCTGGCGTTCCCCTGTTCAGCCGCAAGAGTGTACCATTGGACTGCTACTTTGTAGTCTTGGCGAACACCCCTCCCGACTTTGTACATCAGCCCCAATTTGGCCTGCGAAACAGGGTCCCCCTGCTTCGCTGCCAGAGTGAACCATTTGGCGACTGCTTTGAAATCTTGGCGAACACCTTGGCCCTCTGCGTACATCATTCCCAATAGGGCTTGAGCATTGAGATTTCCCTGTTCCGCTGCCGATGTGTACCATCTGGCAGCTTCCCTATAATCCTGCGGGACAGTTACCGTATAGTCCCACTTGGATTCTAGCCCAGCGGAGTAACTCCCTGCCAATATCATCTGCGCACGAATATTTCCCTGCTCGGCGGACCGTATAAACCATTTGAGCGCGACTTCCGTATCTTGGGGAACGATCCATCCATCTCTGTACATCGTTGCCAAATTGACTTGAGCCTCAGAGTCCCCTTGTTCAGCTTGAAGCATTATCTCATTCAAAACCGGATTGTTTATTTGTGGCTCGGCGGCCAGCACCGCGCCTCCAAACACAAATGACAACAGAAGTGAAAACAGCAAAAGTGATT